>DRHS01000081.1 GCA_011053095.1 Bacteroides sp.
TATCTATACTGCCCTGTTTCATGTTAGCCTGCTGGGTGCAGTTTACCTGAACATCTGGCTGCTGATCCCACTCCTTTTACAGAAGGGCAGGTACCTGGCCTGGCTTATTGCCCTTCCGGCTCTGATATATGCATCCGCCCTGTTAAACCTTGCTACGTTTAACTTCCTGGTTGACATGATATTGCCGGAATATTTCTTCATCTCCTATTATGATATTGCAGATATTCTGAAATTTATTTTTGTCTATGTTGCACTGACGAGTCTTCTGAAGTTGTCAAAGGGATGGTTCTTGCTTATGCAGGCCGAGCAGCAATTGATGGCCATTCGCCAGGAAAAGGTTGAAACTGAACTGAAAGCACTTAAATCTCAGATCAATCCACATTTCCTGTTCAACAGCCTGAATAACATATATTCCCTTTCCCTCGGAGGTTCAAAATCAACACCGGCAGCCATTCTCAAATTATCTGAGCTGATGAGGTATATGCTTTATGAATCTAATGAGGAGAGGGTGGCACTGACAAAGGAGATCCGTTTCATGGATAATTATATTGAGCTTCAGAAATTACGGTCTGACCAGCGATCGCGCATTGAGTACAGGAAACAGGGTGATTATACGGGAAAAAAAATTGCACCCCTCCTTTTCCTGCCGTTCATTGAGAATGGGTTCAAGCATGGCATTAAAGGTGATCCTGACGGAGGATATGTAATTATAGAGTTTGACATCCATAACAACAATGTAGATCTGTACGTTGAGAATAATAAGGGTCATGTGGATGAGGTTGAAAAAAATGATTTCAACGGGATAGGCCTGAGTAATGTAAAGCGAAGGCTGGAATTGATGTATCCGGGGAAATATGAGCTTGAAATCCTTGACCAGGAAGATAAATTCAGTGTTCGGGTCAAACTTGATTTACTATGAGTGTGTCTTGTATTATAGTGGATGATGAGCCTCTTGCAAGGGAGGTGCTTGAGAAGTATGTCAGCGATTGTCCCCTGCTTAACTTAAATAAATCCTGCAGTAATTCTTTCGAGGCCATGGATGTTCTCGACCGAATTAATATTGGAATAGTATTCCTCGATATAAATATGCCCAAACTATCGGGAATTTCCATGATCAGGAGCCTGGAGAGGCCGCCAGAGATAATTTTTACTACGGCATATCCGGAGTTCGCGGTAGAAGGATTTGACTTGGATGCCGCAGATTATCTTGTAAAACCGTTTTCTTTTGAACGTTTTCTTAAAGCGGTAAACAAGGCAGTGAAAAGGATTGAGAACAGAAAAGCTGAAGGTAATGCTGCAGATCAAAAGAAATTTCTCATGGTCAAGGCTGACGGCAAGATCTACCAATTGGATCACTCCTCGATTTACCTTCTGGAGGCAATGGGGGATTATGTACGTATACACACAGATAATGGTGTTATCACCACTTATGAGACCCTTAAGAAAATGGAGGAAATACTTCCGGAAGAGCTTTTTCTCAGGGTACACAGATCCTATCTGATAGCTATAGAAAAGATCAGTTTTCTGGAAGGCAACAGACTAAGGATAATTGAAAGTGATATCCCGGTCGGACAATCTTATCGCAATAAGCTTATGAAACGGATGGAAGAGCGGCGATAGCCTTCCATCCTCCTTACCCAAGGTATTTCGAGAGTATGTATTTAAGCTCCTGGATAGATGCATCCCGGAATCCCGTTGATAATCTGCGATATGAGTGAGACTAAACTTTCCGGAGTTTCCATTTTCCTCTTCTGAAGATATACCCTGCGATCAGGGCCATACAGGTCTCAGCTACTATAATTGCAATATAAACACCATTCTCCCCGGCTTCCAGTTTCAGTGCCAGAATATAGGCGAGAGGTATCTCGAGCATCCAGAAACAAACCAGGTTGATAATTGTTGGAGTTGTGGTATCACCCGCTCCGTTAAGAGCCTGTATCATAACCATGCCCATCCCGTAAAATACAAATCCGAACGCAATTATCCGGAGGCAGTTTGCCCCGAATGCTACTATTTCAGGATCCTGGATAAAAATCCGGATAAAAAAAGCCGGAAATGCTATAAATACGATGGATACGAGTCCCATAAAGATCATGTTTGCCTTGGCGGTCAACCATACGGAACGCTTGGCCCTGTCGGGCTTATTTGCTCCCAGGTTCTGGCCGACAAGTGTGGCCGCGGCATTGCTTAATCCCCAGGCGGGGAGCAGTGTGAAAATAATAACCCGTATAGCGATGGTATACCCTGCCAGGGCACCACTCCCAAATTCGGCTATTATCCTGACCAGAGCTATCCAACTGGTCGTGGCAATTAGACTCTGGCCAATTCCCCCCAGAGAAAGCCTGATCAGACTCAGCAGGATCCGGATCTGAACAAACAGATGCCTTGTCTTTAGCTGAACCCTCCCTTTTCCATTGAACAGTAACCAGAATTGGTATATAACTCCGATCCCCCTTCCGGTAGCAGTTGCAATTGCTGCACCTTTGATGCCCAATTCCGGGAAGGGCCCTATTCCCAGTATCAGCAAGGGATCCAGAATAATATTGATTAGGTTGGCCAGCCAGAGAACCCTCATTGAAATTGCGGCATCCCCTGCACTTCTGAATACTGCATTAATGATAAACAGCAGCATGATGATCCCGTTGCTGCCAAGCATAATTGCGGTGTATATGAAGCCATCTCTTACCATTTCTTCTTCAGCGCCCATTACGTCGAGAAGACGAGAGGCAAAGATGGCTCCTGGAATAGCAATTACGATTGATATTATCAGTCCTACAAAAATAGCCTGGAAGGCAACAACGGATGCTCCTTCCCGGTTTTTTTCTCCTATCCTTCGGGAAACCAGAGCGGTTGTTCCCACCGCCAGTCCCATGCCAATGGCATATACGATGGTCATTAATGACTCCGTAATACCAACTGTAGCTACTGCATAGGTCCCCAGTTTGGACACGAAGAAAATATCAACTACTGCAAATACCGATTCCATGACCATCTCCAGGACCATTGGAATACTGAGCATTAGAATGGCCTTTCCAATCCTTCCCTCGGTGAAATCCAGGTCGGTTCCTGAAATGGACTCGATGACTGACTTCCAGAGTTGCTTTAAATTGTGTTGAACACTATTATTTGTGATCTTGTTATTCATAAGGGGAGGAGCTATCCGCCTGAAAGAGGGGCAACTAAGTTTAACGAACCGGTAAGTAAGTAAACGGTGAGGAAGCTACTTGATTATCATAAATCCTGTGTTCAAGAAAGAATAAAGATAAAAGAAAAAGATTAAATTCAGACATAATTATAAATACCAAACTCTGACATGCTTGTACTCAAAGGAAAAGATCTTGAAAAAGCAATTTCTCCAGCAGAATTGATTGAGGCTGTGGAAGAGGCTATGGTTATGTATGAAGGTAAGAATTTCAATATGCCTCCCAGAATGCATGCCGAACATGAGGGGAATGTACTTCTGCTTATGCCTGCTTTTACCTCCTCTGCATTTGGTACTAAACTGGTAAGTGTTTTTCCGGGCAATCAGGAAAAAGGGATACCGGTGATTCAGGGGACTATGATCCTGAATGATGGAAATTCCGGATCACCAATGGCACTGATGGATGCAGCTGTATTAACCGGACTGCGGACTGGTGCGGTAGGTGCAGTTGGGGTAAAGCATCTTGCCGGGAGGAATGCCCGGAACCTGGGGATAATAGGAGCGGGAGTACAGGCCTGGCATCTGGCAGTTCTCTCGAATGAGGCCAGATCGTTTGATAAAACTTATATAGCAGATTTAGACCGGAACAAATCTGAAGTACTCGCCGAAAAGCTCAGGGGAACATACGGACTTCAGGTTTCCGTGCTGGAGTCCGGGAGAGAAATTCTGGAAGCTTCCGATGTGATCATTACGGCCACAACATCATTGCAGCCGGTAATACCCGGAGACAGCAAGTTACTTAAAGGAAAAACATTTGTTGGTATTGGCTCATTCACACCCGAAATGAGGGAGTATCCGGACGAGCTTTATCCCATGCTCGAACATGTTTATGTCGATTCCAGGCAGGCCCTTGAAGAATCCGGCGATCTCTCTGTTGCAATTGAATCAGGATTATTAAAGAATTCTCAGGTAAGCACTTTTGGCAGGTTTCTGAATGATCCCTACGAAATACCTGTTGGTTCCACTAATTTCTTTAAATCTGTTGGAATGGCCCTGTTTGACCTGGTGGTTGCACGAAAGATTTATGAGTCTGCCAAAGCAAGGCAATTGGGTATAACTATTGATTTTCCCTGATACATCAATTTATGAATCATACAGTTAATTGGAATCCACCCGGTAACTGGTCACGCATCCAGACGATTGATATGCACACTGGTGGTGAGCCTCTCAGGGTGCTGATAAATGGTCTGCCTGAAATTAAAGGCCGCAATATCCTTGAAAAAAGAAGTTATTTCAGGGAACACCTGGATTTTATTCGTACAGGTACCATGTTTGAACCTCGGGGTCATGCAGATATGTATGGAGCAGTGATTACTGAACCTGTAACTGAAGATGGAGATTTTGGTGTATTTTTTCTTCATAACGAAGGCTATAGTACAATGTGCGGGCATGCCATAATCGCACTCACCAAATTAGTTATTGAAACCGGACTCATTAAGAAGAAGGGTCCAGAGGTAATTCTGAATATCGACGCACCTCCCGGAAGAATTGTCTCTACGGCCTGGCTAAATAATGGGATTGTTGAAAGGATCGTTTTCAGGAATGTCCCTTCTTTTGTTCTTATGTCCGGCAAGGAAATTGAGATCGGAGCAAGACGGAAGGTACCTTTCGATGTAGCTTACGGAGGCGCTTTCTATGCTTTTGTAGATGATCCTGGTCTGGAATTAGGCAGTCGGAATGCCATGAGTCTCATAGCCATGGGGCGGAAAATCAAAGATGCTGTTTCGACAGGGCATGATATTGTTCACCCATTTGAGGATGACCTGGGATTTTTATATGGGACTATTTTTACAGGGGAAGCAATGGATCAGGACAATCACAGCCGGAATGTCTGCATTTTTGCCGATGGTGAACTGGACCGCTCTGCAACCGGTTCAGGTGTGAGTGCCAGAGCTGCCATCCATTATTCAAGGGGTGAACTCTCACTCGGGGAATGGATCACTATAGAAAGTATACTCGGAACAACGATGCAGGTAAGGGTGGTTGAGCAAACCCAATTTGGCCCTCATAAAGCTGTCATTCCAGAGGTTTCAGGCATGGCTCATTTTACCGGCCGTTCAGAATTCTGGTTTGATCCGGAAGATCCCCTGAAGGAAGGGTTTATAATACGGTAATTATTTGGCAGGGTTAGATTGAGAGTATTGCTCAGGTAAGGTATTTTGACAGTGTTTGAGTCAATTCCTCAATTTTAACGGGCTTTGCCAGGTAGTCGTTACACCCGGCTTGCAGGCATTTCTCCCGGTCGTCAGCAAAAGCATATGCAGTGAGGGCAATTACGGGAAGGTCAGTGTTCGATTCCCGGATTATTTTTGTGGCATCTATCCCGTTCATGACAGGCATTCTCAGGTCCATTAGAATAAGGTCAATCGAAGGATCAGCCCGGTACATTTCTAGGAGTTGTCCTCCATCCCTTGCCCAGAATATCTGTGAATTAGTGCGCTTAAGAAATGATTCTAAGAACAGATAATTGGCCGAGTCATCTTCAGCAATCAGGATCTTTTTGCCGGATAAATCCAATATCTTATTGTCAGAGTGACCGGACAGTGTACCATTGACTGCATCTGCTCTCTGGACCAGATTTTTTAGCAGGGGAAGGGAAAATGAAAAGGTTGAACCCTGGTACAGGGATGATTCCATCCATATCTTACCACCGAGCAGGCTGGTTAGATGTTGTGAAATTGAAAGTCCAAGTCCCGTTCCCCCGAACTCGGAATTGATTGATTCATCTACCTGACGGAACCTGTCAAAGATGATTTCTTTCTTTTCTTCTTCTATTCCTATCCCGGTATCCTTAACGTAGAAAATTACCTTTTGATCCTGGATGTAACAACCCATCTCAATAAATCCTTCATGAGTAAATTTCAGAGCATTACTGGTCAGGTTATACAGTATCTGCTTCAATCTTGCTGGATCTGTGTGAACAACCGGGTTATCTTCTTCAGGAAGTTTCAGGCGAAACTGAATCTCGTCCTTATTCATAAGGCTTTTTTCCTCACTGAACTCCTTGAACTGGTTCTGCAGGAATTTCAGCACCGTAACCTCTGATTTACTGATCTGTATATCTCCGGCTTCAATCTTTGATATATCAATAATATCATTTATGATGAGCATCAGTTCATTGCCTTTGCTGTTAATGATCTTAATGTACTCATCCCTGGCCTCCCTGCTTAGTCCCTCGGTTTTCAACAATTCCGAAAAACCAAGTATTGCATTCATTGGAGTCCGTATCTCATGTGACATATTTGCCAGGAACGCAGATTTCAGAAGGTCCGATTCCTCTGCCTTTTCTTTAGCAGCTGTAAGGGCTTTTTCCCAGGCTTTCCGCTCGGTAATATCCTGGGTGATTGTTGCAATACCGATAGGATTATCATTTGCATCTCTTATCAGGCTTGCAGACACGTCCACATAAATATGCTTTCCTTTCCCTGTAATAAGCTCAAATTCAGCGTTTTTTACATGCCCTGCTTTTAAAACTGTAATCAGTGATCTGATACCTTTCTTTTTTTGTTCCGGAATAACAAAATCATTGGCATTCTTACCTATAAGTTCACTCTCGTTTTCATATCCAAATACGTCCAGAGCTGCCTGATTGCATTCCGTCATCATTCCACGAAGATCAGAAACTGTTATGGCATCGGGTGAAGAATAGAGAATATTCCGTAGTTTTTCTTCACTGTCCCGAAGGGCGATTTCTGCATTTTTCCGATCTGTGATATCGCGGTAGATACCATAAACTGCAATCTGTCCACCTTCAATCTCGATAGGTGTTCCCAATACGGATACATGAATTAATCTGCTGTCTTTATGCCTGCGAAGGGTTTCGGCACGAATTACTTCTCCCTTCGCTACCCTTTTTGAGATGTCCCTGGCCTCTGAGATCTGGTCATCGGGAACTATCAATTCATCAATAAAACGGCCAATAACTTCCTCCCTTGTATATCCGAAAAGTTTTTCGAATTCATGGTTCACACGGAGAAGTCTTCCATCGTTGTCTGTCAGGACAACCGTTTCCGGTGAGCCTTCAAAGAGTTGCTCGAAATATGCTTTCTCGACCTGGATCTCATCATATGCACGCCTGGTTTCGACAGAAAGGCTGATCTGCGAAGAAATAAATCTCAGGATTTCCAGGTCCTTTTCATCATATGCATGCTCGTCTTCATAGTGCTGCACTACGATTGCCCCGATGATCTCTTCCTTCAGCTTCAGGGGTACTCCCAGCCATACCTTGCTGGGGGCTCCGACATCATTAATTTCACCGGAACGGATAAGTTTATTTATATCAGTATCCTTCATCAGGATGGGTTGATCATTCCGGATCATGTATCCTGTAAGGGTTTGTTCTGCCGGGAATGAGTCGAAGGTATCCTTTTCATCGACAAAGAAGGGCAGGCTTAAGGTATCATCCTCCTTATTATAAAATGCAATAAAAAAATTCCGGGTGTCAAAAATCTTTCCGATCTCGTTCTGGATAGAAATGAATAGATCATTCAGGTTATCAGTTACATTAACAGCATTGGAGATATTGTACATAATCTGCTGAACACGCTCTGCCTTCTTCCTTTCTGTGATATCCTGAACGATGGTAAGTACACTCGTTACCTCACCGTCTTCAATAATGGGAATTATTCTTGTATCCGTAAATATATCGTGGTCAGTACGCGTAAAAGTATCTTCCTTCTGGATAGCTTTGCCGTTCCGGAAAACCTCCTTATACTCGTCGACAGTTGACTTGTCGAGAAAAGGGAAGGCTTCAATAAACGGTTTACCTACAACATCAGCAGATAAGCCAATATTTTTCAATCCCTGCTTCAGAGCTTTATTGGCGAGAAGAATTTTTAGTTCACTGTCAACAAGATAAATTGTACTATGCATGGAGTCCATCGAAGTCCTGTACTGTATCTCCGATGCTTTAATGATCTCCATTGACTTTATCCTGTCAGTTATATCCCTTATAACTGCCTGAATGCCGGTTATTCTGCCTTCATGTTTCAGGGGTTTTGAAAGCAGCTCAATATGCTTTGTTTCTCCTTTCTTTGTCTGAAACCGCATTTCAAGTGGTTTGGAATACTCATCCTTTAGTATACTGGAGAAGGCTTTGCCATATTCCTTCTTATCCTTTTCGGAAAAACCATGGTAATCTTTGAAATGCAATCCAGTTACTTCCTTTGGAGTCAATTCGGTTATTCGGAGAAAGGCGTCATTGGCCATTTCAATTTTACCTTTTGTGTCTACAAGGATTATACCATCGGGTGCAAGCTGTATCAGCTCTTCGTACTTTTTCTGTGAGAATTGCAGATCCTGTTCCGCAGCACGCCATTCTGTAATATCTCTGCTGATAGTAACCAGATGTGGCACTTCATTAATATTCAAAATTGTGGCAGAGACGAGTCTCCTTTTAATCCCACCATCCTTTACCATGAATTCTGATTCCAGGTTTGTGTATATACCCTTCTCCTTTATTCCTTCGGTCAATTTTTCCCTGTCCTTAAGATCAGTCCACAAACCGAATTCAAATACCGAATGACCAATAAGTTCCTTCCTGCTATATCCTGTCAGGCTTTCAAATCCTTTGTTGACCTCAACAAATATCCCGGTATCAAGCTTGGAGATACTAATTCCATCGGGAGTGGTTTGGAAAATCTGCCAGAAAAGTTCCTCCGATTGGGAAAGCTCTATCTTCAGCTCATTCAGCTGGTTTATGGTTTTGTTAAGTTTTTCCTGCTCTTCTGTATAATTGTCAATCCTGATCTGGACCTCTTCGGCAAGCATGTTTATCCCCGTAGAAATGCCATCTATATCATCCCGGGCATCAGAAATACTGATTTGAGTGGAGAAATTTCCCGAAGCAATCTCCTGAATTGCATTTATGATTTCCTCAATGCGTGAGTTATCCATTTTCATTTTCACTGGATTAACCGGGTAAGAATGTTTTCAGCCAAAGAAATGCCTCATCTCGGTTGGTGAACATTTTTACCGGCATAACGGATTTATTTAATCCAAGATAAAAATTACCTATGATCCTGCTCACCGGGTTGCCGACAAGCAGAGCAGCTGCAGAGATAACCTCAGCTGTTTCAGGGCTGGAGTAAATTGCCCTGGATTCTTTGCTTACTGTCTTTACATTATCTAATTCAACCAGGATGGGCCGGCTTGTATCTTTGCAGAAATTCTTTCGGTAGAGCATCATCTCATGGTCGCTGTCTTCTTTCTTCAGTTCTGAACCATCCTTATAGGTCTGGTACATAATCCCACTGTTGTACAACCGGACAATCCCTGACCCGGTGCTTGATTCAATTAGAATTTCATCCATATGGTAGTGATGGCTCTCAGAGATGACCAAGATAATACATTATCAATTTTCTTGTGATCATATTGAGGTGATTCTCATCATCTTTTTGAAGCGATACCGGAAATCTCGATAGCGGCTCCAAGGGGTAGGTTTGATACTTCTATTGCCTCACGTGCCGGAAATCCATCCTTAAAGAAACTTGCATAAACCTTGTTTACGGCCTTGTAATCCCTGATGTCTGTAAGAAAAATTGTGCACTTTACCAGGTTGGAAAAATCCATTTCATTATTTTCCAGCACAATGCCTATCCGTTCCATGACAACCCGGGTTTCTTTACTTATATCTCCCTTCATAATAACACCAGTATCCGGGTTAATGGGGATCTGGCCGGATATAAATAATAGTCCATCTCCAGTCATAACGCCGGGACTGTAGGGAGCTACCGGTTTGGGATCCGGTGTATCCTGAGCCTGAGCCATGAGGCTGGCAAGGATAATGCAAAAGAAAACAGTAGTTTTTTTCATTTTAATTGGATTTAGATGATTTCTGAGCTTTATATTTCCCGATATATTTTTTGGTTTCACGGATTACTCTGGGTGATAGTAACAGGGTAGCCAGCATGGTTGGAAAGGCCATCAGTGCATAGGCACTATCAAAAATACTGATTACAACCCGAAGTGTTCCTACAGCACCCATACTAATTGAGATAACATAAAGGATGTTGTAAATAATCTTATATTTTGCTCCGAAAACAAAACTGAAACATTTTGCACCGTAATATGGGAATGCGAAAAGTGATGTGACCGCGAAGACAGTAACGCATAGAATCAGAATATACGGGCCTATCCCGGGCATACCTTGTTCGAAGGCCTCAACTGTAACTGAAATCCCGTCACTGCCTGGATCCATCCAGACTCCGGTCATAATAATTGCCAGGGCAGTCATTGTACAAATTAGCAATGTGTCGATCATAGGACCCAGCATTGCAACAAGTCCCTCTCGAATAGGCTCAGATGTTTTTGCTGCTCCATGTGCCATGGGAGCTGTGCCAATTCCGGCTTCATTTGAGAATGCTGCTCTTCTCACCCCTTCGACGATCAGGGAGCCAAGTGCACCACCCAGCACTGCCTGTCCACTGAAAGCATCCTCGAAAATTGTTCGGAATCCCGGGATGATCTGATCCGGTTGTGAGAAAATTATAAACAATACGGCAATGACATAGAGGATAATCATGAGGGGGACGAGGTTCCCGGCAACTTTGCCTATCCTTTTAATCCCACCAAAAATTACCAGTGATACAACAAGGGTAATTATTAGTCCGGTGATCAGCCTGCTATAGAAACCGGTTTGTATCCCGTTGGGGGAAAGTATAACATCACCTATCACCTGGGTTAGCTGGTTTGATTGAAACATGGGGGAAACACCAACCATTCCCGCCAGGGAAAAGAAAACTGCAAGAGGCTTCCAGTTCTTACCCAGTCCCTCAGTTATAAAGTACATTGGTCCACCCTGGAGTTCCCCTTCGGAGTCTGTTCCCCTGTACATGACAGCCAGGGAGCAGGTGAAAAATTTTGTAGCAACCCCCAGCAAAGCTGATATCCACATCCAGAAAATGGCTCCTGGACCACCCATGGTAATAGCCACTGCAACTCCACTGACATTGCCCATTCCTACAGTACCTGACAGAGCAGTTGATAATGCCTGGTAATGGTTTATCTGTCCGGGTTCATTTGGATCGTCATATTTTCCGGTAAGAATCTGAATGGCATGCCTGATATACCGGAAGGGGATCAGACGGGAGTAGATCAGGAAAAAGAGTCCTCCTCCCAAAAGCAGCACCAGCAAGGGAGTTCCCCATATAAGATTACTGAAATCAATGATGTGCTGTCCGAATGCTTTCACAGTTGAGGTTGGGGGACTAAAGATAATTATTATTCCCTGTTGTCTGCATTTCAATTTTTTGTTATCTTTAGCCATCTTTAACGCACATAATCATCATTAAAAAATTACAATACCCATGAAAATCTACCGAATCTTGCTTGCAGCAACCCTGATGGTTGCTATGGTTCTTTCATCCTGCCAGCAAAAGGCCGGTCAGCAAAAATCTTCAGATGCCACGGCTCCCGAAACAGACGAGTTCGCAGAAACTGTGATAAGTATTAATCCTGGACTTAGAGATCCATCAAAAATTATGATTGCCCTTGATATGGCGGGAGCAGATTATATGGAAGGATTGGTTAATCCCATGGAAAACGTAGATTTTTATGCCAGGGATGAGACAACTGCTGCACTTACATTAGGAGTCTATACAGTCGATATTGCATATTTGGTCACATACGCTAAGATGGAAGAAGCGCTTGTCAAGTATGAACGGGCCCGTAAACTTGCCAATACCATCGGGCTTGAAAGTTCATATGAACAGAGAATATTTGAGGATTATATTGAGGCAGGCGCCCATCCGGATTCGCTCAGGAAACACCTCACCCTTACTGCTGAGAATGTGGACAGGGAATTGACAAATGCTGATAAAGCCAGAAGTGTAACCCTGTATATTACCGGTGAGTTCATTGAGAAAATGTACATAGGAACCCAGGTAATCAAGAGATATCCGACTGATCTGCCAGAAGATGTACGCGGCCAGTTATTGAGGCATCTTATGATAGCCATCGCCGACCAGGAAGTACCTCTTGACAATCTTATTGAGCTTTTGAACCAGATCAGGAAAGAGGAAGAGGGAGAAAGATTCATGGCTGAGATGAACAAGCTCAAGCAGGTATATGTTGAGGCAAACTTCAAGGAAATGATTGCCAACTGGACACCCGATACCAAACCTACAGGAGAATATCTTCCCCGTATCACCGAGCAGATTGAGGTTCTCAGGGAAAGCCTGGTAGCAATCGAGGAATAATAAATGGATACCCCATATTATACAGCCCCCATTAACAGAGGGGCTTTTTTTATGCCTGTTATTTGATTATTTTTAATCCATGAGATTTAGTAAGAGTATATGCATTTTCGTGATTGTAGCGATTTTTACAGGATCTGTCTGCTCCTGTAAAAATAAAAGGGAGACAGAATCCTCCACAACTAAAGAACCCGGTAAATTTTATCAGCATGAATTCAGGAGAAGACTCGATGCGGTTAATCCCGGTCTGAAAGATCCCTCTGCAATAATTTCACTGCTTGAAAGTACAGGAGCTGAGTTCCTGCCCGACCTTATAAATAACTCGGGACTTGATTCCATTTACCTCCTGGATTCGGCCGCAGCGGCAGTTAACCTTGGTATTTATACAGTAGACCTGGTTTACCTTATTGCCTATGATAAAAACGAAATGGCCGATGTGCAGCTCAGCAAGGCAAGAAAGCTGGCTGATAAAATTGGTGCAACTCATTTATACGATCACGGTATGTACAATCGCTACCGGCAGGCCGGGGTACATCCTGACACACTGATTAAATATTTCTCTAAAGCTGCTGAACAAATGGAGCATGAGTACAGCAGTATGCAATTGCTTAGATTATATACCCTGTTTGCTACTGGCGAATTCATAGAAAAACTGCACCTTACAAGCAGCCTGCTAATTCATGCTGAGGAACATGAACGTGATTATTACTGGACTGTAATGTTACTGGTATTTCAGCAGGAAAGGGCCCTCGATCAGCTGATCCTGCTTCTTGATCAAATTCGTGAGCAGGAAGAGGGTGATCGCTTTATGGCTATGATGAATGACCTGAAACTTATATTTATGGAAATGACCGACTCAAGGGAGTTGTCCGGTATCAATACTCAAAACATAGCAGAAAACCAATTATTCAGGGAAATGGTTGAACAACTTGGATACATCAGAAACTGGGTTATTCACCCAACTGAGTAATTCCGCGTAATCCATGCTTTCATAAATTGGCATTTAATCAACCTTATTGTATTTCTGAAAATCCTGGTTGTCGGTAATAATCAGATTATCTGTTATGTAAGAATATATATTTGATAATATTTGTACTTTCAAAGAACATAAACTAACTTGAGTATATTAATCTTTTTCAATGTCTGGTTAAAAAGTTATAATTGAAATTAGGAATATAATTCATATCTTTAGTATCCGAATAATAAAAGAATTGCCATGGAACCTATTTCTCGTGAAGCAACACCAAAAACACCAAGTATAGAGTTTGACTCTGGCCAGGGTTTGCTCGAGATAAAGGGCAGATCAAATCCCGAAAACACGATGGACTTTTACAGGCCCCTTGTAGCCTGGTTAGATGAATATGTGCAAAATCCTGCGGAAAAGACAACAATAAATGTTCACCTGGAGCACTTTAATACAAGTTCTTCAAAAAGTATCCTGGAACTCTTTAAGGCGGTCGATCCTTTGCATAAAGAACAAAAGGAAATAATTGTCAACTGGTTCTATGAGGATGATGATGAAGATATCCTTGAAGCAGGCGAAAATTATCAGGCGATCACAGGACTTCCTTTCCGGATGGTAGCCATCTAGATTTCGTGAGCTGATTCTCAGCTTATTGCTGTTAGTACCTGAGGATCCCGGTCCACAGGGGTTTTATTTTTCTGCCTTATTACTCAATCACAATCCGTTTTACTATCTGCTTTTTGTCTGATCGTAGTTTCAGATAGTAAATCCCTTGTGTCATCTCCCTTACGTCAAGGGACTCCATAATCTGATCCGTCTGACGGTATTCCTTAATAAGGATCTTTGCTCCCCTAGAATCGAAAATCTCAAGGTACAACTGATCAACCTTATCGGATCTGTATTCTATGTGAAGAATATTATCAGATGGTATGGGGTATACCTTAAGTTCACCGGGCAGCCTGATATCAGCAAGACCTGTCGATAGCATGAGATAAACTGAATCTTTGCCCGTACAGCCCAGTAAATCAGTGACCTCGAGACTATGCCAGCCAAACCGATCTGCATTGTAAGTACGGTTTCCTGAAATTCCGTTCCAGAGGTAAACAACAAAATCAGCCCCGGCATCCAGAGTATGGGGCAGGGTAGTCCCAAGGCTGTCATCCGTACCACCAAGATCAATTACCGGCGATCCAACATGAGTGATAATGACTGATAAAGTATCATTGTTCGGATCAGCATCCTTAGCGTAAATGGAATAGGCTGTCAAAGTATGATCACCCTCCCCGGAAAAATCGAATTTGTTTCCAAATACAAATTCAAGCGAATCTCCCGGCTCCAGAGGCAGAGTCAGTGTTTTCTGTCCCGTAACAGGGATCCCCTTATCGACTGAAACAATTATTTTCAGCTGTTCATTTACGATTGTCCTTGTCCCTGAGTTCAGAACCAGGACCCGGAGTACCTCTTCATCTGTAAGTTTGCAGGCTGAAGTGGGACTAATTATCGATTCAACTGTGACATCCCATATGTCAAATGTTACCAAAATCTCATCAAGGGATTCACAACCATTATCATCCGAAACGGTAACCGAGTATAAGGAATCAGGCGACCGCTCGTCATATTCGATAATGAACTGCTGGTCAGTTGAACCATCATGCCATAAGTAGCTTATAAAACCGGCTCCGGCGTCAAGGGTATATGTCAGGGCATTTACCACCCTGTCACCCCCGAGGGTAACATTTGGGTAACCAAAGATTTCAACCGACTGGACCAGGCTGTTATTTCCAGGTACCAGGTCATTAATATAGTCTGCCTGAACTGAAAATTGGTATATGCCGGAGTTGCTGAGATCAATGGTCTGAGCAGAAGAAAAGAGGATTGAATCTCCAGGAAAAGTTTTACTATATACAAACAGCGTATCACTTACCTGAGAACCTGAATTGATTTGGTAAGATACAGGTATGGTATCACTGGTAAGTAAAGTATCGGTCCCACTGTTTACAACATAGAACTCCAGTTTTTCAGATGATGATAGTCCGCATGCATCAAAGGGATTACTAAGATTGTTCAGAGCTATATCCGGCACAACAATTGTAATAACTACGGAATCTGAATTTGCACATTTCGAACCCTCGGTTACAGTAACCCTGTAAGTCCCCGTTGTATCAATCAGAAGGGTCTGATTTGTTGATCCGTCCTGCCAGAGATAGGAGTCGTACCCTGAGCCCGGATCAATAGTGTATTGGTATTCCCTTACTAAGGTATCGGGACCAAGATCTATAGAAGTATATCCAAAGACATCAAAACTGGTCGAGAGAGTATCGTTATTATAGGTTTCATCATAGATCAGACTTGTATATGCTTTAAAAGAATAAGTTTTTACAGCCGACAAATCAACAGAAGTAGCAAAAGTATATGTGAACGAACTGTCTGGCTCAACTTTTTCGGTCATATAAAATGTTTCCTCTACCACAGTTCCCCCGTCAACCTGGTACCGAGCTGGTATTTCATAGCCGATTATCAATGTATCCGTTCCGAAATTCGTGATTATTATCGCCGGATAAACCTCTGCTCCAAGTTCACAGCTGGATATTGGTGCCATTATCGCCGTAACACCAGCATCTGCAACCAACTTAACTATCTGAATTGTATCTTTTGCGATGCATCCCAGACTGTTTTCCACTCTTACAGAGTAAATACCTTCAATGTTCACTTCAAATACAGAATCCGTTGTAGTACCATCCTGCCAGAGGTAATCTTCTCCAATAACTCCGGAGTATGCATTAAGTACTACCGTGTCTGGAAGCACTGTGTAAATGTCCGGTCCGAGGTCCACCGCCGGTTTCATAACCTGGATCACCTGGGAAATTGAATCATTGGCTACTACTCCATATAGGTATGGGTCTTCTTCGATGGTAAATACATCCACCTGGTAATCACCAGCCTTTCCAAAATCTAAATCAGTCTGCATAGCAATATCAAGAGTACCACCGACGGGAAATGCCTGGGTAAGAATGAGGATTTCTTGTGTTGTCTGTATTTCTCCGGACCTGTCAATGTGATACCCGACCTTTATCGAGTCGCCGGACTGAAGGTCTCTGATTCCGAAGTTTTCGAATCGGAGAGTGAAGGTTTCTGAGGGACCCAATTCACAGTCTGAAACCGGAGCCAGGATTGTTGTAACACCGACATCCCCCGGGGCTTCCATTATCCGTACATCATCCAGAGCTACACCGTCATAATTATTATTGACTTTGTCCGCAGCAAATTTCAGCATGAATTGCACATTTTTTTGATTTACTACGGCAGGTGGCAACAGATGCCTGATCGTCATCCACCCTCCGGATTGCCCGCTCCACCCATCCACACCAAGTGAATTGACCGAACTGCCAGTATACCAATTCCAGTATGAATCAAATCCGGAGCTGTTGGATATTGTTGTCCAGGTATCTCCATCATCGAGCGAATAAAGAAGGGTTGCCCCGTCAATACCAGCTTCTGTATCCTTCCAGAGCCGTGCCTCAAACATTGGTTTGTCAATTCCTGTCAGATCGTAACTTGGAGAAGTAAGATTTGCCGGACTTGTACTGATTAGGTCCCCGAAGAATGAGAAATTATCAATGTTGATGCCGTAGGAGACAGGGCCGGAAGCCGAGGAATGAAAGAGGGAGAAGCGAAAACGGAGTGCAGTGGAGGAACTCAGCGAATCATGCAGGCTGATATCCTGGAGCTGAAAAAATACATCCATGATCTCCCCTGAATTTTTCCAGAGTTCATACCAGTTGGAACCATTGTCCGGGCTTACTTCCAGTTTAACCGAATCCCCTGCCTGGACATTGATATAGCTAAAATAATTAATAGATAAATTGGTGTAATTTGAAACATCAAAGGCCGGAGAGGTTGCTGTGTAAGCTGTTCCAGTTGTAATACCGTTCTCGTACTTGTAGAGGGAATCCCCGTGCTCTGTCAGGTCCGTTCCAATGCATTTTACAGGTGATATGAAAGCTGCATATGGTGGATGGAGATTGCTGGGAATGTCCCTTTCAAACTCTCCGGCAAAGGTCCAACCTTTGTCTGTCTCAAAGTCATCTGAAAAAATGGTCTTGTTCTGACTGATCAAGTCATCGTATTGCTGGGTAAGCCCGATGACCCAGCTTTTGGATCCTGAGGAGGCGTGATCGATCACATTCCCACCGGGGGCACCATATTCCCAGAGGTCGTTCCCAGCAGTCCGCCAGTACCCATCATTTGATTCAAAATCCTCCTCATGTGGGGGATCAAGAGTCGGTACAATATAGACCTGAGTCGTAACGGAATCATTTGCTGTAAACTGGTCCCCCGGAAGCATTGTTTTTGCGATAACCAGTGGTCTCAATCCCGGTATTGACAAGTCCACTTTTGTGGGAAATGTGAATGTCACGGAATCGCCTATGGGAATGTTGTCAGTGATATTGTCAATTACCCAGCTGATTCCTCCGTCAAAAGAATAACCAACAGGTACAGGAACAGTAATTTCTGCTCCACCGTAATTCCTGACCACAACGGTTACAGAATCTGAGGCCGAATGCCCGCTTCCGCTCAGGGGATATACCCATCTGGAAACGCCCACATCCTTGTCAATGAATTCGCCGGTGAGGTAAACATCATCAATGTTCCAACCAGAATAGTGATTATCCTCATTTGTGGGACCAAGTTGGAAGCGTACCTTAAGCTGGTCTGTCCTTGCATACTGGTCCGGAATGGAAAGAATTTCCTTGCCCCACCGGAAATCATTGATGTATCCAGTGTTTATCCATACCGTATTCCAGGTGGACCCACCATCTGTGCTTACCTTGATTGAGGCACCATCCCATACCTCAATATTCAGATGGCGCTGGAAGAAGAGATTCAGGTTTTTATAATATAACACATCCATCGAAGGCGAAGTGGCCTTGAAGCTAGAGCCTTCATCCAGGCTGGGTTCATATTTGTAATGGTTGTCTCCCATCCCTGAAAGGTCGGTTCCGAGTACTTTACTGCCACTGAAGGCTTCCGTGGGATCAGGATTCCCAGGCGTGCCTCCCAGTCCCTCAGGGCTGCCGACCTGGAATTCACCGGTCAGATCCCAGTTATGTGTCCCTTCAAAATTCTCCGAATACCTGGTCTCATAAATCGTGATATCACCTACCGGGGATACCTCGTTGGCCGGGTATAGGGTGTCGTTGGCCAATATGCTGTTGGCAGCCAATTTCACGTCCAGGATATTCTCATGAATGGCGTTGGGATCCACATCCAGGGCAAGCCAGACATAGGACTGCCCCCTAGGTATGCTGTAATGAAGACCTGTGAAACTGGCCACCCCACTGCTAAAATCAGTCGGCGTACTCAATGGGTTGTCGGCACTAAACGTCTGGTTCAGTGTGCTGTACAGCTTAACCCCACCCGACTGAATGTCGCTGTCGGATGTATTCAGGGAGGTAAACTGAACGTTCTCCAGCCATGCTGTGTCGGTATTCCCGAACACCTTGAAATCCATGCGCATAAGTGTCAGATTGGAGATCCCCGAAGGTGTATATTCATTGACAGGTTGATTAAACTCCAATTCTTTTATCCAAAGTGGGGTTGTACCTTTGTCCTCAATGACTACATTATCGATGCAGGTACCGAATCCCCAGCGTGTATGGCCCTCAAATGCCACATAATAGTCGTCGGAGGGATTGGGAAGGACCAGTGACTGCAGGTCCCAATCATATACAGGATCAAGATATTCCTGCAACAGGACCCAGGGACTGTCCTGTGCAACCTTGTAATACACTCGCAAGGCATCATTGTTACCGGAACCTTCAAATATCCAGGGTATTTGACAGAGGTAAAAGCTTAACTCGACGCTGGAACTTCCCAGGAGGACCATTACTGGAGTAACCAACTTTGTACGTTCATTCCCGTCACCCTGCTTGAAGAATATTGCATTGTAGGTACCCTCATAGGCCGAAGGAGGATTGCGCATAATATCCGTCTGATCGGGCGGGACAAGCCAGTTGTTATCATTCGGGCTGTGACCACCGTTCCGGTACCTCCATGGTTCCCCTCCCAATAGATTTTCCTCGGTCCATCCTGATGGTAGGGAGCCTGACTCAAAACCTTCGGATAACTTTATCTGAGCCTGTATTGATAAAAAGGGAATAATAATTATTGAAGTAGCTACAATTATTTTCAAATATTTCATAATATAACGGCGTTATTGAGAGTACCAGTTCTTAATATCTTTGACTAATATTAAGAAATTAAGGTTGCAGGGCAACTTTAATCCAAGAATTTGTGTCCAGAGTATATGAGATAACCATCTGTCGTTGTTTCCGTATAATTTCTTTTAAATTTACAAAACGATCACAAGATTTGAGGTGTTTACATGACTAGATTGGTTAAATATAAAAAAGTCGCTGTTAAATACCTGATCCGAATCGTTTTAATGATTGGACTGGTAGGGATATCTATCCAGTCGTTTTCCCAGATCGATGATGAATTCTGGTTCGTGGTGCCTGAATTGTCACACAGGGGGAATACGGGAGGTACGCCCGGAACATTGAGGCTTGCCACCATGGAACTCGATGCCACGGTAACAGTCAGCATGCCTGCCAACCCTGCATTCACAGACATTATTGTAAACATAGCCGCCAATTCCTCTGCCGCTGTTGACCTGTCCAACATGATTGATGTTGCTGCCTCACCAGGCATCACTGGCCTGGAAAACAAAGCCCTGACAGCTGACGGGATCAATAATTTCGGACTGCATATTACAGCAACCAATATGATCACAGCATACTGGGAGATTAATTATACTGCAGGTTCTGATCTGTGGACTCTGAAGGGTAGCAACGGCCTGGGAACCGAATTCTACACTCCCTTTCAGAATTCAACGTTTACTTTTCCACTTGTTCCCCAGGCATATTCAGCTATTGATGTCGTTGCCACACAGAGTCCAACGATAATAACATTTGACCTGCCCCCTGGAGTAGCAGCCAGTTATGGAAGCCCGGTTCAGAATGTTGGTGCTGGAGGTACGCATGTCGTGTCGCTAGACCAGGGAGAGACTTTTTCACTTTTCCCTATTGGATTGAGCGGTGCAATAGGCGACCGGCTCGCAGGCACAAAAATCACTTCTGATGCCCCTATAGCTGTGAGTGTTAAGGATGATGCCGTCTTTGCCAATCCAAATGGACAGGATGTTGTTGGAGACCAGATCGTGCCTGTAAATATCACGGGATATGACTATATAGTACCCTATGCAGGTTCACCTACCATTATTTATGTTGTTGCCACCGTTGCCAATACATTCTTTGATGTGATTGACGAAAGCGGAGCACTTCTGGCCTCTTTCGGTCCCCTTGGACCAGGACAACAACAGACCTACTTGATTCCAGGTGGCAGAAAATACGCAAGAATTACAACAGATAGCCCGTCCAAACCGGTGTATGTCTTCCAGGTAGGATCGGATAATAAGGGCCGGGGCGGAGCCCTTGTCCCTGCCATTGGCTGTACAGGGAATACACAGCTTGCATTTACCAGGGCAAGGGAGAATAAATTTAATTTCTTCATTATCGTGGAACAGGGGAATGAGGATAAGTTTTATATTGACGGCGTTCTGCAGACTGGTATTGGAGGTACAATATTTGGGAAAGATGATTTTACGCTGATGCCCGGAAACGGAAATTATATGGCATTGTTCACAAATTCCATTCCTTCCAGTAAATTAAGTACTGGACAGCACCTTGTCGAGAATTCCGGGGGGATCTTTCACCTGGGTATAATGAATGGGTTTACAGGGAATCCTCAGCGTATATATTATGGGTATTATTCTGATTTTGGTGGACTAAAAATTGGGGCCAATGTAGCCGGAACAAACTCCGAAGTGGTCAGGGCATGCTACGGAGATCCGGTCCAGCTATTCGCATTTGGGGGGACAGAATATACATGGACCCCGGATGCCTACCTGGATGATGCCACCAGCAATACACCAACCGCCATAAACCTTCCCTCGGGCCCTCATGAATATTGGGTTGAAGTAGGAGGGGCGTGTAAAACAGATTCAATAAAGCTCACTGTGCAGGTTTCATCACCTGTGATCGGGCATTTTATAACGGATTATTCATCGGGTTGTGCTCCTCTGGACCTTACAATAAATGACCAGTCATCAGGTGTCTACGATTGGCAGTATGACCTTGGAGACGGTTCCCCCCCGATAAGGTATGACCTGAACCCGGCTACGCCCTATCTGGAGCCACCGGGTTATCCAACCCCATTTTCCATACCCCATAATTACATAAATACGGATACGGTACCCACTTTCGATACCATTACCTTATTGGTGAAAAATTCAAGTGGATGCGCCGATATATTAAAAAAGACCATCATCATTTTCCCCGAAATTAATTCAGGATTCTCACTGCCAGGAGGCAATGCTGACGGCTGTCATCCACTGGCGGTCCAGTTCGCTAACAATTCCACAGGAAATACCGACGGGTGGTATTGGGACTTCGGCGACGGATCTTCATCAACTGATCCCAATCCCACTCATATTTTCAGGAATGAATTTGGACCTGACAACTTGGTATTTAATACACGGCTTATTGCAATTTCACCATATTATTGCAGGGATACCTCATCCTTTACAATTACGGTCCGACCGTATATTGAGGCCAAGTTCGCTTTTGATACAGCTATTGCATGCAGCCCACACCAGATAACAATTACCGATCAGTCTATACAGGCTGATTCCTATTACTGGGACTTTGGAGATGGCGATACTTCAACATCGGCTGGTCCCATACTCTCAAAAGTATTTACGAATACCACGAATGATCCGGTTACATATAAGGTAAAACTAAGAGTGGAAAACGAGGAAGGCTGTTTTGATACATTATCAAGGAATCTCACCATTTATCCCGAATTGACCGGTTCCTTTAATGCAGTACCTTCAGCTGAGGGATGCTCACCCTTTGATGTAACATTTCAGAATAGTTCCACTGGATCGGCCACATATTTCTGGGATTTCGGGGATGGAGGAAGCTCAACGGAGGCAAGTCCGGTTCATGAATACGAGCGAAGCAACAGGGACTACGATACAACTGTCAGGGTGATGATGGTTGCTGCCTCCACGGAATTATGCACTGACACAAACTACCTGGATATCCTTATCCATCCGTACATTGAGGCAGCTTATACCGTTGACGATATAGTTGGATGCCATCCTTTTACGGTTACCATTGAAAATCAATCTTTTGGGGTCGATGATTATTTCTGGGACTACGGAGATGGTGATACTTCCAGTACGGGCTCTGATATTCATATTCATACCTATTCAAATACCGGGAGTGCAGCCATGACATATCCCATGGAGTTAATCGTTCAAAATGACCAGGGATGCACCGATATTCTGGTAAGGAATATTCTGGTTCATCCGGAGATGACTGCCGAATTCACAATGGATGTAGACTCAGGTTGCCATCCCCTAGCTGTGAAATTTACTGATGTATCTCTGAATCCGGCAACGCATTATTGGGACTTCGGGGACGGTGCCTCGTCCTTGCAACCCTCGCCTTCACATGTATTTAATAATTTCACTAATACAGATACCACCTACCAGGTTACACTGACCACTGAATCTTCCGATGGCGAATGCGTTAAGGTATATACATTGCCCGTAGTTGTAAACGGTCAACTGGTGGCAAATTTTACTGTGCCAGAAGCCCTCGGCTGTAGTCCCTTTGATGTATTGCTGGAGAATTCATCTATTAAAGCTAATCAGTACAGATGGGATTTTGGAGACGGAACGGATACGGTAACCCTGAATACCGATGCATTCATACATCGTTACACAAACACTGGTTATATCAACCAGCAGGATTATGAAATCAAACTCATAGCTGAGAATATCTCGGGTTGCAACAGTGAAATTAAAAAGACCATAACTGTAGAACCGGAGATAATGACTGGATTTACAGCTAATCAGGTACTGGGATGCCACCCTCTAGATGTTAATTTTACAAACGTATCGCAGGGTGCAGCCTTTTACAGCTGGGACTTTGGCAACGGTAATTCCTCACAATCTGTCAATCCTTCTCAGACATTTATAAATATTGGATCAGCTGATACTACATATAGAGTCTGGCTTTACACCAGGGCTACCAATATTGATTGCATTGATTCTTTCTCAATGGACATAGTTGTACATCCCTATGTTAATGCTGATTTCGCAATTGACTATCTGGATCAGTGTACCCCTGCAAGTGTGAATTTCGCAAACTCTTCTGTTAACGGGCAGACCTATTCATGGTCGTTTGATGGTACACCACTTTTAACAACGAGTACTAATCCTATTAACAGGCAATTTCTCAATAACAGCACATCTAGTGCAGCCAACTATCCTATAGACCTTACCGTTACCAGTCCACAGGGCTGTACTTCTTCCATCTCCAAACAAGTTTCAGTCCACCATGATATAATAGCCGGATTAATAAATATTACAGAAGGATGTCAACCCCTGGATGTAGATTTTAGCAATGCCTCACTTGGAGATGCGAATCATAGTTGGGAATTTGGTGATAATACATCCTCCATTCTGGAAAATCCTACTCATACCTATACTAATGAAACTAATTTTGATTCTGTATTTCAGGTAAAGCTTACCGCGATTTCCAATAATCTATGCAAGGATTCAGCCTTTAGTCAGATTACCGTTCATCCGGCACCCAAGGCAAAATTTGATGTAAGTAAAACTTTAGATTGTTCTCCCCTGGTAATTACCGTTCAGAATTTATCGGAAGCCGGTGTGAGTTATGACTGGACATACGGTGATGGCACACCTGTATTTACCGTATCGGATTTACAATCCGTGTCTCATTCCTATAGTAACGACCTGAACAATGTGGAACTGTTTGAGTTGCGGCTGGATGTTTTAACAAGCTTCGGATGTTCCGATAACATAATCCAGAACCTTACAGTCTATCCAAGCGTCGATGTGGATTTTGAGCGTGACTCTGCTGGATGTTCTCCATATACATCAGCATTTACAAATGGCTCTTTAAGATCTTCAACCTATACCTGGGACTTTGGTGACGGTACTGCATCATTTGTTGATGAACCCAGTCATACCTACGTAAACAACGATCAGACAGATAAGATCTTTAATGTGGAACTCAGGGGGTTTTCGAATTACGGATGTGAAGATTCAATAATTAAGCAGATTACAGTTTTCCCCTCTCCTGTAGCTCGCTTTAGCTATAATCCAATCTATCAGTACTTTCCAAGCGCGATAGTCTCACTCGTAAATGAGACCAATATTGGTACCTGGAATTTTATATGGGATTATGATGATGGAAATTCTTCAACGCAACAAGACCCAGGATCTTATACATACACAGACTGGGGCGAATATAATATCAAGCTAAGTGTGTCAAACAGCCAATGTTCGGATTCAGTGATTCATTGGATCAAGATCTTTCCACCCTTGCCGATTGCTGATTTTGAACCGGATATTGACACTGGGTGTGTACCCCTGGTGGTATCTTTTACGAATAACTCAATTTATGGTACGGAGTATTTATGGGACTTTGATGATGGGGGTACTTCAAGGGCATTTGAGCCGACGTATACATTTAATAAGTCAGGTTATTACCAGGTTAAATTAACGGTAAAAGGAGAGGGAGGTGAGGATTTTGCATTCCATGAAATTCAGTCCTTTGTACTTCCCGTTCCTGATTTTCTCGTTGAACCATCCTTGGTAATGCTTCCTGACCAGCCTGCAAAAGTTTTCAATTTCACCAAATATGGCAGCAAATATCTTTGGGATTTTGGTGATGGTACTACCTACGAAGCCAAAGATACGGCTCATTTATACTCCGAACTTGGAATCTACGATGTTTCTCTGACTGCCTGGTCGGACCATGGATGTGAGACCTATATGATTCTCCCGAACGCCGTTGAAGTCATTGGTAAAGGCGTATTGGAATACCCAAATGCTTTTTCGCCAAGTAACTCAGGACCCGGCGGTGGAGTTTATAATCCAAATAACCCATCAAATGAGATTTTCTTTCCGGTTCATGATGGAGTAATGGAATATAATCTCGTAATATACAATCGATGGGGTGAACTTGTATTTGAGACTAATGATGTAAATCAGGGCTGGGATGGGTATTGTGGAAGTGTTAGATGTGTGGAGGCTGTATATATATGGCAGGCAAAGGTAACGTATTCCAATGGCAGTAAGGCTGTTCTTATCGGGGACATTACCCTGTTACACAAGCCCGAATAAACCTGGTGGAATTCCCAGGCCTGCTAATTCTCAAAATGTCTCAATACAGTCTCAACAACCCTGTTAACTGTAAGTCTTGTTTCCCCCTTTGTAAATGCATGAACTGCTTCAGGGTTTTTCAGGGTGCGAAGTATTTTATTAGCCTCGCTTACGTTGTAATTTGAGCTGTGATCATTTAATACTTTTGGAGAAGCAGCCGTTTCAGTCTTCATCACAATACTTTCTTTGGGCTGACTGATCTTCTTTTTTGAAGTTTTTTTAATGGAATCCTTTTTTTTGGATTTTATCTTCCTCAGCTTCTTTTTCAGATCCTTTTTCTTTAGATCTTTCTTTTTCAGGCTCTTTTTCTTTTTGTCCTTCTTTTTAAGGTCCTTTTTCTTTATAACTTTCTTTTTGGCTTTCTTTTTTGCCATAACTTCGTGGTATTAAGTAGGTGGTTTATCGTAATACAAGATAAGATTTTTCGGGTTATCAAATGCAAGGTTCGAATTATTGTGTAGGAATTAATCTGATTAAATCATAAATTTACGTATAGGGAGGAGCTAAAACATTAAATAAATAAACATGGAATCTGTTAGTATACAGGCAACGGCAAAGACACCCAGCATTGATTTCAATCCGGATCAGGGCATGCTGGAGATCCGGGGAAGGTCAAATCCGGAAGACTCAAGGGTTTTCTACAAGCCGCTTATTGCATGGTGCGAGGAGTATGCACACAATCCCCAGGAAAAGACTGTTGTGGATGTACATCTTGAGCATTTTGATACCAGTTCTTCGAAGGGACTGCTTGACATTATTAAGAGACTTAAAACTATCAAGGAGTTACACAAAGATGTTGAGGTAATCTGGCATTATGATTCAGATGATGAAGACATTCTTGAAGCAGGAGAAAACTTTGAACATATTACTGGGATTACATTCCAGATGAAGCCTCATTGACAGCCGGATTGATTCATTTTCCCGCTCATTTATATCCTTTTCGGATCAATTGGCATGAAATAATTATATTGATCTCATTAAACTGTAATTATTTTTATATATTTTTAGGTTGACAGCAGATTATTTTCAGTTCGTCATGGAACCGATATCCATAAGAGAAACAGAAGCTACACCAAGTATTGAGTTTAATCCTGAAAAGGGACTCTTAATCATTAAAGGCAGATCGCATCCTGAAAATGCAAAGATCTTCTATGGTCCCCTGATAGAGTGGTGTGAGAGCTATGCAAAAGACCCACCCGAGAAAACTGTTCTGAGGATACAACTTGAACATTTTAATACAATTTCTTCAAAAAGTCTTCTTGATGTTTTCCGAAGCCTGAAGGAGATTCAGAAAACCGAAAAGTTAATTCTGATCGATTGGTATTATGAGTCGGATGATGAGGAATTGCTGGATGCCGGTAAGACTTATGAGGAAATTACCGACATACCCTTCATAATGACCCCGTATTGATAAAACGAGAACAGGGCATCTTGTCTAAGGCGGTGGCGATGATAACTGAATGACCATCCAATCGAGAAGTTGAAAATGATGATTTTCAGGGGATAGCGAAACGATATATCATATGAAGGGTATCCCTGCCCTTATCTTGCTCAGGATGGACCGTGAATTTCGACTGTAATGATGCGACGTATGGAATTTTGATCAATCATTTCCCAGGAGATATCCTTAATCTCCATTAGTGTATCCTGGAACTTAACAAATTCTCCCACTTTTTGAGGATGCATCTGATTAGCATTGATGATTTTAATCATCACATCGCCATTTTCTAATTGCCAAAGCACTTCGTGATTTGCTTTACTGCCGTCCATTAATAACATAGCCTGTATATTTAAATTTAAAAGATACAACTATTTGCACAAAATGGTATGTCGGCTTATATTGCAGTAGAATGGTTCAGCTAAAGCTATTGTCAAAATATGCATACTTTTACAGTACTAAAAAAACATCAATATCATGGCTGATTTTTCAAATACATCAGATAGCAGAATGGAGCTCTTAAAACATATGATCCTGCAACTTCATAATGGCGAGGCTCCGAATGAAGTAAGAAAGAGACTGGTGGAGTTGCTGAAGACTATACCCTACAATGAAGTGGTTCAGGTTGAGCAGGAATTGATCAACGAGGGCTTACCGGAAGAGGAGGTACTAAAGTTCTGTGATATCCATACACAGGTCCTTGAAGGACATATTGATACCTCTGAAGCTAAGGAGATTCCGCCGGGGCACCCAGTTGATACATTTAAGAAAGAGAACAAGGAGCTGTTAAAATTAGTCCGGACTACAAATAAATTCTTCGAAAAAGTAAATTCACCTGATGATCTTGACCTTGATACCTTCAGAATTCAATTAAAAGCGTTTTTCAATAATCTCATGGATGTCGAGAAACACTATCTAAAAAAGGAGAATCTTCTGTTTCCATTTTTGGAAAAATACAACATTACAGGACCTCCAAAAGTAATGTGGGGAAAACATGATGAAACAAGAGAATTTCTCAAATCCTCATTGGAAGCACTTAGTGTTAGAGAAACCATGGAGATTGGTGAATTTGAATCCATTATCGAAATGGTATTAAAGCCTGCCGCAAAGGCCATTGGAGATATGGTTATGAAGGAGGAAGAGATCCTGCTCCCGATGTGTATGGACAAGCTGACTGACACTGACTGGTATGAGATCTACGTGCAAAGTGTTGATATCGGATTTTGCCTTTATGATCCGGATGTTGAATGGAAACCAGAGGGAGTAGATTCAATTTCCTCTTCCAGTGCCAAGGATGGCGTGGTACAGCTTCCAAGCGGAAAACTTGCAGTTAATGAACTTATCATTATCCTCAATACACTACCCGTAGAAATTACTTTTGTAGACAGCAATGATAAAGTGAAGTACTTCTCTCAGGCAAAACATCCAATCTTTAAGAGAAATCGTGCAGTTCTGGGCAGGGACGTCCGGCTGTGTCATCCTCCGAAAAGTGTACATATTGTTGAACAGGTGGTTAGCGATTTTAAAACTGGGAAGCAAGATCAGGCGTCATTTTGGTTGGAAATGAATGATATGTTCATATACATTGTCTATTATGCGATCAGGGATAAGAATAATAAATATATGGGAACAATTGAAGTAGTGCAGGATGTTACAAACATAAGGAAACTGGAGGGGGAGCAACGACTACTCAACTATTTTGATGACCGTGAAAAATAATTTAGGCATGATCATTACACCCAAAACAAAAGTCGGTGAATTGTTGGAGGAATATCCTGAACTTGAAGATCTCCTGATATCCTTTTCACCTACCTTCCAAAAGCTTAAGAATCCAGTTTTAAGGAGGACTGTTGGAAAGATCGCCACACTTCAACAAGTCGCTAAAGTTGGGAATGTTTCCATTGATAAACTGGTAAATGAACTCAGGAAGAGAGTTGGTCAGGGTAAAATGGACGTTAGCGATATTTCTGATTATGAATCTGCCATAGAACCTAAATGGGTTCGGAGGGATATGGTTGTAGATAACTTTGATGCTGTCCCAGTAATAAATGCAGGTAAGAATCCAATGGGTGAGATACTCAAAAGAATTGAACGGATTAAACAAGATGAAATCTTTCTTTTCAGAACGCCATTTTATCCTGCTCCCATAATCGAAAAGATAACCAAGAAAGGTTATATGATTTTCACAGAGAAAAGAAGTGAAAATGATTTTGGAAATTTCGTGATTAAAGTTCCGAATCAGAAGGACTAGCTCTTTTTTAAGCGTCGTCAAGAAATAGATCAACGCGAATTAAAGAACTCCTGTAAAATCTTAATCCATAGGGAATTTTTCCAGGATTGTTTATTGGATTATGAGCTGATTTTGAATCAGCAGGTAAAAAAATTCTCAAATTATAATCTCTGAGGGTTCATAAATCACTAATAATTAGAAGCTTAGTACTTTATCTGCTTCCACGGTCCATTCAGCAAATTCTTTTAAATTACTGCGTTGAACTCCTTTTTGGAACATCTGTTCATTTATGCCTCTCGCATCCATGCATGTACCACAAACCTTTAACTGACCTCCTCTGGATATACACAATGATAACATGCGCCCAATATTATAGTATCCATTTGGAGTTACTTGATCTTTCAATCCACAGCTTACAGCATCTGCCAGTAAAAATATATTTACGGTTGTGTCAGAAGAATCCTTTAATATTTGGTTCGCAAGCCTTAAGGCATTATATGCTTTTTCGGTACCGTATGGTGCATCATTGATGATAAATAGTATTTTCATAATTGGATGATTTGTTTGTAAATGCCTTTCTTACTGCTATAAGAATTAGTCTTGGGTCAGATGTTAATTAGCTTCCAAAGCCCATTAAAGCACTGAATACAAGAACCAGTACTGCAAAAACAAGGCATATTTCACATAATCGTTTCCGCCTGGCTCGAAGTTTGAAAAAACTAGCTTCCGCTTGAGCATCTGGCGGGCTATCGCTTGAAAATCCAGCAAAAATTTTAGTCAGTTTTGGATTAATATCAAGGAATATTATGCCCATAATTCCAACCATTCCAAAGACAAATAAGAGTTTTAGAATTATCGAAACCATTGCAACATCAGTTAATACCTTAAATGAATCATGAAATAGGAAGTGATTTAAAGGCATACCAATCCCTGTTGCGAATAAGGTAATAATGAAAATTATACAATATGGTGCGTTACCCTGTAGTGTGTCTTCAACTACTTTATCCAATTTATAAAATAATTTAGGTCCATATTGACCTCTTTCATTGACCAGGTTTCTGTTATAAAAGGGTGCAGCTGCACAACCGACTAAAGCAATATTATGCAGCATTAGTAATACACTTTGAATAATATTTTCAACCATATCCACTAAATTTTATGAGAATTTAACAATCATATTCTTTTAAGAATCTCTGAGCTTTTCTCTAATTTATCAATCAGGACTTCCCGCATCAATTGACATGCTTTTAATACTTTATCAGTCGAGACTTTGTAAAAGGAATTTAAGCCTTCTTTGCGTTGAATAAGGATACCTTTATCTTTCCATTACGGAAAGATGTTGTGTTAAACTTGATTTTGATATTCCTGTTTTATCATACAGTTCGCTGAAACCAGACTCTCTATCCTGCAACAAATCAATAATTTCTATACGATTGCCATGAGATAGGGCTTTACACACTTCTGCATGAAGTTGGTAGATATATTTTTCAGTCATGTGATTGAATTTACTTGTTCGCAAACATATAAACAAATAAATGTACAAACAAGTATAATTGTTTATTTACTATCAGCTACCAGAGATCATGTCCCATTTCTAGTTGAAATTCCTTCCTGAGAGGTTCGTTTTTGAATTTCTTCTTTTATGGTTTTTTGCATTTGATTCAATATTCTAAAGTTATTGACTTTTCTCATCTTTAGCTCAATCTCCAGCAAAGCCGCTGCTATCCATCGATACCGTTCTTTTGAGTTCTTCCA
>DRHS01000082.1 GCA_011053095.1 Bacteroides sp.
ACGAATTTCAAAAAGATAATTCCAACAGTCTTCTTCAGTCTTAAACTGCTGGAGAAACTCTTGGAAGTCTTTTGGATACTGCTCGTTAATAATCATACACAAACCTATAAAAAATATCAACTTGACCGAAGCAGACTAGCAGTTTTTTTTAAAAAGAATCAAGCCGGGCAGACAATTTTGAAAAGGGTGCCTGGAGGGGCTCCATGATGATGTTAAAAAACCCTTAAAAACAGGGTTGGAAATCCGATTGGAAGGTCCGAAGTCACTGTAATCTTAATGCAAAAACACCAATCATGGAAAATCGTCTGTTTTTTTATTGTTTTTTAAAAAAAAAAGATACCTTTGCGAACCGATTTACTAAAGTAGTATTCACCAATTTTAAACGGCGATTTTATATGCCTACAATACAGCAGTTAGTAAGAAAAGGAAGGAAGAAAAACATCGAGAAAAGTAAGGCTCCTGCGCTTGACTCTTGTCCACAAAGGAGGGGAGTATGTGTTCGTGTTTACACAACTACCCCAAAGAAGCCTAATTCTGCGATGAGAAAAGTTGCCAGGGTAAGGCTGACTAACCAGAAGGAAGTCAATGCATATATACCCGGTGAAGGACATAACCTTCAGGAACACTCTATCGTTTTGATCAGGGGTGGAAGGGTTAAGGATCTCCCCGGTGTAAGATATCACCTTATCCGTGGTGCACTCGATACTTCCGGTGTGGAAGGACGGACTCAGCGCCGTTCAAAATATGGCACAAAGAGGCCTAAAAAATAAACTATATAATATTATATATATAATGAGAAAAGGAAGACCCAAAAAACGGATTTTGTTACCCGATCCAAAGTTTAATGACATACTGGTTACACAGTTTGTTAATAATATGATGTTCAGCGGGAAGAAAAGCATTGCGTACGGGATCTTTTACGACGCGATTGAAATGGTCGCGGAAAAGGTGAAGGAAGAAGACAAGTCAGCTCTGGATGTATGGAAGCAAGCTCTCAGTAATATCACCCCTCAGGTGGAAGTGAAGAGCCGCAGGGTTGGAGGTGCAACTTTCCAGGTCCCGATTGAAGTCAGGTCCGAAAGAAAGGTCTCCCTTAGCATGAAGAATATGATCGACTTTTCAAGGAAACGTTCCGGGCGCACAATGAGTGAGAAACTGGCCGGAGAGATCGTTGCTGCATATAACCAGGAAGGCGGGGCATTCAAACGTAAAGAAGATATGCATAGAATGGCAGAGGCAAATAAGGCTTTTGCCCATTTCAGAATGTAAATAGAGGAATTTGAGAGGATTACGAAAAATCAATGAACCAGGACCTGAAATATACAAGGAATATAGGCATTATGGCCCACATAGATGCCGGAAAGACTACCACGACGGAGCGGATCCTGTTTTACACTGGACTGACCCATCGAATGGGAGAGGTTCATGATGGCGCTGCTACGATGGACTGGATGGTCCAGGAAAAGGAGAGAGGTATTACAATTACCTCTGCTGCAACTACTTCATTTTGGGAGTACCAGGACCAGGAGTATAAGATCAATATCATAGATACTCCTGGACATGTTGATTTTACTGTTGAGGTTGAACGTTCCCTTCGGGTGCTTGATGGAACGGTGGCCGTTTTTTGTGCAGTAGGCGGAGTAGAGCCTCAATCCGAAACCGTCTGGAGGCAGGCTGACAAATACAGGGTTCCCAGACTGGCTTTTGTGAATAAAATGGACCGCGTTGGAGCGGATTTTTTTCGTGTAGTAAGTGAGATTGAAGAGAAACTTGGTTCACACCCGGTACCCATGCAGATACCCATTGGTTCTGAAGATAATTTTCGGGGAATCATTGACCTGATCGAGAGAAAAGCGATCATCTGGGTGGAAGATGAGCACATGGGGATGAAATATGAATATACAGAAATACCGGAAGACCTGATAGAAGAGACCGAAAAGTGGAGAGAGAATCTGGTTGAGGCAGTCTGTGAACAGGATGATGATCTTCTGGAAAGGTACTTCGAGGATAGAGATTCCATAACCGTAGAGGAGTTCATGGAAGTCACACGTAAGGCTGTAATAGATCTTAAAATCGTACCGGTACTTGCAGGTGCTGCATTCAAGAATAAGGGGATACAGCGTTTGCTTGATGCAGTCGTTGCATTACTCCCCAATCCGCTTGATGTAGGAAGTGTGACCGGTGAAAATCCATACATCAAAAAAGAAGAGGACAGATACCCGGATCCCGATGAGCCATTTGCTGCACTGGCGTTTAAGATCGCAACCGATCCTTTTGTTGGACGCCTGACCTACCTGAGGGTTTATTCAGGAACGATTAAGGCCGGTGATCAGGTGTTGAATTCAAGGACTACCAAGAAGGAGAGGATTAATCGTCTTTATCAGATGCATGCCAATAAGCAGAATCCCAAAGAGTTTATACTGGCCGGGGATATTTGCGGGGCAGTTGGGTTAAAGGATATTCGGACAGGAGACACATTATGTGACCCGAAGAAACCCATAGCTCTTGAGACTATGGATTTCCCGGATCCGGTCATAAGTATAGCAATTGAGCCCAAGACCCAGGAAGACATAGATAAAATGGGAATGGCTCTTGGAAAACTGACTGAAGAAGATCCCACATTCACAGTAAAGGTTAATGAAGAAACCGGACAGACTGTCATTAACGGTATGGGTGAACTTCACCTTGAGATACTGGTTGACCGGTTGAAGAGGGAATTTAAGGTTGAATGCAATCAGGGTATTCCACAGGTAAATTATAAAGAAGCCATTACCATCTCCAAAGAATATCGTGAGATTTTCAAGAAACAGACCGGTGGCCGTGGAAAATTTGCTGACATCGTTTTCAAAATGGAACCTGCAGACAAGGGTGAGAGCGGATTGCAGTTTATTGATAAGGTTAAGGGTGGAAATGTTCCCAGAGAATATATCCCTTCTGTTGAGAAAGGATTCAAGGAGGCCATGAAGACCGGTCCCCTTGCAGGCTATCCACTGGAGGGACTCAAGGTTACACTGCTGGATGGGTCATACCATGCAGTTGATTCCGACCAGCTCGCATTCGAGATGGCTGCGAAATTAGGATTCAGGCATGCTACTAAAGAAGCGGGTCCTGTGCTAATGGAACCGATCATGGCTGCTGAGGTAGTTACCCCTGAAGAATACATGGGTGATATCATTTCCGATTTCAACCGCAGGAGAGGAAAGGTAGAAGGGATGGAATCCAGGGCAGGAGCGAGGGTCATTAAGGCCAAAGTTCCACTGGCGGAGAAATTCGGTTATGTTACCGTTTTGAGATCACTGTCTTCAGGAAGGGCAACCTCAACTATGGAATTTTCTCATTACGAAGAGGTACCCGGGAATATTGCAAAGGATCTTCTGGAAAAGATGCAGGGAAAAACTCTTTTTGCATAGAAAAGTAATAAAGTTATAACAGAGAATAGATGAGTCAAAAGATTAGGATTAAGCTGAAATCATACGATCACAACCTGGTCGATAAATCAGCTGAAAAAATCGTAAAAACGGTAAAATCTACCGGAGCTGTCGTTAGTGGTCCCATTCCACTTCCAACGCATAAAAGAATATTTACCGTTTTAAAGTCACCTTTTGTAAATAAGAAGTCAAGAGAGCAATATCAATTGAGTTCGTACAAAAGACTGCTTGATATTTACAGTTCCACACCAAAGACCATTGATGCGCTTATGAAGCTGGAACTGCCAAGCGGTGTTGAAGTTGAGATAAAAGTATAATTATTAATAGATAGAAAGATGCCAGGTTTAGTAGGTAAAAAGGTTGGTATGACCTCCGTTTTCAATGATGAGGGAAAGAATGTTCCCTGTACCGTTATTGAGGTTAATCCGAACGTTGTGACCCAGATCAAGACCACTGAGAATGATGGTTATAACGCGATTCAACTGTCATATGATGAGAAAAAGGAGAAGCATACTTCCAAGGCAATGCTGGGGCACTTCAAGAAGGCAAAAACAACTCCCAAGAAAAAAATCATTGAACTGAAAGGTTTTGTGAAAGATTGGAAACCGGGGGATGTGATCACTGTTGAATATTTCAATGATGACACCTGGCTTGATGTAAGCGGAGTTTCTAAAGGAAAAGGATTTCAGGGTGTTGTTAAAAGACATGGGTTCCGCGGTGTAAATGATGCTACTCACGGGCAGCACAACAGAATGAGGGCACCAGGATCATTGGGCGCAAGTTCTCATCCTTCACGTGTTTTCAAGGGAATGAAAATGGGTGGACAAACAGGAAACGAGAGAGTAAAGGTCATTAACCTTCGTGTTGTCAGGATCATCCCTGAGGATAATCTGCTTCTTTTAAAAGGGTCTGTTCCCGGAGCCAATGGTTCATATTTAATTATTGAGAAGTAATGAAAGTATCAGTATACAATAAATCAGGTGAAGATACCGGTAAGAAGGTTGATCTGCATAAGGATTTTTTCGGTGTTGAACCGAGTGATCACGCTATTTACCTGGATGTAAAACAATTTCTGGCCAACCAGCGCCATGGTAAATCCAAGACAAAGGAGCGTGCAGAGATCACTGGGAGTACACGCAAGATCAAGAGGCAAAAAGGGACGGGAACAGCACGTGCAGGCAGTATCAAATCTCCCCTCTTCAGGGGTGGCGGAAGGGCCTTTGGTCCCCGGCCAAGAAGCTATTCTTTCAAACTGAATAAGAAAGTCAAGCAGCTTGCTCGTCTTTCAGCTCTTTCATATAAGGCAAAGGATAAAGGAATCATGGTACTTGAGGATTTCAGCATGGAAGCCCCGAAAACAAGTGAATTCTTTGATATCAGGAAAAACCTCAAGATTGATGAAAAGAAGTCTCTTCTGGTTTTACCCGAACCCAACAAGAATATATATATGTCATCTCGCAATCTGGAGAAGTCCAAGGTTATTACAGTCTCAGAATTAAATACATATGATATTATGAACGCATCTGTCGTTGTATTTCTTGAGAGCTCCCTTAATGTACTTCAAACCAGCGCCAATTAATAAGACAAGGACATGGAAATTTTAATAAAGCCTATTGTAACTGAAAAGATGACCACTCTTGGGGAGGATCTGAACAGGTATGGTTTCCTGGTACATAAGGATGCTAACAAGATACAGATCAAAATGGCGGTTGAGAAGATGTACGGTGTATCTGTTAGCTCAGTAAACACCATGATTTACGGAGGTAAGGTAAAGTCCCGGTTTACAAAATCCGGGGTTGTTACAGGCAAAACTAATTCATACAAGAAAGCGATCATTACCCTTGCTGAGGGTGAAACCATCGATTTCTACAGCAATATTTAGAACAATGGCGGTAAGAAAATTCAAACCTGTTACACCAGGTCAGAGACGTAAGGTGATCAGCACATTTGAAGAGATCACCAAGGGCAGTCCGGAGAAATCGCTTCTTAAGACTAAGAAGAGATCCGGTGGGAGGAATAGTGCCGGTAAGATGACCGTACGTTATTTGGGCGGCGGACATAAAAAGAGATACCGGGTTATAGATTTCAAACGGGAGAAAGATGGGATATTCGCTACTGTAAAAAGTATTGAGTATGATCCGAACCGATCTGCAAGGATAGCCCTTGTAGTATATGAGGATGGCGAGAAGAGATATATTATAGCTCCGAATGGACTCAAGGTTGGACAAAAGGTTATGTCCGGCAAGACTGCAACTCCGGATGTAGGGAATGCTCTTTGCCTGGCAGATTTGCCACTGGGTACTATCGTTCATAATATTGAACTGCATCCCGGACAGGGAGCAGCTCTTTCACGGAGTGCAGGATCGTATGCACAACTTACTTCCAGGGACGGAAAGTATGCCATCATCAAGCTTCCTTCGGGTGAATCAAGGATGATCCTTACCACCTGTAAGGCTACTGTTGGTACAGTATCCAATCCGGACCATGACCTTGAGAAATCAGGTAAGGCTGGTAGATCACGCTGGATGGGCCGCAGGCCAAGAACACGAGGAGTAGCCATGAACCCGGTTGATCATCCTATGGGTGGTGGAGAAGGCAGGGCATCAGGAGGACATCCGAGATCACGTACAGGTTTACTTGCCAAAGGTTACAAGACCAGGTCGAAGAAGAAGCATTCGAATAAGTATATAGTTGAAAAAAGGAAAACGAAATAAATCTGATAAAGAATGAGCCGTTCACTTAAAAAAGGACCATTTATTGATTTTAAGCTGGAGAAGCGGGTAGCCGATATGAATGATTCGGGGAAAAAAACCGTCATCAAGACCTGGTCAAGAAGGTCTGTGATCTCTCCTGATTTTGTAGGACATACTATTGCAGTACATAACGGAAACAAATTTATCCCTGTTTATGTTACGGAAAATATGGTAGGTCATAAACTTGGAGAATTTGCACCAACAAGGGTTTTTAGAGGACATGGAGGGAAGGCCCGGTAATTGGAAAAGGATAAATAACAAAGCAGACCATGGGAGATAGAAAAAGAAACAGAGCGATCCAGATAAAGGAAGAAAAGAAGTCAACGTATTTCGCTATCCTGAAAAACTGCCCTACCAGTCCCAGGAAAATGAGGCTTGTTGCCGACCTGGTAAGAGGAGAAGAGGTTAACAGGGCACTTGATATTTTAAAATTCAGCCAGAAGGAAGCTTCAAACCGTCTTGAGAAACTGATACTTTCAGCTATCTCAAACTGGCAAGTGAAGAATGAGGGAGTCAGGATTGAGGACAGCCACCTTTATGTGAAGCAAATCTTTGTTGACAGCGGGCGAATGCTGAAGAGACTTCAGACAGCCCCTCAGGGCAGAGCTTACCGGGTCAGAAAAAGATCAAATCATATTACAGTAGTACTTGATAGTGTTAATCAAAACGAATCATAAAGATACAGATGGGACAAAAAGCAAATCCGATAGCAAATCGTCTGGGAATAATCAAAGGTTGGGATTCTAACTGGTATGGTGGAAATGATTATTCTGCCAAGCTGATTGAAGACAACAAAATCCGAGAATACCTGAATGCAAGGCTGGCCAAAGCAAGCATCTCCAAGATTATTATTGAGAGAACGCTGAAGCTTATTACTGTTACAGTTAATACGGCAAGACCCGGAATTATCATTGGGAAAGGCGGACAGGAGGTCGATAAGCTTAAGGAAGAATTAAAGAACATCACCCAAAAGGAGGTACAGATAAATATCTATGAGGTGAAAAGACCGGAACTTGATGCTACCATTGTTGCAAATAATATTGCAAGGCAGGTAGAAGGCAAGATATCATTCCGGAGAGCTATCAAGATGGCTATCGCTTCTACTATGAGAATGGGTGCTGAAGGCATCAAGGTTTTGATCAGTGGCAGGCTGGGCGGAGCAGAAATGGCCCGAACCGAGCTCTATAAGGAAGGACGCATTCCACTGCATACGCTCAGAGCAGATATTGATTATGCCCTTTGCGAAGCACATACAAAGGTTGGTGTAATTGGTATTAAGGTCTGGATTTGTAATGGCGAGGTTTATGGAAAGAGAGACCTTTCCCCCAATAT
>DRHS01000083.1 GCA_011053095.1 Bacteroides sp.
GCCCAGGCATACTTCTTTTTTAGCGCTTCGCTTTTTAAATGCCCCTCCAATTCCTTTTCTGCAAGCAATTTTTTCAATACTTGGTTTTCTTTCTCAAGACGTTTTATCTCTTTCAAATGGGCCGGAGTCATTCCATGACGAAAACCAGCTTCTCCCATTGTTTCAAATTTCTTCTTCCAACTATAAAATGTTGCCGGATAAATACCATGCTTCTCTAATGTGGCTGTTACGCCATGCTCAGATGCTTCTTTTAAAAGATGAAGCTTCTCTTCTTTTGTGAATGTTCGCTTTTCCATAGACATAATTATAACAATTTATTACAGATATAAAACTATAATTATGTCCGACCTTCTAAGGGGCTAAAACATTGACCTGCTTTTTATAATTGGACTTTCTGTTTTTTTTCTGCCTTTTATTGTTTTCCACGAGGTCTTTGATTTATACTACAGATTTAACCTCGAACACGGCCTGGTGATGAGCTTCATCAAATTTGCCCTGCTTGCCACCCTGGGTGAGGTCATTGGACTCAGGATCAAGACCGGGAGGTACCATGAGAAAGGATTTGGACTTTTCAATATTTGCGACCGGTACTCCCCAGTTTCTTTTAAAGCTTGGTTTGAATGATGCAGACACTCTGTTACATGCTGATCTCAGCTGGAAGAAGGTACTGGTATCTTTTTCCGTATCAACAGCACTAAACCTGTTCTACGCACCGGTAATGATGACATTCCATAAGATAACTGACCTTCATATACAGGAGAAAGGAGGGTCCTTTTCGCCGCTTTTCTGGGAATAATTCTGGGAATTTTACTGGCAATCGCCTCATTGAAGAACAGGGAATAATCAACTTTCCTGCTGACTTCCCCCAAAGTAAGTACCTTAAACAAAAAATAATAACACCATGAAAAATAGATTATTAATCGCAGGATTGCTGATCATCGGAAATTTCATTCATTCAACTGCCTGTACCATTATTGCCGTTGGTAAGAAGGCAAGTTCAGACCAGTCAATCATCATTTCTCATACCGATACAGGCCCGGATTCTCGCATATTCGTTGTGACTGCCAAAACCTTCAAGCCGGGCGACAAGGCTCCTGTTTACTGGGGCATTCAGGATGCCTCACTTCCCCTGTTGGACGATGGGGAAATCCTGGGCCATATTCCCCAGGTAGAGAAGACCTATAAATATTTTCATTCAGCGTATTCTCATGTGAATGAATACCAGTTAGGCATTGCCGAAAGTACAACCGTGCTGAGAAGTGAATTAATCTGCACCCGGGAAAATGGTGAACAGATCATGACGATAGAACAGGCACAGATCTTCACACTGCAAAGATTTAAAACAGCCAGGGAGGCTGTAAAATTCATCGGAGAACTCATGACAGAGTATGGTTTTCTTCCATCCAGCGGCGACGGATCAGAAACCCTTGTCATTGCGGATACGGAGGAAATCTGGGTACTGGAGATCTTTGGAGTGGGGCCCGGCTGGACCAAAGAAAGCGGAAAACCGGGTGCGATCTGGGCAGCACAACGATTGCCAGAGGAAGAAACTACCATGATCCCAAACTGGAGCATAATTAAGGAAATAGACGAAAACGACGCAAACAATTTTATGGTCTCCGAAAATTACAAGCAGGCAGCCATTGACAGGGGATGGTATGATCCTGAATCCGGAAAACCGTTTGTCTGGCAGGAAGCATATGCTCCCGAACCCGTTGAATTTGCCACAGGAAGATTCTGGTTGTTCTTTCAGACATTTGCACCAGGATACAGAGAATGGCCTGACCGTTATCTAAACGGAGATCCATATAAGGGGATCAATCAATATTTCCAGACCGTTGAACCGCTCAGTATGTATCCTTTTTCCGTAAAACCAGAGAAGAAAATGTCCGTACAGGACGTCATTGCCTTTCAGCGATCCACTTTTGAAGGAACGATCTATGATATGACGGGAGGACCGCAATGGCTCGTTCCCAACTCAGAAGGAAAATTCGTAAAGAGTCCCCTGGCCACACCCTTCCCCGGAAGCGATATGAGAAAACTCATGAAAATTACATACAGAAGACCGGTCGCCCGTCATCGGGGTCATTACGGCATGGTCCTTCAATTAAGAGACTGGTTTCCCGATGAAATTGGAGGAGTCTACTGGGTTTACCTTGACAATCCACATTTCAGTCCCTATGTACCCATCTATTCCGGTAATTTATCGGTGGAGGAATCCTACAAGACCTATAACCCTGGCAAGTACGATGAGAAATCCGCACGATGGGCCATTGATTTTGTTGACAACCTGGCCAACCTGAAATTCCAGCACATCATTGAAGATGTAAAAGTAAGGAGAGACCCTTTTGAAGCATCCATTTTTTCCAAACAAGATGAAATAGAAAAGAAAGCTCTTGATTTATACAAGAAAAATCCAAACCGCGCCCAGGAATTCTTAACGGGGTATTCAAACGGTTTAATGCAGGAAGTCACTGCAATGTTCCTGGAGCTGCGCAATCAGATCATCACAGATTATACAAATAACCACGAATAGTAATTATGATCCACAATACTTTAAAAAAAAATTGACTGATGAAAAAAGATATTAAGCAATTTTTACGCTATTTCTATCCAATTCTGCTGCTCCTTGTAATGATGCCCGGAATATCAGCCCAATCGGATGATGCTCCATGGTGGAAAGAACACCCACTCAGGGTTTATCACCCCAACATGCGCGAGCTTGAGGCTGAGGATTTTAATGTTGAAGAATTTATAGCAGATTGCAAGGCTCTTCATGCAGAGGCCATTGTATTCAGCGTTGGCGGACCCTATGCCTTTTATAAAACTGAAGTTCCCTATCATATAATAAGCCCGCATATGGGAGACAGGGATCTTCTTAAGGAAGTTATTAAAGAAGCAAAACAGGCAAATATCCGTGTCATTGCAAGACTTGATTTCAGCATTGGAAACCAGGACCTTATCAAGGAGAGGCCGGAATGGTTCTTTTTTGATCAGGATGGGATCCCTTCAGAAAAACCTTCAGCTACCGATGTACGGTTTTTCCGCACGGATCTTTTGGAGGGGTACCGGAATGAGGCATTTGCCTTTCCCGTATTGAAAGAAGTATGTTCGGGGTATGAGGTAGAGGGTGTTCATTTGAATGCCCCCGGATTCAGATCCAGCAGCTTCAACAAGGAAACCATAGAGAAATTCAGCATCCCGGAAGATCCAGCGGCACAGAAGCGTTGGAGGGAAGAGCGTCTTGCTTCACAGATGAAGGATTACCGTCGTATCATTCACAGCAATAATGCCGATGCCCTTTTTATGGCCGAAATCAACAGCCCGGAAAATCCAGGCTGGGGTGAGGGCAGGAGTTTCAATCACGAGCTACTGGCCGGTAGTTATACCAACCTCCTTTCCACAGCGGGAGAACCGGCTGATGATGAGCTTCACAAATTGCGATGGTGGAGTGCACTTTCGGCGGACTGGAGTCATGCATCTAAATCTGAGCATTCCGGACTTCCGCTGATAAACCTCAAAGTAGGATTCCAGAAAGGAAAACTGTCTCTGAAACCCATCAATGATTACAAATTGAACTGCTATCAGGCATTTTCGCATAATGCAGGAATCAAAGCTCCGAGTTACGGGTTGATGGGCAATATGCCCGATCCACGAACTGCCTCTATGATTGCTGAACCTTTCCGGCTTATGGAAAGATGTGAAGCCTTCATGACAGGGAGTGAGAAAATTGCCCCCATTGCACTGGTTTGGCCCGGGGAAAATGCAGAGGGACTCAATGCGGCTTCTTACAGAAATGAAATGCTGGGACTTTACCGTGCCCTGGTAAAAGAACATGCACTTTTCGAGATTATTTTAGCCCATCGACTGAATGAAGATCTGACAGACAGACATCATACCGTAATCCTTCCATCCTTGAACATACTCGAGAAGGAGCAAACAGAAATTCTGCAGGAATTTGTTGAATCAGGGGGGCATTTGATACTTTTTGATGCTTTCCCTGACCAGGCCTTGGCAGTTGAGTGGACTGAATTCCTTGGCCTGAAACAAACCGGAGAAACATTCAGTTGTGCATATGCAGTCTCCGGAAAACCAGGCCTTTCAGTCCTGCCTGCTGCCATAATGCTAAACCTGGATCTGCGCCCTGTTAATCTGCCCGATGGAGCTGAAATACTGTATTATAACAGTCCCACTTCAGGCGGTAGCTGGGTACCTGAAGTATTTCCCCTGCTGGAAAAGGGTGAAGTACCGGTCCTTTTTGCCATGGATAAAGGCCTGGGCAGGATAAGTTATTTTACCGGTGCTCTTGGAACCCTGATGTGGAACATCGAAATGCCAGATTATGATGATATCCTGGCGCATTTAATATTCAGCCAATCAGAAAGTTGGAGAATCATCGAGACAAATGCTCCTGCTACAGTAGCTATAACCGCCTATCGTAACGGCCCCAACACGGTTATTCACCTTGTGAACGGCACCGGCACCATACCACTCGACAAGCCCATTCCTGTTGGGCCTATCCAGATTATACTTAATAATAAAGCTGCTTCCGGTTGTAGGTGGTTTGCTCCGGGTGCTATTGAAGAAGAACTAGATATCCAATCAATCCAGGAGAATGGAGCCTTCGGTATCACAATCCAAAAGTTACATGATTATGGGATGGTTGTAATAGAATAAAAACTGGCGTCCTAACCCCTGGATCTAGATACTATTCCACTCGTTCTGATTCAGGAATGTATAAATGGAAAAGTGCTGGCCGGCCATATCCTGATCCGTCCTCTTTTGTGGTAAAAAGGCCATTGGTATAAAAAACAATGGATTCCCCTTTTTCATCCAATTCAAGACCAA
>DRHS01000084.1 GCA_011053095.1 Bacteroides sp.
CGACGGTTAAAATATTTCTCGCTGCATTTACATCAGCATTCTCCTCATACCCGCAGTCCAGGCATCTGAAAACAGCCTGTGATGGCCTGTTCTCCTTTGCCGTGTGCCCACAACCTGAACATCTCTGCGATGTATACCGGGAATCTACCTCAACCAACTCTCCTCCTTTCCAGAAGAGTCAATCGAAGTCCGAATTATTTTACCCTGCTGAGCAACAATCACCCCAGGCATAATTCTTCCGCCATTACAGTCATACAAAACTGACCCTTTGCTCATTTAGTGGGTTGAAAACAGAAGTTAGCCCAGTATGTCATCGATGCTGTTAAGGCTATACACCGGGGGAATGCCGGATATGAATTCCGTGGTCAGGCTTTCGCTGTCCAATAACAATTTATTCCCCTCGATGATCTTCTCATTACGCAACTGCTGGGCCCAGTCGATGATGCTGTCAATGGTTGGAACGTCCAGAGTTAGTTGGTCGGCAATCCATTTTGCGATGCACAGGCCATAATGAATGTCGTCTGTAAAGAAGCGGTGGTCCTTGTCTATGACCCATTCGCCGCTTTCTAATTGAATGGTGGGTGGTTTGATGGCTCCCAACGTAAGCGAAGTCGTGAATGACTCCCGAATGTCGGTGTTTTTCGACTGGTGTGAGAGTCGCTCCAGACTCAGATAATCAAGCATATATTGAAAATCCTGCTGAGGATATTTTGCCTTGATGGCCTCTCGAATTTTAGAGTAATCCATGTCTAATTCCTGTAGAAGGTCGGCTGATTTTTGGTCATAGTCGCGGTAAAAATAGGGGATATCTTCTTTGTGTGCCCATTTCCCATCGTATCTTAGAAACAAACCGTAGCAACGCGATGGATGGATGATTTGGTTGTCGACAGATAGAGTCAGTGACAAAAAATTAGCGGCTTGTCGGAAAGACCCTTTTTTCAGCCATCGCTCGCAAATATTCTTCAACAAAATGTCATTGAGCTCAGAGAAACGATTCGGCGGTGACACCGCCACGATATTGATCTCGTGACAACCATAGGTCACTCCCACCTTACCATACTCAATGATCCGGCAAATCCACGGAATCAAACCGACGGAAAAGGTGGTGATATTGCTCAAATCAAATTTTTTCTTGATCTCATCGACCATCCAGTTAAATCCTGCCTGACCATAGATTGTCCCCACAAACACCTCTTTGTCTTTCGCAAGATGTGGCGCCAGGCCGTGCAGAGCGAAGCGGTATTTGCATACAGGCATGCACAAAATCACAAAACGTGCCTGTGGAATGACCTCAGCCGGATTATCACTGACTTTCGTCAGTGTACCACTAAACTCTTCCTGAATTTCCCCATGAATCGTGTGCAATTGAACATCGACCTTCTGGGACCATTCCTTTGGTTTCCGCGTGAGAAGGTTGACGGCAAAACCCGCTCCGGAAAGAAAAGGAATCAAAACATGCGCACTACTACCGCCACCGACAATCGTAACCTCTTTTTTTTCGTGTTCAGTCATGCTGCCTCCTTTTTGTTTACAATTTTAAAAATGACAAGACCCTTCTTAAGACTATCTTCCTGCCAATATACACATTACGGCAAATGTACAACCTATTATACAGAAATTCAATGAGATAATCATTCGGGGTGGTACCGTTTTTCACCGGTAGGTGGGGTTTACTCCGGCGTTAAAAGATAAAGATCTTGCTGAACTTTATGATGTAAAAACAAAAAGATTCACCTCCCATGTATCAATTGACCACCCAGAAAGCCTATTCTACCACAATCTTTCCCCTGTAAATTTTAGGTCCACTCAGTTCAATGTAGTATAGTCCTGGCTTAAGATCGCCTTTCTTCAGCACGTAATCTGATGTAGCAATCCCGTTCACTATCCTGCATATCTTGCCTGATAGTTCCATAACAGATAATTGGTACTTGTCATTTGATGATTTTAGTTTGTTATCATCCATATTGGAGAGGGAATGCAGGTAGGGCCCCTGGTGCCTGCTTTTCCGAATCCAGTGGGTTCGCTTGGAACGGGTTTAATGGCTGCAATCCTGTAATAATATTCATCGTTCATGCCCGGTTCCGGGTCTGTCCATGCTGAGGTACTGCTTGACATGGTATGTATGAATTGATATGAGAAAGCGAGACTGAAAGATAAACTAATCTGAAAGATCCATCAATTCCGGGATCTTCAACAGTGGGAGAAATCTTAAAACAAACGATAGTTAACCATCATTTGTTAAGTTTTATTATGTACACCTGCCTTTGGCCAGTGTAAACAGAATTAAAGCCAATCATGTCTCCCTTCGGACTCCAGCGCGGGTGCAAATCACACTGAGCATCTTTTCCGTTTTCCCTGAACTCGGTCGGATGGACGTATCGGCCAAGGGGCAAAACGGCTTCTGTCTTCATATTCATGAGATAGATTTTCTGCTCATTCAGGCCTTTACTGGGATAGGTATCGGTCACCATCCATTTCCCGTCCGGAGAAAAGGTGCCGTGTCCGTCGTAATCCAGCAGTCCATTGCCGAGGCGTCGATAGTTATCCTGACCAACTGTGAAGAGTATGTGGGCATTGCTTTCTGCTTTGTATACGCCGGTTATCATAAGCTCGTCCTCGTTTAGCCAGTCAAAATGAGATCCGCCCCAACCATCCGGAAAACAGCGCTGCAGATTCTCTCCGTTCCGTTCCACGGTTAAGGAAGTGGTATTTCTATCCGGTATGGCCCGGGCCAGCCAAAATATCCTTCCTCCTTCACGGCTGAAGAGGACATGATTGAAGTATTCAATTCCTTGTTCAGGGACTTCGGGGACCTGTTCTTTGATGTCGTTAATGGACACGAGAAGTTTCGCCTTACCTGTCTCCAGGTCTACAAGGAAGAGTCCGTCGTCCTCTGGAAACTGCACGGATAACCGGGCATCCTGCCCGTCTCCTCCATATCCGTAGGACTCACGTGTAGTACGAATCCGCGAGAAATTTATACTGATGGCCTCTTTCCCATTCGGCGAAACAGCACAGACAGGGTAGGGAATCGTCTTAATCTTTTGCTTTGTGTGGACGTCCATAATGATGGAAACAAATTTGCCATCCACAAAATCGTTGTAAATAATTTGAGAATTTGGGAATGTTCCCAGCCAGTGTGCCATGCAGCCCTGTTGAAAATTCCAGGCCCGCGTTTCAGCAAGAGGAATGAACTCATTCGTTTCAAGATCGATCAAACCAAGCGTTGCAGGGTCATTTTCAGTTGGCAGCCTGTACTTGATGTCCGTTTCCAGGACAGTTACGTAACGCTGATCGGCACTCCATGAATTGATACCATAATAACTTGCAAACAAGTGTTCCTTCTCATTACTGCTGATTTGTATTGGCCCGCTTACTCCGGGAAATTCATTTGTGACTTCGGAATTTCTGCTATTACATGAAGTAGAAAAACCAATAATTAGAATAATAAAATAATAATACTTTTTCATGTGTTGTTTTTTAGAAATTCTACAATATGCATTTGCCTGCTGCCCGTTTCAGTATCGATTGCATCAAAACAAATTTTATCTCCTGAAGGATTCCAGCGTGGGTGAAAATCACAACGGATATCACCGGAAAAATATTTTTTGTCATTCACCGGTTTGATGCAGAGAATCATACCCTTATTAAGTTCCATGTCAAAAAGCCATAAGGATTGTGAGTTGCTTTCTTTGGTTTTTCGGTCGGTTGCCATCCAACGTGCATCAGGGGTAAATGTGCAATGCCCGTTACCAATAATAAAATTATCTCCAACAACACGATAATCAGTTGTTTTGTCCGGGAAAAGATAATGTTTCATTTTTTTTCCACCGGGAGGTGTGAATGTAGCAATGACTTCCTTGTTATTTCTCCATCCAAAATGGGAAACACCGGTTCCAAATGGAATTACCATCCTTAAATCGGTTCCATCCATATTTGCCGTGAACATGGCAGAGTCGAGATCATTATCTTCATCTCTTGTCCTTGCCAGGAATAGGAACCTTGAACCTGCGGGATTAATTACCGTGTGGTTAAACCACATATGTCTTTTGGCCAAAACCGGATAATCAGCCACCGATTTCTCAAAAACCTCTGCTATACTTACTATTAATTTTGTTTCATTCGTTTGCAAATCAATCCGGAAAACACCATCTTTTTCGGGATGTGCCTCGTTGGCATAAGGGTCAACAGCATTGGCATAACCCACTACTTTTCTTAATCGGCTCAATCTTCCATAAGTGAGACTTAATGCATATTTCCCTTCTGTAGCTACAGCGCTTACCGGGCGGGGAAGGACCGACTTAGTTCCATTGTCTACATCCAATTTCTCCGATACCAGTTCATTCCCTATTTGATTGTTGTAGATAATTTCTGAGTCTGGTTTAAGCGGATTCCAATGGATAAGAGAGCCTTGTTGAAGATTCCATGCCGATGTTTTAGTTAAGGGAGTAAAATCCCCATTTTCAGAATGAACCAATCCAATGTCAGCTGTTTCTCCGGGTTCCGGCAATCTGTCCTGAAAATCGGATTCCAGACATACCATCTTTGTTTCCGATCTGTTCCAGGGTGACATTCCATAATAACCAAAAAAGTGGTGTTTGGGACCGGATGTCAATCTCCGAACCCTGAATTTCGGTAATTCATTCTGGATAGATTCAATATTCTGTGAAGAATATATGTTGAACGGATCGACTAACACGACTCCTATGCCAGCAGATGAGTTTTGTATGAAATTTCTTCGGTTCATAATTATAAATATTATTAATGATCTAATTTATTAATAAATTTCGGTTATAATATTGAAATCATGATTGAAAAGGGAGTAAAAAATGAGTCAAACACCCGTGTTAGGACTATTAAGGACATTGTCAACACTCCTTTTAAAAAGGCCATGTTTGCAATACAGATTCTGAGTTATGTGCTGATTGTCGGTTCGCCGATTATTGGCGCTGCAATAGGAAGATTGCTTGGCCTTAAAACATCATGGACCGGCGGCTTGATTCTTGGTATATTTATTACTGGCGAAGTACTTTTTTATGGTTCACTGGCATTTTTAGGTAAAGAGATCGTAATGCTTGTAAGGGATAAATTGAAAAGGTGGTTCAAAAGAAAAAACCGGAAAAAGTCATCAGACTCGGTTTAGAAGTTGCTCAGGATTCGTGGTATTGCCTTTTTGATGGTTCACTCAGGTTTTAAAATTTTGTGAAATTCTTTATGTTCCCCACTACTTACAACCAGGTAATAAACCCCGTTATCAAGGGAATTAAGGTTTAATTGAATGGAAGGTTCGGAGTATTCTCCGCTAAGACATAAAGATCCAATTAGACTGTAAAGTTTGAACTCTACTGTGGATATTCCTGAAGCAATGGTTTCTATCTGCATATGATCCTTTACAGGGTTTGGATAAACCCGAAATCTGGACCTTGAAGGAATATTATTATTTGATGTAGGTTCAGTCCCCGTAATTCTATAAACCTTGCCACTTGATAGTCCGGCGATAAATAATTCGCCCTCACTGTCCTCTCCAAAAGTACTGAATGAGTTGTTCGGAAATTGACCATGATAGGATAATGTCATGGTACCCTCTTTATCGTGGAGAGTCCATATCCGGTCGGTGCAGTAGTCTGCGAAAAAATAATATCCATTAAGGGACGGGTATTCATTTCCCCGGTATACAAATCCCCCGGTTACCGAGCAACCACCTGATCCGTCATGTGAATATTCATGAACCGGGAAATTGTAATTGCCTATTGGCTGACAATTCAGTGAATTATAAACATCATTTCCCTCATAACATCTCCATCCATAGTTTTCCCCTCCAGTGCTTTTGGATGATTGAAAGTTGATCTCCTCCTTTTCCTTTTGTCCAACATCAGCGATCCAGAGATCTCCGGTTTGCAGGTCAAAACTATATCTCCAGGGATTCCTGAGTCCGAATGACCAGATCTCATCAAGAGCCCCGGAAACTCCTTTAAATGGATTGGTCTCTGGTATGGTATAGGGACTCCCACCATCGACGTCGATACGAAGCATCTTTCCAAGAATCACAGAAAGATCCTGTGCATTGTCATCTGTATCTCCTGCACCTCCACCATCTCCTGTGCCAATGTAGAGGTATCCGTCGGGGCCAAACTTCAGATCTCCGCCGTTATGATTGCTTTTAGGTTGGCTGAAACTGAGAATGGAAAGTTCACTCTCCGGATCCGCAATGTCCGGATTAGTCCCGCTGACCATAAATCGCGAAATAGAGGTTCCCCCATCAGCATCGGTGTAGTTAACATAAAAATACCCATTGTTTGAATAATCAGGGTGAAAAGCCAATCCCAGTAATCCTTGTTCGTTTCCGGTTGATTTTACAATGCTTGTAATATCCAGGAATGGACTTTCCCTGACACTACCTGTGGAATCTGCGATCTTTATTTTGCCTGACTGTTCAACGACGAAGAGCCTGCTGTCACCTGCGCTGGCAATAGCTACAGGCTTGGTAAATCCACTGGCATACAATTCCAGGTCTATCTGCGCGAACAAGGTAGTATTGATGGCCAATAAACCTATAAACAGGCAACAGAATAAATGAAAACTTCTTTTATTCATGATTCGAACCTTTTCTATCTTATTATCATATTATAAAGATATAAAGATACGTATATATTATGTAAGGCCAATTTGCATTCATAATTACATATTATTAGCAATGGATTGTTAATTTTAGGCTAATATAAACTCCTGACTGAAAGTCTGGTGAATTTTTTATTGAAGCGCGTCCAAGATCGGTTCTGGAAAACCAGGGAGGTATACAGGTAAAACTAAAATCGGTCGATATGCTGAATATTCCCCATTTGATTATTGAGGAAGGGGAAAAAGCAGCTGTTATTGGTCCCAGCGGCTCAGGGAAAACAACACTGCTCAACATCCTTTCCGGGATAATTATTGCCGAAAACGGAACCGTGGAATTTGATGGAAATCGTCTCAATACCATGAATGACTCCGAATTGAGAAATCTGCGGATAAACCAGATCGGGTTCGTCTTCCAGGATTTTAAATTACTCGAATATCTTTTGGTGTTGTCGGAGAATGTGTCATCGGATCGAATGTAGCCAGACGTCTGGACCTTCAGCCTGGAGACAGTCTAATCTCCAGTCCGGAAAGCTTTTTTGATTTTGCCGGGGTCTACCCACTGAAAATGGATATTGTCGGGGTATTGGATCAATCAAACACTCCCGATGATGATGCGGTTCTGGTGGATATAAAAACTACCTGGATTATTATGGGACTCGGGCATGGGCACCAGGATCTGGCAAAAGTATATGACCCGACACTTGTTCTGGAACGGAGCGACAGTTCTGTTACCGCGGGTGCAAAACTATTTATGTACAACAATATCAGAGGAGATAACCTGGAGAGTTTCAATTCTGTTTTTGTGATCGTGGGACTGGCTGTCATTCTTATTTTCGGTCTGGTTATGGCATTGTCCTTAAGACTGAGGAAGGATGAACTTTATACCATGTTTACCATTGGCTAGGGCAAGCGGAAAATCGCCCAGATTATAGGAATGGAAATGGTTTTATTAATGCCTTCATTATTTAAGATACTATGAAACAGTTTGTTGCAATATTATTTATTCTTATGGTACTTGTCTCTTGCGGAAGCAAAAATGATGGCAAAGGTAAGACTGAGAATGGAGAATCCCCGAAAACTCTTGCTGTAACAAACTATCCCCTTTACTATTTTACCCAGAAGATTGCAGGAGATGAATTCGATATTTTATTTCCTGTTCCCCAGGATGAAACGGCTTTTACAACCTGGCTTGATCAATCCATCGCCCTGGACCAGGCAAAGCTTATTTATGAAACACTTAGGGAATCCTATCCTGATTATAGCCAGGTATTTGATAACAATTATAAGGAGCTGGAGGAAGATATTCTTGAGCTTGACAGTAAAATGGATGAGGTATTCAATCCTTACCATGGCAAAACATTATACGCATCACATCCCGTATACCAGTACCTGGGAACCAGGACAAAGAGTTGACCCGGATATGGTTGAAATATTCATAAAATCTTTAAATTCAGCTGAGCCGAAGATAATGTTGTGGGAAGGTGAGCCTCATCCTGAAACCAGGCTGCTTCTGGAGGAAGCCGGGGTCAGGTCCGTCTTGTTTATCCCTTGTGGAAACAAACCGGAAAATGGAGATTATCTTTCTGTTATGAATAAGAATATTGACAATCTCGCTTCGCAGCATTATTAAAACGTGGTTCTGACGCTTGCCTCAATAATTAACCTGCTTGCTGATCTGTTGGCATCGATGACATCTTTACCACCATCCACATACCCGGTTAACTGGTAGCGCCATTTTACATTTTGTCGATATCCCAGGTTAAGACCAAGTCGAATAGTACTGGCATATGTTTCAATAATACCTTCGTCATGAGGCAGAAAAATCTCGCCCCGCAGATCAAAAAAAAATGTATTATCAGTAATTGCCAGATGATTCACCGGCACACGCATATTTAACCTGTATCGTGATCGAAGGCTAATTTCTTCTCGTTCAAATCCCTCAAGCCAATTAAATCGTTGTTCAAAACGGTAAAAATGATCAAACATAACTCTTCCTATATCTGGCCAGTACACACGAAATCCCTGCCAGGTTCTCAATTCAATTGTGTTATTGGTATTGGGATAATATGAAAATCGAAAATCTACTGCAGGTTGAAACTCCACTATATTTCCAAGGTTTATAATCATCCTGGGCCGCATTAAAAATATGGTGGAAGGATTCTCATCAAAAGAATGTTTTATCCCAATATCGTTTCGGATCCAGAACCGGTGTTTTGTTACATAATGCCGTGCAGAATATGTGTACCAGGATTCGAAATGGGCGTTCTCCTGTGCTGTAGCCGGCAAACAGAACCATGCCAGCATGATAATACCAGTAATCCTAAAAACTGTAAGGTGGTTTGAAAGGCGGGACATTAATAAATGAATAATGAATTATTCAACGATAAAAATGGTTTCACAATAGAAAATCTCAGCAGTTTCAAAGTTAAAATTTACAATTATTATTTCTTCATTCAAAGCCAAAATCCACTGGCAGTCCGGAAAAGCGTTCAAATATATTTTTCTGTCCAGTTGCTGAATATATTTATTGTTTTTTCGCATGATATAATTGTCAATAATTTCTTAATAACCCCTGAATTACCATGGCAAAAATTGCCACCCAGATAATGCTTGGTCAGAAGGTCTCCGTTTTTTATTGCATCAACGATATTGGGCCTGCCTTCATGAACTTTTTTGACTGATTCGCATTCGATGCCATTTTCTTCAAGGGGAAGAGAGGTTGAGGTTGCTTCCTGGGACTTTAAAAATGCAAGTCCATAGGTATCTGC
>DRHS01000085.1 GCA_011053095.1 Bacteroides sp.
GATTTCTTTTCCTTTTCATGCATATCGATGGGTATACCCCGTCCGTTGTCCGAGGTCATTACCGTTCCGTCTTCATTGATAACTACTTCTATCAGATCACAGTGCCCTACAAGAGCCTCATCAATAGAATTATCGATTACCTCATATACCAGGTGATGTAGCCCTTTCGTGCTTACATCCCCAATGAACATAGCAGGTCTCTTACGAACAGCTTCAAGTCCCTCAAGCACCTGAATACTGTCAGCAGAATAATCATTATTCCCGTTTTTCAAATCCTTTGTTTTGGGATTTTGCTTTTTATCTTTTTCTTCCATTTGTCTTTCTTTATAAGTACACCTGACCTTTAATGCAAAAATTGCATATAAGTCTGTCTTTTTAGCCGGTAAATCAGGGTGAATTTTTACTCTTGGGCCACTTCTTTCAGAATCGTGTCAAAGGGTCAGGTCAGAACTATCTTTTTTGTCTTATTTTTTTCTTTATATCTATCTCTTATTCAGATACTTGCAAAATGAGATATTTTTCTCCGAATTATAGTGTAAAAGTACAAAAAAAAAGCCGTTTTTCCTCGAAAAACGGGCTTAATATTCAACTGCTTTATCAACAATATATCAAAATCCTGAAACACCAGTAAACAGGGGGATTCATAGGGGGGACAGGTTAGAAAATCTGCCTGTTTGGGCGAGGTGATTATTAAAGTGCGTAGGTAAAGCCAAAAAGAAGGTTAAATCCCATTCCCGGATACTGGTTCCATACCTGGTATCTGGTACCCAGAATATTGTTCAGGCGGACAAATCCGGAAAGGATTTTTGTATATCGGTATTCAAGTCCCAGATTCAGGTCCACAAAGCCTTTAAGGGTGATTATATCGGCGTCAAGCTGGGTACCGGGTGCATATCTTTTACCAACATAATAGAGTCCGGCATCAACAATTATCTTGTTTTTAAGGTTGAATTTCTCATCAAGGGAGACAACCAAATTGGGTTTATGCCATGGATGTTCAATACCATCCATGATATAGCTGTCATAGGTGAGTGATAAAAGCGTACTAAGCCGTTCTGTCTGCCTGTAATTCAACTCACCATGTATCCGTATCAGTTGAAGGTTATCATATACCACATCAAAGGTATTGCCCAGAATTTGTGTGGTATCATTGACAAAGAATGGCATTTTATCGATCACTGAGTAGCTACCCCTCAGATCATATGATAATTCCCTGCTAAAGCTTCCTTTGAATCCAACATAGCCCCTTATCTTATGGCTTGTATTATCTACCTTAAGTCCGGGTGTAATATACCTGTTTTCTTCTGCCATTGATCTGAAATTATTGACCTGCAATCTGCCATCAAATCCAAAATAGGGCATTAGTATTCCCTCTACCATATTAATCTGCAGGAGTCCCTCAGGATAAAAATGCGGGGTGGTTTTATCGCCATCAGCATTTACTACCAGTCCGAATCCAAGCCGGTATGTATAATCACTCGTTGTTTTTCCAAACCATGGATTCAGCCCGACAACAATATTATTCCCGGAATCAATTGACTCTGATGTATAATAGTATGCACCCGAAATCCCGAGTCCCGCAGTAATCCCGGAACGAAGACGCTGGCTCCTATTTGCATCAAGAATGGCTGCATGCTCAAAATCTTGGTAAAAGTCGTAGGTGTATAAATAATCAAGTGTGCCTTTCCAGATCAGGTGCAGGGAATCCTTATGCATGGATCCCATCTTCAGGCGGCCATCCAGTTTCAGGTAGGTCTGCCGGATATCATCTTGCTGGAGGACTGTATCAATAGAGGGATGGTACCCGTAGAAATCTGCCCTGTCAAAGGCAGCTCCTATGCTTGCTGAGAGGTATGCCTTATTGAAAATCTTCTTTCCGTAAATGCTTCCTGAATTCTCGAAGAAACCGGGATCTACCTTCTGATCGTTCTCCAGTTTCAGCATTCCGTTGATTGAATAATGCTTCAGAGCAATTCCCCATTGTGATTTTTTTTCTCGAAGTGAGTTAATATTGAGTTCTGCAAGGGGGGCTATGTAGTTTCCTAATCCAAGCTTCAGGTAGGATTTATAAAGTTTTGTAAGGGGCTGGCCCAACATTCTGGCCGGGGTAATCGGTCGGACCTGAAAAGTTCCATCAAATTTCTTGGGCTCGATGCTGTAATCAAAGCTCGGCTTAATGCTTATTGAATCACTTATCCTGGGAAGTACATTTATCTTAAATGCATCTGAGAGGCTTGGCTGGTAAGGCTTGACTACCACGATCTCCTTATCAATCGGCTCCTGGGAATATACTGACAAGCCCATGAATGCGATCAGTCCGACACTGACTATATATTTATAATATGCTCTCATTCATCATTGGTTTGGGGTTCCTCCTTCCCTCGAACTGCCAACTTCAATTTCAAGGTCTTCTTCGGCATTCTCTCCTTCCAGCGCTTCCTTGCGTTTCAGTATATCCATCTTTTTGCGTACGGCAAGGTCAAGTATTCCGTCATCCATTCTCTCATAATAATCAATAATGCTTTGCAGGGTTTGCAGGGCCTGGAAATTATCATCCCTCGCCAGGTACAGGTCTGCCAGCAGTAGAAAGGATTTTGCCATCCAGAACTGGTGGGGGGTGTTGAGATCGATAAATTCAAATATTGTTTCCTCTGCATTCTCATATTGTTTTCGAATATACTGGCATTCAGCAACCCTGTATTTTGATTCTGCACCTTCTTCGCTGCTAACCTCATCCGCAACCTTCCTGAATTCGTCCAATGCAAGGGCAAACCGGTCCTGTGCATAAAATGCCTTGGCTATCTTGTACTGTGATTCCCTGACCACCTCATCCGATATTTTATCTATCCGAAGCACAGATCTTGCAGCATCTATGACATCGCCCCATTCCTCGACCAGATAATAGCAGCGCATCTTTCCGATCTTTGCTTCTGACCGGTTGCTCCCGACCTCTGCTATCTCCTCCAGGATCAAATAATTCTCAAGGGCTGCAATATAGTTCCCGTAGTCGTAATTGATCCTTGAGGCCGTCAGCAGGGCAGGTTCTGTGAATATATTCCTGGGTCGGCTGATAATATAGCTGAGTGATTCAAGGGCTTCCAGATGGTTATTCGTTTTCAGCAGACATTCAGCCTTGTAGAAATGAGCATTGACCAGGTAAGCTCCGGCCGGATAATCTTCAATATACCCCTGAAATGCAGTCACAGATCCTTCGCAATCCCCATTCAGGTATATATTTTCAGCAGCCATATACGAAAGGGAATCCTGTGCCTGAACCGAAATATCAAGGTCTCTTCCCAGACTCTGCACATAGCTGAAGTATTCGTTAACCCGGTTGCTTTCAACATAAACGTTTTTTATACCCAGTAGGGCATTGTTTGCCTCCGGCGTACCAGGAAAATCGTTAACAACCCTCTTGTAATGAATGAGCGATTCCTCCGCATTGTCCTGGTTATAGTAGATCAGTCCCAGTTGAACCAGTGCCTTTGAAACATATGAACTGTTGGGTTGCTCATCAATTATCTTCTTATAAAATGGAATAGCCTTCTCTGATTCCAGAAGGATGAAATAGCTGCGTCCTGTCTCATAGAGAACGTCCGGGATATAGGTTGATCCTGGAAACTCAGCGGGGATTCTGCCCAGTATTTCGATCTTTTCCGGGTAACGGTTCATTATTCCAAGTGATACACCCTTTTGGAAGAGGGCATAATCAACATCGGCCATTCCGGCGGCAATTGCTTTGTTATAGTTCTCAATGGCCCGTTGGTACCTGGCATCAACGAAATACATATCCCCTATCCGGTTGTATGCATCGGCAACTATCCGCTTGTTTCCATCCTTAGTCTTTTCTTCGAAGCGTCTAAACCAGTTCAGGGCATCACGGTAATTCTCCTTTTTAAATTCGGCGTAACCCATGTTATAATTGCAGATAACATATTCATTAAGTTCTGAGGACCCGTCGCTTCCAAGAAATACCTGGTATTGATTAATGGCCTCATCGTAATTTTTCAGCCGGTATTGGGATTCCCCTTTCCAGTAATAGCACAGTGCTTTCAGGGAACGGTCATACTGACTGTACTCCAGGGAGGCATCAAATTTATTGCTTGCCTCCTTAAACTGCAGATCATTAAAGAGTTCGAGTCCCCTGAAAAACGCCACCCTCTGGTAAGAACGTTCAATGTCCGGGGTCATCCTGCGAATATTATCCAGGGATCCCAGGGCAGCACGGTAATTGCGGGTGCTCATGAATGCCAGTACAAGATAATTGTAGGCCTCATCCGTGCGTTCTGATGCCGGGTACAATAAAATATAACGTCCGAATCCCCTAATAGCCTCGTTAAACGGATCCATTGCCAGCTCATAGGTTACAACGGCATAATTAAAAAGGGCATCCTCCTTAATGGCCGGATCGAAATCCGTATTTGAAGCTGCATGGAAGGAAAGCCTGGCCTTTTGTTTATCGCCGGTCTTTACATAGCAGTCAGCCATATGATACAATGCGCTCTGTGCCAGCTCATTCTCTCCATACGAAACCATTTTGAAATACTTTATGGCCTTCTCATAATCTTCGGTCATATAATAAGCGAAGCCCATCATATATTTATCTTCGGGCTGGGTATATGTTACTTCTTCGTGATACTTCGCGAGCTGCCCGACCGCCTCGGTATACATATCCTCGTGAAAATAGGCTTCACCCAGGATACGCACCATTTCCGCGTAACGTTTCTGGGTTACCGACTCGAGAAGTCCCGGTGCATATTTTATCACATCATCCCATTTTTTCTGCAGGTAGTATATCTGGGTAACATAGTAGGGAGTAATTGGGGAAAATGTCTCATCGCTGGCCAGGGAAAGGAATCCCTTAATGGCTGTCTCGTAATTCTTTTGTTCGTAATTAATATGGGAGTAGTAGTAGGTCGCCGGGGAAGCGTATCTGTCCTCCGAATCAATTATCTCATACAGTGCCACCCTGGCCTCAGCGTATTCCTTACGCTTGAAATGGCTGTATCCCTTTATAAAAAAATATTCGGCCCTGTCTTCCTCGCTGAGGTCCAATTCATCTACCTTTTCCAGCCACCTAAGACAATTACCGTACTGCCTGTCCCGGTAGGCAAGCTTCCCCATAGAAAAGCCGGCCTGGTTTATCAGTGGACTCTCAGGATGCTGCTTAATAAAACTGTAGAGCTGGTATTGCGCGTCGTCATTGAACAATTCCACCGAGCAGAGAGCTTTCAGATATGCAGCTTCCTCCCTCCACAGCAATGAGGTATTCTCGTTCCCGTCAAGGTAGGCATCGAACCGATCCATTGCCGCTCCATACTTTTCCCGCTCATATAATTCCTTCCCTCGTAAAAAATCCTTATCAGGATGGGTAAGGGTAAGTGTCTTCTGGGCGTGGACAAATTGTACAGTGCAAATGAAAATCAGCAGAAGTACGGTTATCCTAAAAATCTTCTTTAACATCTTATCTGTCTACTGCAATCTAACGGTTTTAAAAGTACTTTATTTTCCTGTCAGTAATTATGCCCCGAAATGTCAACAACTAACATATTTATTAACAATTCAGAGAGATTCTGACATATGCTTCCGGCGGGTGTATGCTTTTTTATTATAATTTTGGCAAATGCCTCTTGATACCATCATTCGATTTGAATCTGCCGATATCTTTATCAGGGACCACCTCGTGCTGAGCGACGTTGATTTCGGGGTTGAGAAAGGTGAATTTGTTTTCCTTATTGGAAAGGTTGGAAGCGGAAAAACCAGCCTGATAAAGACAATTAATGCTGAACATCCCCTGCAAAAAGGAGA
>DRHS01000086.1 GCA_011053095.1 Bacteroides sp.
CCTCTGCCGCAACTGCAACCAGTGTGCAATCGCACGTGTTTGTCCCTTCCGGTAAAAGCCGAAATAGATAAGTGTAAATACAGAAAGCCATAGGATCCCTTTTCGTGAACGGGACTTAAGGGCGAACCAGGTGGCCAGGGACAGAACAATGATCAGAATTAAAACATCAAAAAATTCAAGGGCAGCTACCCGGGGTTCTGGTGTTGTGGGACTAGGTTGCTCGTATCCGGATTCGAATTCCGGTTTTGGAAATCGCTGTTCCTGGGCGCTGACATACTGTACCAGGAGAACCAGGATACCGATGAGTATTATTTTTGTTTTACCACCCATAAAATATCCTATCAGGTTTTATCAGATTTGGTAAAACTCCCCTTGATCAGGTAAGGCTCAGTGTTCGGTACCCTGATTATGGCTTTCGAGGGACAAACACGTGCGATTGCACACTGGTTGCAGTTGCGGCAGAGGTCGTGACGAATCTGAAGGTGCAGGGACCCGTTTCCGAAGGAGGTACATCCCTTTACACATTTTGCACACCCTATGCAGAGATCTTCCTCAATCACGTATTCAAAGAAGGGTTCTTCAATGTATTTTCTCTTAATGGCGGCAGTGGGACACAACTGATGCTCCGCTCCGGTATCAATCCTGGGAGCCCCGGGCTTGAGATATCCTCCGCAGAGATCACAGTAGCCACAGAGGTCATAGGCGTGAACACATTTTACCGCGGATATATTCCGTACACATTCGGTTGCACATCTCCCGCACTGGTTGCATTCAAAGGGATCAATCTGCCAGACCCACTCATCGGTAGTTCCGTTCTTCAGCGCGAGCGCGCCGACTCCCCCAACCGTCAGTCCCAGCGAAACGCGTACGCTCCGCCTGATAAAATCTCTCCTGTTATGTGCTTTGCTTTCCATCGTTCACAGGTATTTGTTTTCGCGGATCCCGGCAACTGGTCTTAATGCGGCAGGAAGCACAGCGTGTACTGTCATCGCATGACCCAAAAAAACTGACCCGTCGCTTCCAGGCCAGCAACCCTGCCCCACCCAACATCAGGGCCAGAAAGAATACCCTGACACCGCTTTTAATAAATTCTTCCCTGGTCATCCCATTCTATTTAGGTTCAAAAATGCGTATTGTTTTACGGTCATAATCAAGTGCATATACAGTTCCATCCTCATGAACTGCAACATCTGGAGCTTCCCCGTCAACCAGAAATTTGTCCGGGGCTGCAACTACTGTGGCAAGTTCACCTGAGGGCTTGTGGATCTTGATCCGTACCACTCCCTTTTCACTTGTAACGAATGAGCCGTCAGTCATAATGTCAATATGGGCCGGATTACAGCAGCCTGAGAATCCATCAATCGTAGGATTCATATTTTCCCAGTACGCCCTCAGTTTACCCTCTCCGGTATAATTTTCGATAGAGTGTTTTCCGGGATTAGCCACCCACAATTCACCATCGGGAGCAATGGCAAGATCAAAATAGGGACTCGGAACAATGAATCCGTAATTCCCCTCGATCTGAGTTTTGCCTTCAAAACTGTCAATATAGCTGCCATCCGGGCCATACCTGTGAACCGCCCTTTGTCCCGCATCAGCCACATAAATCACAGAACTCGTCATGCGAACGGCTGTGAAAACTGCTCTTTCACCCATTGTGTCGGTTTTCCATATCTCTTCCCCTTCCGGGGAATACAGTGCCAGGCCATTCCTGAATCCTACAAGGATATTACCCTGTTCGCTGACCGTAAGACACTCGGGGGAATGGGGCAGTTTAATTTTCATGATCTGTTTCCCCTCCGGGTCGATCATCTGGAGGTAGTCGTCAGCACCGATACAAATGTTTTCCCCCGAAAGGGCTATTCCTCCTAACTTATCAGCATCGATATCATAATTCCGGGTTTCCCGATAAGAAATCAATTCCGGATCAACCGCCATTATCTCGTCGACATCAAGCTTATACGGGTTGCCCGACATTCGCCCGGGCCGGTTGGAGCTGAAATCCTTTACGACCAGTACGAGAATAATAATTACTACGAGAGACAGAAAGACATAAATAAACGTTTTCTTCATGACTCCAATTTTTAAGTTTCAATCCGGATACAAACCATTTTCTTGGAATCTCTCAGGATGAGGTACCCATCGGCTATGGCCAGTGGTGCCCATGCATCATGTCCTTCGAAAATCTGAACCTGGTCTAATTGTATATACTGTTTTGTATTGGGACGAATGATTGTAAGCGTACCATTATCACTCAAAAGAAATATTTTGCCATCGGCTATCATAAAGGGTCCGAGTCCAAATCTGTTTGTGCTGCCACTTGACCATATTATGTTTGTACAGTCATCGGGATCCACGCAAACCATCTGGTTGCGAAGAGTTGCGGCATCTTTAGGAAGGACCCCCAGAAGATGTCCTTCAAACAAAAGGGGAGTTTGCTGCTCACATGCAAGTCCCTCGCGAGGCAAATACTCCTGCAAAACTTCGGTGCTAAAGACTCCGTTTTCATAGGCCAGCTGAATCACCATGCTGCCGGCCCCGTATCCTGCGGTCAGAAATATCTTGCCATCGGGCATGCATACCGGAGATGGAGCCACAACCGTGTGATTCCAGTTTGTATTGCTCCACAGGACCTTCCCCTCATCCGGTCCCTCAGCAGCCACACCGATAACTGCACCAATAGCGCTGTATACATACATTCGCTGACCGCCAAAAGTAAAAGGCATAATGGAGGAATGGGACATCTTCCAGCTCTTATCATTGGGAGTTTCCCAGAGCAGCTCACCGGATTCACAATCAATGGCTATCAGCATTGACCGACCGCCTGTAGCCAGGATGGCTTTGCCATTGTCGATCAGGGGACACTGCCCCGTGTACCAGAAAGGAATTTCGGTACCATACTCCTTTTCCATATCGAGTCCCCATCTAAAATCCCCGCTCTCCCTGTCCAGGCACATGACGTGTGACCTGGGACCGATAGTCAGAATGTAATCTTCGGTAACGGCGGGAACAGTCCTCGACATCCCATGGTTTCGCTTTACATTTACCTGGTACCATCTTCGCCACTGTTCCTCACCTGTGGTAAGGGAAAAACAGCGAAGCATATCAGCCCGCTTTTCCTCATCATAGTCCAACAGATAAACCGCCCCGCGGTAGATTGCCGGTCCGGCGTGACCCTCTCCAAGATCATGAGACCAGAGGATCTCCGGGGCCTTGCCTCCAAAAGATTCGATAAGCCTGACAGGAGACTTTGAAACATTATCAAAATCCGCCCCCCTGAACCTTGTCCAGGTTTCTTCCAGCCTGGGAAGAGATGAAGAGAACCGTTCAAACTCTTCCCCGATATTGATTATTTCTACAATGGAATCTGCCGAGACCCGGTTGTCTGCTCCAGGCAGGCTCTGGGTAAGCTCCCGTACCGGATCCTTTCCAATCCACCAAAACAGGAATGCCACTGCCACCAATACAGGTGCACCGATCAAGAGTAGACTTCTGGTCAATTGGGAATTCATGGCGTATAAATTGGCTCCTGCAGCCACATCGGGGCCGCATTATGCGAAAATAATATATAAAATCATGAATCTGCCTAGTAAACAGCCATTAGAGGGACTATTTAGATTGGTTCAATTATAGAAGATTCCAGCAGTCTGGCCAGGAAAGATTTTAATACCTGCTGAACTGGGATTATATCTAACTTTGGGTTTGAATCCCGGATCCATGAAAATTCATTCCGTCTTGTTTTTATTCCTTGTGGTCTGCTGGAATGCTATCATGGCACAGGTCCCCTCTCAAATCATTAGAGGAACGGTTGTGGATCGGAGTACCGGGGTATCACTTCCAGGGGCAACAATTCATATTTATTCATCGGAATATTCACATGGAACTGTAAGCAACACTGAGGGGATTTTTCGCATATCTGGTGTACCGGTCGGGCGCTACACTATTGAGGCAAGGTTTGTGGGGTATGAACCACTGGGGTATGCAGAAGTGCTTGTATCCTCAGCCCGGCCCGTTGTTCTTGAATTCCGCCTGTTGGAATCTGTCTCTGAAATTGAATCCGTCGAGGTTAAGGCGCAGATTAGAAAGGATATCCCATTAAACCAGATGGCCACCCTGAGCGCAAGGACCTTTACAGTAGAGGAAACAAGACGGTACGCGGGTGGATTTGATGATCCGGGGCGAATGGCTGCTTCCTATGCAGGGGTGGCAGGGGGGAGCCCGAATGATAACGCACTTTCAATCCGTGGAAATGCACCGAAAGCGCTGTCATGGAGAGTAGAGGGGGTCACTGTACCCAATCCAAATCATTTTGCAGGTATGCTGGTTGAAGGCGGGGGCATCGTTTCGCTTCTTAGCGGACAACTTCTGAATAATTCGGATTTTTATACCGGGGCTTTTCCTGCCGAGTATGGGAACGCACTGTCCGGTGTATTCGATATGAATCTGCGTGCAGGCAATAATGAGAAACGGGGATGGGGATTGCAAATCGGTACACTTGGTGCTGAAGTTTTTGGAGAAGGTCCCTTCGTAAAAGGGAAAAAAGGGTCCTACCTTATTAATTACAGGTATGCCACAACTGCCTTGCTGAAAGACCTGATTCCCGAAGGCCAACTGCCGATATACCAGGACCTGAATTTCAAACTCTGGTTTCCTGCAGGTAAAGCCGGGATTTTTTCCGTTTGGGGACTCGCAGGAATTGATCTGAATGGTTCAGATCCTGTTGCAGACTCATCTGAATGGGAATCTACATGGGACCGGACAAAGTATACCTGGAAAGGTAGAATCGCCATGGGGGGTGTTAAGCATAAGATCATACTTTCAGGAAAAACGGCAATCAGCACCTCCATTACCGCAGCAATGAATCAGTTCAGCCAGACGCTTGAACTGCTGGTCCCGGGTACAGGCCTGATCGAATACGAATATCTCAGGAACTTTACCACAAACCTGAGTTTTCGATCTGTAATGACCCACCGTTTCAGCCGCAGGCTGAGCAATCGCTCGGGCTTTGTCATTGGCAGAAGCGGTTATGATATAAAGGCACGGGCTTCAGATCCGGATATCCCGGGACTTCCGTTAATTCAGGATAATTCCGGCAATGGCATAACGGGCCATCTGCAGGGATTCACCCAGTTCCGGTGGGCGCCCGGCGGAAACCTGATTCTGACCGGGGGACTAAATTCCATGGTTTTTCTTCTGAATAATTCAGTTACAATAGAACCCCGTTTTGGAATTGACTACCGGTTCCTGAATGAAAACCGGATCAGCGCTGCCTATGGAAACCACGGGCAGATCGAACCCCTTCCGGCATATTTTTATAGTCTGGAGACAGCTCCCGGTGTTATTTCAAATCCCAATCTTTCACTCTCTCCCACCC
>DRHS01000087.1 GCA_011053095.1 Bacteroides sp.
AACTCATCAGGGAAAGGTATCTACGAAGCATCTATCCTATTATCTGGATGAATTTGCATTTCGTTTTAACAGAAAGCTATCAACCTACAGAGGCAAGCTGTTTTATAGGCTAATACAGCAATCTGTAGCAACTGAGCCAAAGCCATTAAATGAATTAACAAAAAAGACTTGACTAAAGCAGACTAGCAGTTGTAATTAATACATCATTCTTAGTCCAGGACATTTGATAGCTCATAAAAAGTTGACTTTAGGTTTAACTCCGATCCCTGTGCAAATGTACAAAAAGTATAGTGATGCGTATTGAAGCTTATCGTCTATAGTTCCAGTTTCCCAATGAAATTGCTGATCTTATCCGGTAGGGACCCCTCACCTGAAATGCTTTTCATAAAGGCACTTCCAATAATAGCCCCGTTTGCAAACTCCCCGGCCTGCCGGAAGGTTTCTGCCGAGGAAATCCCAAATCCTATCAGCCTTGGGAGGGACAGATCCATCTCCGAAATTCTTCTGAAATAATCCAGCTGTTCCTGCTGGAATCCTTCCTTTGCCCCGGTTGTTGAGGCAGAGGAAACCATATAGATAAATCCCCTGCTCAGTCCGCTAATCTCCCGGATCCGCTCATCGCTGGTCTGAGGGGTAATCAGGAAAATCATGTACAATCCGTATTTCTCGCATATTCCACTATACTTAACCGAATATTCATCCGAAGGAAGATCCGGCAGAATTAATCCATCGATCCCTGTTTCAGCTGCTTTCTGGCAGAATTTCTCAAACCCATAATTCAGCACCGGATTAAGGTATCCCATCAAAATCAGGGGGATATCCACAGTTTCGCGGATATTCGTTATCTGTTCAAACAGTATTTCCAGGCTCATCCCGTTGTCGAGTGCTTTCTGGTTGCATTCCTGTAACAGGGGACCGTCGGCCAGGGGATCTGAGAAGGGCATACCTATTTCGATCAGGTCTGCTCCTTTTGCAGAGAGTTCATTCAGCAGCGTGGTCGTATCATTCAACTCCGGGTAGCCTGCGGTCATATATACAGAGAGAATTCCGGAAGGTTTCTTTTCGAAGAGTGTGTCAATTCTATTCATTGAAAAATGCTTTTACATAGGTTTCCATATCCTTATCTCCGCGACCGGATAGATTAACTACTATTATATCATCGGGTTTCCATGAAATTTTTCCCAAAACTCCGAGGGCATGAGCCGTTTCAAGTGCGGGGATTATCCCCTCCAGCCTCGTAAGTTCAAGTGCGGCCTTCAATGCTTCCTCATCCGTGACCGAATCGTACCTTACGCGGCCAACTGCCTGTAGATATGAGTGAATGGGCCCAGTACCCGGATAATCGAGTCCCGCTGAAATTGAATATGGTTCCAGTATCTGGCCGTCATCATCCTGCATCAGCATGGTATAGGATCCATGAATTATACCGGGGCGGCCGCAGGTCAGGGTAGCTGCAGTATCAGGTGTATCTGTTCCATGTCCGGCAGCTTCAATCCCGAGAAGATTCACTCTTTCGTCCGAAAGAAAATGATAGAAAGCCCCCATTGCATTGCTCCCACCTCCCACGCAGGCTATGACATGGTCCGGATAATCCCTGCCTGCCTTTTCTGAGAGTTGATCTTTGATCTCTTCTGAGATAACAGACTGAAGACGGCTCACCAGATCCGGGTAGGGATGGGGACCAACCACCGATCCGATAATATAATGTGTGTCGACAGGATTGTTGATCCAGTCTCGTATGGCTTCATTGGTTGCATCCTTCAGGGTTTTGTTGCCGCTGTGGACCGGAACCACCTTTGCTCCCAATATTTTCATTTTCAACACGTTGGGTTGCTGCCTGGACACATCAAGCTCTCCCATATATACGATGCAATCCATCCCGAACAAGGCGCATACCGTTGCTGTAGCAACACCATGCTGTCCGGCCCCCGTCTCGGCTATGATCCTCGTTTTGCCAAGTATTCTTGCCATCAGTATCTGTCCGATGGTATTGTTCAGTTTATGAGATCCGGTATGATTCAGGTCCTCTCTTTTAAGAAAAATCTGTGTGCTATATTTCTCAGAGAGCCTTCTGGCTTGAAAAAGAGGTGTAGGTCTTCCCGCATAATCATTAAGGAGTTGACGGTATTCCTGCCGAAAAGATTTGCTCTCAAGGATCTCCAGGTAACGGCTGCGCAACTCTTCAACATTTGCGTACAGCATTTCCGGGATGAAAGCTCCTCCGAAATCACCATAGTACCCTTTTGAATTTACTTCGTATTTCATTTGGTGTTTTTTTATAATCAATCCTGGTCTCCGGCTGTCCGAATCCTACTGACAAACTCTGCGAGTGCAGGCCCGTCCTTCATACCAGGTTCCAGTTCAAACCGGCTGTTAAGGTCAATCCCATAAAACCGGGGGTGATCAATTGAGAGAATTTCTTCTGCGTCCGCGGGACCAACTCCCCCACTTAGCATAAAGGGTTTATCAAAATTATAATCCCTTAGCCGATTCCAGTTGAATTTCAGGCCGGTTCCTCCGAATCCTGGTCCCGCGGTATCCAGCAGGAACATATCGCAGGCATCAAGGTAATCCCTCATCACATCAAAATCTGTTTCCTGAGCGATATTGAAAGCCTTTATCACTTCCAGACCCTCCTGCTTCATCAATTTGCAGACATCCGGCGATTCAGAGCCATGCAACTGAACAGCATCCAGTTTCATCCTTCCGCATTCAGTCAGCATATCCTCCGGAGTCATATTCACAAAGACACCCGCTCTGCGTATATTTTCGGGCATATCGGAAAGATCAGCTGCTGATAGTTCCCCAATAAACCTTTTGGAGGGGGGATAGAAAATAAATCCCATGTAATCGGGTGAGAGTGCTGAAATCTCCCGGATATTGCCCGGATCCCTCATCCCACATATTTTGATTTTCAGTTTTTTCACACTAAGGGATCTATTATTCAGCGTTCATTTGCTTAATGAAATTACGGCATGCTTTTGCCGGGTCTCCCTGCTTCATAAAGTGTTCTCCGATCAGAAACCCCCTGTAACCCAGTCCCTTAAGATATGCAATCGTTTCGGAATCGTGGATACCGCTTTCGGATATTTTCAGGTATTGTGAGGGGATCTTTCCTGACAGGTCTATGGAAGTCTGTACGTCCGTTTCCATCTTTTTCAGGTTCCTGTTGTTCACTCCGACGATATCTATCCAGTCATTCAGGAAGGCAAGTTCTGAGGAATCATGAACTTCAAGAATGACTTCGAGTCCCACATCATGAGCCACCTCAGCAAGTTCCCTGATGCTTGTATTATCCAGCACGGATGCAATAAGTAATATTGCATCTGCACCGATAGCCTTTGCCTCGATTACCTGGTAGGAATCTATTGTGAAATCTTTGCGCAGAATGGGACAATTATTCACCTCTCTAACCCTCATCAGGTCATCGCGCATACCGGAGAAATAATTGCGGTCCGTTAAAACAGACAATGCTGCTGCCCCCGACTGAACATATCCTTTTGTAATGTCTACCGGATCGGCAGTCCGGTTGATCCAGCCCGCAGATGGAGACATCCTTTTAAACTCGGCAATAATACCGCTGGTTTTTTCAGCCTTCAGGCTTTCTTTTAGCGAGAAGGTGGTTCTGTTGAAAAAGGGACTTTTTTCAAGGCGGTCAACGGGACTTGCAGATCTCCTCTCGGAAACCTCAAGTCTCTTGTTTTCAATTATTTTATCGAGAATAGTGATCATCTTTTTGGGATGTTGGTTACCTATTCAGATCCATAAGTGTTTTAAAGGCTTTAAATGCAGATCCGCTTTCTATTGATTCGCGTGACATATCAATGCATTCGTCAAGGTCTTTATCCGGGTAGCAAGTCTGCAGAACCAGTCCACCGTTCGCTACAACTACATCCAGCTGTGCATTAGTTGCCTGATTTTGCATCACCTTAATAAAAATGTTCATTGCTTCATCGACTGTTTTCCCTCCACTCAATTCTCCGGCCTTGTATACCGGCAATCCCATTTCAGCGGGCTGGTATACCCTGTCCAGTTCCCTGGTGATTACCTTGCAGGGTCCCGTCAGTGAGATCTCATCGTAACCATCCAGGCTGTGAACAATCGTGTACTGCTTGTCTGTTGTCTGGTACAAGTAGGCATAGATCCGGGCCAGTTCAAGGCTGTATACCCCGACCAGTTGCCTGGAGGGAAAGCTGGGGTTTACCATGGGACCGAGCATATTGAAAAATGTTTTTACCCCGAGTTCTTTCCTGACAGGTGCAACATTTTTCATAGCAGGATTGAACAGGGGTGCATGCAGAAAACATATCCCTGATTTATCAATCTCTGTCTGGAGTTTTGTCACATCTTTCGAGAATTTATAACCGGCATATTCCATCAGGTTTGAGGAGCCGCAGGATGAAGAAACACCGTAGTTCCCGTGTTTTGCAACTTTAACGCCGGCGCCGGCAACAACAAAAGAGGTAAGGGTGGAAATATTAAATGTGTCTTTTCCGTCGCCCCCTGTACCGCAGAGATCAACCGTCTCAAAATCTGACAGATCTACCGGAATGCATAGTTCTAGAAGTGCCTCCCTGAAACCCGACAGTTCTTCAACGGTTATACTTCGCATAAGATAGACCGAGATAAAGGAAGCAATCTGGGAATGGTTGTAGATGCCCTTTGCAATATTGGTCAGCACCTTCTTTGCCGCATCCCGGTCAAGTGTTTTGTGTTCGTACAGGAAGTTTAATATTTCTTTCATTTGATTGTTTTTATATTTTACCATCTTCTCCCATGACCCAGTTGGTCAACAGCTCGGTTCCGCATTTGGTCAGGATTGATTCAGGGTGGAACTGTACTCCTTTTACATCGTACCGGGTATGACTCATCCCCATGATTTCACCATCCTCGGCACGTGCCGTGATTTGCAGGGAGGATGGAAGATTCTCATCCGACACGATCCAGGAATGGTATCGTCCGCCCTCGAAATTATCCGGAATATTCCTGAAGAGATAGTCATTACTGTCGAGAACCTTTATCCGGGTGGATACCCCGTGGAATACTTTCCGAATATTGATCAGTTCTCCACCAAAAACCTCTGCAATGGCCTGATGCCCAAGGCATACCCCCAGCATCCTTTTATTCGGGGCGTATGTTTTAATTATTTCTTTTAACATACCGGCTTCGTCAGGTATTCCGGGACCCGGAGACAGAACTATATGGGAATATTTTTCCAGTTCTCCCATCTCAAGCCTGTCATTTCTAAACACCTTTACTTCTTCACCGGTGATCTGGCTCAGTGCATGAACCAGGTTGTAGGTAAAAGAATCGTAATTATCGATAACAACAATTTTTTTCATTATGAATCTATTTTTTCGTTTCCCGCTGCGGGTGTATATTCTAAATTTCTTTTGCCATATCGATGGCTTTCTTAAGTGCCATCAGTTTATTATTTACTTCATTCAATTCATTCTTCTCAACCGATTCCGCAACAATGCCTGCCCCGGCCTGGTAATACAGGGTGTTGTTCTTGCTAAGGAATGACCGGATCACGATGGCATGATTGAACTCACCGTTGAATCCGAGGTAACCTATTCCCCCGCCATAGAATCCCCTGTTCTGGTTCTCATATTTGTCAATCAGCTCCATGGCCCTGTATTTTGGGGCACCGGACAATGTTCCCGCGGGAAATGTATCCCCCATAACCCGAACCGCGTTATAATCTTCCGGCAGCATACCAGAAACCTTTGAAACCATATGGATCACATGGGAATAAAACTGTATCTCGCGATAGTTTTCAACGGTTACATGATCGGCATTCCGGCTAAGATCATTCCTTGCAAGGTCAACAAGCATGATGTGTTCTGCGTTCTCCTTTTTGTCACGGGTAAGACGTATGGCGGCATCCTTGTCTTTTTCGTCGTCCCCGCTCCTGGGAAATGTGCCCGCAATGGGGTGAATATATGCCACCCTGTCCTGGATCTGAAGCTGGGCCTCCGGGGATGAGCCAAAAATCCTATAGCTGCCAAAGTCAAAATAGAAAAGATAGGGGGATGGATTGATTGATCTCAGGCAACGGTAAACATTAAATTCATCTCCTGTGAAACCCTGGCTGAACTGCCTCGAAAGTACTATCTGGAATACATCTCCCCGGTAGCAATGCTCCTTGCCCTTGCTGACCATCTTCATGTACTCATCATCCGTCATGTTCGATTTTTCATTCTTGACCGGCTGGAATGGATAACTCGCAAAATTACGGTTATACAGCAGGGAAAGAATATGATCTGCCTGGCTCTTGTAACCTTCGGTCTGGTTTTCCAGAATGGTCAGGGTGTTCTTGAAATGATTTATCGCTATGATGATCCTGTATAAAGAATAGACGATTTCCGGTATCCCGTAATTTTCAACCCGTGTTCCGGCAATGCTGATATCCTCGAAATACTTCACAGAATCATAGGCTGAATAGCCGAAAAACCCATTTGTACGAATCCTTGGATCGGAATTTTCAACCTCGAAGGACTGGAAAAAAAGGTTCATCTCATCCGTCACGGAGGTGTCCGGAGTGATGGATAGCTCGCTGACCTCTCCCTTTTCATCCTGGACTTTTATAACACTTCCATCAACTGTAAAGGAGGCGAAGGGTTGAAGGCAGATAAAAGAAAAACTGTCCTCGCTCGTGTGATAATCTGAACTCTCCAGCAAAATAGACTGGGGAAAGACATCCCTCATCCTGAGATATACACTAACCGGTGTAATCGTATCGGCAAGGATCTGTTTAACTTTGGTTTTGATTTTTACTTTTTTCATGTTTCCGTTTTATACCAAAAAAAAAGGCCTGCCCTGATTGGCAAGCCTTCCTGTATTTTTGTATTTCCAAAAATGGGGCTAACACATCTCACGGGATACCCTGAGAGAGATTCGCCACCACCAAATTCTATGGAAATTTATTTTCATTTTTGATTTCTGTTGGAACAAAGAAAAAGATTTTATTTCAATAAACAAAAATTCTTAAGCTGCGCGGAGGCGTTTTATATCAGTTTTCTCAAATTTCTCCTTTGCATATTCAAGGTCTATATGAATCTCCTTGGCTTCCTGGGATGGCATCTCGAACATTGCATCGATCATAATCGCCTCGCAAATTGATCTTAGTCCCCTGGCACCAAGTTTAAATTCAATTGATCTTTCCACTATGTAATCAAGAACCTTGCTATCGAAACTGAGCTTTATCCCGTCCATCTCAAATAATAGTTCATATTGCTTGATTATGGCATTCTTGGGCTCGGTCAGGATATCCCTCAGAGTCTTTTCATCGAGTGGGTTCAGATATGCCAGAACAGGAAGACGCCCGACGATTTCCGGGATTAGTCCAAATGCTTTCAGGTCAGGCGGGGAGATATACTGCAGAAGGTTACTCCTGTCAACCTTTTCAGATTCTTTGACTGCCGTGTATCCCACAGTTTTGGTGTTCAGTCTCTGGCCGATCTTCTTCTCTATCCCATCAAATGCCCCTCCACAGATAAAGAGGATATTTTTCGTATTAACCGGGATCATTTTCTGGTCAGGATGCTTACGACCACCCTGGGGGGGAACATTCACAACGGATCCTTCAAGCAGTTTCAGGAGTCCCTGTTGTACCCCCTCTCCTGATACATCGCGGGTAATCGAAGGATTGTCCGATTTCCTGGCAATTTTATCGATCTCATCAATGAATACAATTCCCTTTTCAGCGGCTTCGACATTGTAATCAGCCACCTGCAGCAACCTTGTCAGAATGCTTTCTATGTCTTCTCCAACATACCCTGCTTCTGTCAGTACGGTAGCGTCAACAATGGTGAAAGGTACATGTAGCATCTTGGCTATCGTCCTGGCTAAAAGAGTTTTACCTGTTCCTGTTTCGCCTACAAGTACGATGTTTGATTTTTCAATCTCCACATCGTTTTTATCCTGACTCTTAAAATGGACAAGGCGCTTGTAATGATTGTATACTGCAACGGCGATGTATTTTTTGGCATAATCCTGGCCGATGACATACTGGTCAAGGAAATTTTTAATCTCCTCGGGTATGGAAAGTTTTATCTGGTTAACATCAAACTCGGAATTTTTCTTTAGTTCCTCCTGCAGAATGCTATGCGCCTGCTCAATACAGGAGTCACAGATATGGCCTGATATTCCTGCAATCAGCAGGTTGGTATCACGTTTTTCTCTACCACAAAACGAACATCTGTCCATGTTTGCCAGGTTTTAAAAGATTACTTTTTTACCTTTTCGAGAACTTCATCTATCATTCCATACTCAAGGGCTTCACTGGAAGTCATCCAGTGGTCACGATCTGAGTCTTTCTCGATCTTTTCAAATTCATTGCCGGTATGGTCGGCAATGATCTGGAACAGTTCTTTCTTCAGCTTCAGTATCTCGCGGGTTGTTATTTCAATATCAGATGCCTGTCCCTGTGCTCCGCCCATAGGCTGGTGGATCATAATCCTGGAATGCCTTAGTGCAGACCTTTTTCCTTTGGTCCCCGCAGTAAGAAGGACGGCTCCCATGGAGGCTGCCATACCGGTACAGATACTTGCTACATCCGAGCTTATATACTGCATGGTATCATAGATTCCGAGTCCCGCATGAACCGATCCCCCCGGCGTATTGAAGTATATCTGTATATCCTTATTGGGATCCGAAGAATCAAGGTAGAGCAACTGTGCCTGTATAATATTGGCAACATAATCATCGATGGGCAGTCCGAGGAATATAATCCTGTCCATCATCAGACGTGAGAATACGTCCATTGATGCAACATTCAGCTGCCGTTCTTCAATAATGGTGGGGGATATATAATTGCCCCATACCGAGGTATACCGGTGCAGGGATATACTGCTGATGCCCAGGTGCCTGGTGGCATATTTGTTAAATTCGTTTGATTCCATATCTTAGATATTTGCCGAAAGTTAATTATTCTCGAACAATTTATTGAATTTTTCTATCGTAATTTGCTTATTATCAACCTTGACGCTTTCGCGAATATAGTCTACAACCTTCTTTTCCAGTATCTTCTCAACGCTTTTTCTTTGCTCATCTTCATTTTTGAGCATTTCGTTGGCATAGTTCTCAAGGTTTTCATCGGGGACATTCATCATCCCATACTGCTGGAACTGCATCAGGGCTATCTCCTTGGCTGATTCTTTCACTTCTTCAGCTTCAACTTTTATCTCCTGGGCCCTTACAATATGATCCCGGATCAGCTGCCATTTCAGGTCGTCTTCAAACTTCGGAAAATCTTCCTCGATTTGTTCTGCCGTAAATTTGTCTTCATTGGCAAGTACCAACCAGCGCTTCAGGAATGCAACCGGAAGGTCGAATTTAAACTTCTTAAGCAGTACATTCCGTGCATCAATAGAAAACCGGTATTCACAGTCGCGTGACAATCTTTTCTTGAGTTCCTCTGAGATCCTGGCTTCAAACTCTTCCATGGTTTTCACCTCATCCTTGCCGTAGAGATTGTCAAACAATTCCTGGTTTATTTCCGCTTTCTGAAATATTGATATCTCTTTGATTATGAACCGGAACATGGGTGCAATTTCGGCTACTTTTTCCTTTTCTATTTTAAGGATGGAAGAGATCTCGGTATCATTGGGGAAGGCCTTTCGAATATCGAAATCCACCGAATCTCCCACCTGTCTTGCTGTAAAACCTGTTTTTATTTTATTATCCTTCATCACTTCGAGGCTGAAAGCTGAATCGAGGGAATTGATTCCTTCTTCGATGGGATTGCCCTCCTTGTCAATCTGAACGAAATCTCCCTTCAGGCTTTCGGTGCCTTCAATTTGCTCAACCGGAAGCATCTGTCCCATTCGCCCTGCGTATGAATCCTTTGTCTCTTCGATCATCTTCTTAGCGATCTGGATCTCGTAGAGGGGTACCTTGTCTTTCTGTGTCAATGCAACCTCAAACTTGGGTGCGATTCCCAGGTCAAAATCAAACTCAAATTCAGTCTGGGTTTCCCATTCTATATCTTTTTGTTTCTCTTCGCTGGGCAGGGGTTCCCCGAGGATCTTGATCTCTTCCTCCTTCAGGTAATTGCTGATAGACTCCGAAACCAGTTTATTGATTTCCTCAACCATCACGGGTGTACGGTACATCTTCCGTACAAGTCCGGCGGGTACTTTTCCGGGACGGAAACCATCCAGGGTTACTTTTTTCCGGTAGTCTTTCAATACCTCTTCCACCTTCTCACTATAATCATTTTCTTCAATCTTTATTTTAAGCCTGGTATTAAGATTGTCAACATTTTCCTTTGTGATGTTCATTTTATCTTTTTTCAAATTAGGACAGCGCTCGCTGCCATATGTCTTTTATTAAAAACCGCCAATTGAACGATAGCATATCGCTCTGTTGGCGGCCGGGTTTCGTTAAAAAGTGCGGATGAAGGGACTCGAACCCCCACGCCTTGCGGCACTAGATCCTAAGTCTAGCGCGTCTACCAATTCCGCCACATCCGCAAAATTCGATCGCAAATTTATCCTTTTTTCCTGAATAATTCAATTGTTTTTACTGACTGTATATCAACAACTTAATAAATCCATAAAAGGAGAGGATCGAAGGAACAAGAGTTTTTTGACCTATGACCGGTAAAAGATTAGCGCAGCTCAAATTTTTGACCCAGGTATACCCTCCTTACCTGCTCATCCTGCGCCAGATCATCGGCTGAGCCTGCTTTCAGAATATTTCCTTCAAAAAGAAGATAAGCGCGGTCAGTAATTGAAAGGGTTTCATGAACGTTATGGTCTGTGATCAGGATGCCGATATTTTTGTTTTTAAGGCTGGTGACAATTTCCTGGATATCCTCCACAGCAATGGGGTCTACTCCGGCGAATGGTTCGTCAAGGAGAATGAACTTGGGACTCAAAGCCAGTGCTCTGGCTATTTCGGTGCGCCTCCGCTCTCCACCTGAAAGGGTAATTCCCAGGCTCCTCCGGATTTTTTCCAGTCCGAATTCCTTCAGCAGTTCCTCTGCTCTCTCCATCTGTTCATCTCTCGACAATGCAGACATTTCAAGGACTGCGTATAGATTATCCTCTACAGACAGTTTACGGAATACGGATGCTTCCTGGGAAAGGTAACCTATTCCCTGCCTTGCCCTTTTATAGACTGGTTCCCTGGTGATTTCCCGATCGTCAAGAAAAATCTTCCCTTCGTTTGGGGAAATGAGTCCAACGATCATATAAAAGGTTGTTGTTTTACCGGCGCCATTGGGACCCAGAAGTCCAACAATCTCTCCCTGTTCCACCTCGATGGATACCCTTTTTACAACCGTTCGGCTGCGATATCGTTTAACCAGTTTGCTAGTGTGCAGTTTCATAATCTATTCCCATCGTATTTTACGGACAAAAGCCGGAGTGATTGTATCGTTAATATAATATTCAAGCTCCATTACTCCAGGCGCATTAAGGTATACCAGGTAGCTTAACAGTTGATTATCTATTTGAGAAACGAATACCGATTCCAGATTCTCGTTATCAAAATGCTTCCAGCCGTATATCGGTCCCCCGAACCCGTATAGATAAGTCCCCGGACTAACCGTTTTCCGTGAAGTACTAAAACGGATCATCAGGTTTCCGTGAAGCGGGGAAATGGCAGCCATGGAATAAGATTTACCAGCTTTAAACACCGAATCATCCAGGCATAGAAGATTTGGCAGCATTGAAGTTGGTGCCATAAACAAATCCGGACTTGCACTATCCGGAAAGAACGCCTCGGTATAGACTTCCTCACAATTCTTCATCTGGAAATCAGATATGTATTTTTTAAAATCAGGAACATCATTATCCCCGTAGAGATGGGAATACCTGTATTCGATATTGTCCCGTATATCCAAAAGCGAAAGCCTGGAAAGATTAATCATCAGCGCATCCAGGCTTTTTTTGTCGTCGATAATGCCGTCATCCCGAAAATCGGTCTGCATATTTGTTAATAGCTGAATAAGCTCTCCAACCATTGTCGGCCTTTCATTCCATATCCATGTGTACCGCTGTACTAATATAGAGAATGCCAACAAAATGCCATTCAGATCATCCTTTTGGGCGAGGTCAAGATTTTCAAATCCTTGATGAAATTCATCGGATACACCCAAAAATTCCAGTAATTCATTCTCAGCCTGGTCCTTCGCAGCGTCAAAATCCAGCCCATCTGACACGAGCTTTTCAATCCTGGCTTTTGACAGATGGGTCATTACATTGATGTTTACCGATTCCTGGTCACGAAGATCTGCTATGGCCTGAAGTGTAAGTGAGGATCCGGAGATTTCCCCGAAAAGTTCATTGAAATATGACCCGTTTGCCGTTAGCAACACCATACTGGATGCCAACTCAACATTGTTTAATTCAAATGTGCCATTGTCGTGAATCACGGTGGTTATGAATGACTTTCCGGTTTGCCCGAGGTCCTGGTTCAGCTCATTTATCTGAACTGTAGTACCTGTAATAAAAGGTCCTTTCTGAACACGACCTGTAAATGAGTATGGGCTTTGTTCCGGTGAATCTTTCTCACAGGCGACCACTATCAGAATCAGGATAAGAACAAGCCAAATTTTTAACCTTGATTTCATTTGTTACACGGACAAGGGATTCCTATATTAATCTATAACGAAAATCTTAATCATTTGTTTCGCCTGATTCTTCGAGTCTGTCGTCCGCCTCACGTTTTCGCACGATCCGCCTTGATATGGATATTCCTGCTTCATAAAGTATGATAAGCGGAAATGACACCAGTACCTGGCTGAAAATATCCGGAGGAGTAATAATAGCTGAAAGTGCAAGTATCAAAACCAGTGAATGCCGCCTGTATTTCCTCAGAAACTCAGGAGTTACAAGTCCAGCTTTAGTCAGAAAATATACCAGGATAGGCAGTTCGAAAATAATTCCTGCAGCGAGTACCACAGAAGCCAATGTTGACACATAGGATATCAGGTTAATCTGGTTTGTAACCTGGTCACTGACGCTGTAGGACCCCAGAAAATGTATCGAGAGGGGTGTGATTACGAAATATCCGAAAAGAACACCCATCAGAAACAAAGCTGAGCTGTAAAAAACCGCTCCGCCGGCATGCTTCTTTTCTTTGCTGTAGAGTGCCGGGACAATGAAGCGCCAGAATTCAAAAAAAACATATGGAAAAGAAAGAATAAATCCTGCTATAAGTGAGACCATGATATGCATGGTAAACTGACCTGACATCTTAATGCTTATAACTTCAAGGGGCTGGGAATTGATGCAAAGCTTAAGTATGTTGATCTGCCTTCCAAATTCACAAAGCAGGCGGTTCGTAACAAAATCCGACATTTTCGGAGCCAGAATGATTTTGTTGAATACAATGTCCTTAAAAATGAAGGCAACGATCGCCACTGCCAGAATTCCTAAAAAAGCCCTTATTAAATGCCATCTGAGAATTTCCAGATGCTCAAGAAAAGACATCTCGTTCTCAATCTTTTTTGCCATGTTCTCTGTCTCCTGTCAATTGTGTTCGGTCAAATACAGCCGGTGTGCTGTCTTTCGAGATTAATTTTGTAAATTGTATTACAAATGTATTCATATATTTTGAAATCTGAATATTATTGACTCTCCCGAAGTCCCATCAATATTCAGATAAAAACAGGATATCGGACAAAATTGTTATTTAGAAGTTAAATTCACACTACTCCCAAATCGGCATAATAAATTATATCTATCTTAAGTTATGGATATTGCTTGATTTTATATGACAGTGAATTCAGATATATCATTAATCGATCATCTCAAGAAGCATTTCGGTTTTAACAGCTTCAAGGGAAACCAGGAGGTGATTATCCAAAGCGTTCTGGACGGACATGATGGGTTCGTTCTGATGCCTACAGGAGGAGGTAAATCTTTATGTTACCAGCTTCCATCTCTCATTATGGATGGAACGGCCATTGTAATATCTCCCCTTATCGCCCTGATGAAGAACCAGGTTGATGCCATGCGAAGTTTCAGCACTGACGATGGTATTGCACATTTCCTGAACTCATCTCTCTCCAAGGCCCAGATTGAACATGTGAAAGCTGACCTGATAAAGAAAAAGACCCGGTTATTGTATGTTGCCCCGGAATCTCTCACCAAGCTGGAAAACATCGAATTCCTGAAAAAAATTCAAATTTCTTTCTACGCTGTGGATGAGGCTCATTGTATTTCGGAATGGGGACACGATTTCCGTCCGGAATACCGGCGTATTCGTCCAATAATCAACCAGATAGGCTCTGCACCTATTATTGCTCTTACAGCTACAGCAACCCCAAAGGTCCAGCATGATATCCAGAAAAATCTCGAAATGCTTAATGCTTCGGTTTTTAAGGATTCATTCAGGCGTCCGAACCTTTATTATGAGATTAGGCCCAAAATAAGTGCAACCAAGGAGATCATCCGTTACATCATCGACAATACCGGTAAATCAGGAATAATTTACTGCCTTAGCCGCAAAAAAGTAGAAGAACTGGCTGAAACTCTTAAGGTGAATGGTATCAAAGCCCTTCCCTACCATGCAGGTATGGATTCCGCCACACGTTCTTCAAACCAGGACCAGTTCCTCATGGAAGAAGTGGATGTGATTGTTGCGACCATTGCTTTTGGAATGGGGATAGATAAGCCGGATGTCCGTTTTGTAATCCATTACGATATTCCAAAAAGCCTTGAAGGTTATTACCAGGAGACGGGAAGAGCCGGCAGGGATGGTGGAGAAGGAAACTGCATTGCATTTTACAGCTACAATGATATTCAGAAGCTTGAAAAGTTTATGCAGGGCAAGCCCGTTGCAGAACAGGAAATAGGCAAGCAACTGTTACTCGAGACAGTCGCCTATGCAGAATCATCTGTTTGCAGACCTAAGTTATTGCTTAATTACTTTGGTGAAATTATGCCGGGAAAGTGCGATCATTGTGATAATTGCCTGCATCCAAAGGAAGAGGAGGAAGGAAAAGATCAGGTCGTTAAAGCCCTGAAGCTGATTTTTGCTGTAAAAGAAAAATTTAAAGCCGGACACGTTGCAAACATTCTTTCAGGCAATGCCACCTCATCGGTGAAGTCATACAAGCATCATCAGATCCCTGAGTTTGGTTCCGGTAGCGATAAGGATGTCAAATTCTGGAATGCCGTCCTACGGCAAAGCCTTGTTGCTCAGTTTATAACCAAAGACATCGAAAATTACGGACTTCTCAAGCTCACTAAAAAAGGACATGAGTATATTGCAAAACCTGTTTCCTTCATGGTTACTCTTAACCATGATTATGAAGCCGTTTCAGAAGACGCTGCCATGGCAATTGGCGGAAAAACGAGTACGGTTGATGAGGAGTTGTTCATTATACTTAAAGATCTTCGGAAGAAGTTGTCACGTGAAATCAACCTTCCTCCATTTGTAATATTCCAGGATCCCTCACTTGATGACATGGCCATCCAGTACCCCATCAATATGGAAGAACTCCAGAATATCCAGGGGGTGGGAACCGGAAAAGCACATAGGTACGGCAAAAGATTTGTTGAGTTGATCAGGATATATGTAGAGGAAAAAGAGATTATCCGGGCCCAGGATATGGTTGTAAAATCTGTTGTGAACAAATCGGGACTGAAGGTCTACATCATACAAAATATAGACCGGAAGGTATCTCTGATTGATATTGCATCTGCCAAAAACCTTGCAATGCCGAAAGTGCTGGATGAGGTCGAGTCCATTGTTAACAGCGGTACAAAGCTTAACCTTGACTACTACATTAATGAGATAATGGACGAGGACCACCAGGATGAGGTATTTGAATATTTCCGTGAGGCAGAGACAGAATCAGTCTCAGATGCACTCGAGGAATTGGGTGAAGATGAATATACAGAAGAGGATATCCGGTTAATGCGAATTAAATTTCTTGCTGAACTCGGCCATTAATAATGTAATAAACAGACTCACCGATCGTCACATAATAAATTCACCCTTTGGAGAAAGTACTTGAAATTTCAAACCTCTCGAAAAATTATGGCCGTATTACGGCCGTAAAGGATTTGACTCTTGATGTCGGACCCGGACATGTTTTTGGCATTCTTGGACCGAATGGCAGTGGTAAAACCACAACACTGTCAATAATCACAGGAATAATTGCAGCGGATACAGGTTCCTATCGCTGGTTTGGCCAGGAAACCCATGCGGGGATACGAAAGAACATAGGATCAATGATCGAGGTACCAAATTTTTATCCCTACCTGAATCTCATACGGAACCTGAACATTGTTGCCAGGATAAAAGGTAAAGATCTCAGTGATATTGACAGGGTCCTGAAGCTTGTAAACTTGTGGGACCGCAGAAAATCAAGGTTTGACACCCTGTCGCTCGGGATGAAACAAAGGCTGGCCCTCTCAGCCGTATTGCTGGGTGAGCCCTCAGTTCTTGTACTTGATGAACCAGCCAACGGGCTTGATCCTGAGGGAATAGCAGAGGTAAGGGAAATTATCCTCCGGGAAAGGGAGAAACAGAAAACCATTATTATGGCCAGCCATATCCTGGATGAAGTCGAAAAGGTATGCACCCATGTGGCCGTATTAAAAAACGGAGAGTCTATATCTCAGGGCCGGGTTCATGAATTGCTTACAGCAGATGATCCGGTGATTGTACTTTGCGAGGAGGCAGGCAGATTAAAAGATGAGATCGTTCGTGCCGGATTGAGTGAAAGTATAGAGATGAAGGATAATGAACTTGTCATTGTCCTTTCGAAGGGTAAGTCTGCAAGAGACATAAATGAATTTGCTTTTTCAAAAGGCATAGTTCTGGATCACCTTGAGACCCGGAAAAAAAGTCTTGAATCAAAATTCCTTGAACTGGTAAAATAATAAATGGCCATGCGTTCAGTACTCTTAAATGAAATAACAAAAACCTGGTCATTCACAGGATTCAGGGTAATAATGATATTGCATTTTGCCCTGTTCTTCCTGGTAGTACTAGTCGCCTCAACTATGGATATTGCCGTGCCCGGTTTCAGTACTCGTAACCTCTACCAGTTCCCCAACATCTGGGAATATTTCCCATGGGTCGCAAGCTGGTTCAACCTGCTTCTTGCCATCCTTATTATTGTCATGACCGGAAATGAATATTCCTTCCGCACTTTTCGCCAACATGTAGTTGACGGCTTCAGTCGCAGCCAGCTTTTATCGGGAAAAGCATTTCTTATCCTTATGATCGGCATTTACAGTCTCCTGATGGTCCTGCTTTTCACCCTTGTGTTTGGATTTATTTTCAGCTCTGATTATTCTGATGGGGCATTCATTAATAAATCTTACATCCTCCTGGTTTATTTTGTTCAGGCCATCGCGTACATGTCTGCAGGTTTTTTTCTTGCAGTATTATTCAGGAACACCGCCCTGGCTATTATCTTGTTTATACTGTACCGGCTGATTATTGAACCCGTAATACGGCTAATCTTTCCACCTGAAGCACGCCTGTATTTTCCGATGAAGTCAATTTCCAATCTGACTCCCCTTCCTGAATTCCTTTCAATTTTTTCCGGGAATCAGCAGGGGACTGATGCAGCGGATAGTTTGAGTTTCAGGGAAATGGGCTTGCTGGCAGAGGACCTGCCAGTACTTGTAAACCTGGTTCTGGCACTGGGTTATACATGTATTTTTATTTCGCTGGCCTACCTCTTACTCCGAAAGCGAAATCTTTAGGCTGCACACAGTACTTAACGATCTCTTCTTCTGACATCATATGCATCACGCAGTCCGTTCCCCACCAGGTTAAGCGACAGTACCATGATCATTATGGCCAGTCCCGGGAGGAATGCCAGGTAAGCCTTATCAACGATAATAAACCCATAATGATCCTTGATCATGGATCCCCAGGAGGGTATCGGCGGCTGCACCCCTATCCCAAGGAAACTCAATCCCGCCTCAATCAGGATGGCCGAAGCAAAATTTGCAGCTGAAATTATGATCACAGGGGCAATGACATTCGGGAGAATATGCCGGTATAGTATTCTGAGATCGGAAAATCCAAGAGCCCTTGCAGCCTGGACATACTCTTTTTCCCGAACCCCCAATACCTGTCCCCTAACCACCCTTGCGACCTCAACCCACATGGTTAGTCCCACAGCCACAAAAACCTGCCAGAATCCTTTTCCCAGAACCATGGTTAAGACTATGACCAGAAGCAGGGTTGGAATGGACCAGACTACATTGATAAACCACATAATGATATCGTCCGTCAGTCCCCGGTAATAACCGGCGAGGGACCCAAGCAGCAGCCCTATTATAAGGGATATTCCAACAGAAATAAATCCAATCGACAGGGAAACCCTGGTACCCAGGATCAGACGGCTAAGGAAATCCCTTCCAAAACGATCAGTCCCAAGTAGGAACTTTTTGATAATCAAGTGTTTATCAATAATTTCCTTTTGTAACTCTTCCCGGTCCACACGATGCGATACTCCATCAATGGAAGTAAATACCAAATTATGTCCTACACTTCGAATCATTTTTCTCCCGGGATCGAGCGGAAACACAACATCCACCATATGGAACTCACGTCTGCCAGTATAATCAGAACCTTCTTCTGCAAATTCTTCCAGTAAAAGAGTATCACCCGAAAAACTAATATTATTGCAAGGAACGTAAGTGTATAATGACCGCTGTCCGAAAAGCATCCTGCCAGGCAGGTTTTTATGTGGGACAAGTTCATTTTTTCGTACCAACAGCATGGATACAGTGAACCCTGGCTTCTTTGCTGAGATTTCTATGTGCTGGGTGTTTGCCAGGGGACTTTTGTCGGGGGTTATCAGGTAACCCAGTGTACCCATAAGAAGAGCGATCAGGACAATCGCAATTCCAGTTACCGAAAGGGGATTTCTGACAAATCGCCTGGCCGGTCTCTCACGACCTGTATTTTCATTGTTTTTATCCAAGGGGTTTATATTGTTTGCCTACCGGAATTCTTCTTCCCTTCCAGGTAAAAGAAAAAATCTGCCCGAACAAACCAATAAGGCTAACATACACAAAATAAATGATTTCCAGGGGAATAAAATACCTGAGAAGCCTTGCTTTACCGTAATGCCTGGTTACAGGTAAAAGTATCAAAAAGTCTGTAATACTTTTTCCAAGAAAAATAAGACAGGTGAGAAGGATCAGTCCCGATTCCCGGAAGGACGCAATTATAAGAAACATGATCATGGCGTTGAGTCCATATACAAGCAAGGCTGTACTTATCATATGCAGATCCCTGTAAAATCTGCTTTTGGATGTCCACCGCAACCGTTGCATTGCAAAAGATAACAGGTTCTCAGAAGGGGCTGTTCGGACAATAGTTCCATGGACAGAAGAAAAAAGCATGGATGATGGATATTGCTTTTTCAGCCAGAGCATTAGAAAAATATCATCACCGCTTTCCGATAGTCTCACCTGTTCATCCGTAAACCGAAGATAATCCTCCCTGTAATATGCGAGATTGGCTGCATTGCAGAGTATGGGAGATTTCAGTCCCACGGCACCAGCGGTAACCGCCGTAAGGCTTAAAAACTCAAGAGACTGCATCCCCCTGAATATTCCGTTACAGGGTTCAAATAGCACAGCACCTGTGATCATTCTGATCCCGGGATCTGAAAAACCCTTAACCATCCCGGACACCCAGTTTTTTTCAATCCTGCAATCTCCGTCGGTATTCAGAATTATCCTGTGACTTGCTGAAAGAATACCTTTGTGCAAAGCAGTCTTTTTGCCCTGCTCAGAAATATCCAGTTCCAATAAGCGAAGGCCGGGATGTTCTGCAAGTCGGGATCGTACTATTTCACAGGTATTGTCATTGGAATGATCATCAACAATGATCAATTCCAGCAGTTCTTCGGGATAGTCCTGTAAGATAAGATCGTTGATCAGTAAATCAATATTGGACTCCTCATTCCGGACCGGAATAACCAAAGAAATCCCCTTGTGATCATCTGCACCATGTACCGTTTGGAGGGACCTGTTCCATCCCTTTAAATAAGATACAATTCGCAAAAAATAAACAAGCAGCAGGCTTAGAGATATGATCCAGATTATGAACATCAGGCTCAGGATTCTACCAGGTCAATGATTTCTTTTCCTTTGCATATCTTAACAGCTTCTCTGCCTGTGGCGGCGTGAATGATCCTACATTTCATTTGCATGGATCAATCGTTCAAGTGCCTTCGCAATGGGTCTGGAAATGGGTCCATCGGAAGATTCATAAAAACCCTCTATACCACCTATATAGCGGATGGTAAGCTCAGAGTGACTCAGGAAATCAAGTGCAGTGTTAGACAGGAAAACCAGTTGCTCCTGATAAGTCATCTCCTTCTTATCGACACGGATTCTGCTTTTAAGTTTTTGAACCTCCAGTTCGAGTTCCTGTATTTTTTTTTCCTGATCCATTTTATCCGAGGAGGATACCAATGATAGTAGCAGACAAGAGTGAGGCCAGGGTCCCCGCAAGAAGGGCTCTGAATCCGTATCTGGAAAGCAATACTCTCTGGCCCGGGGCAAGGGAACCTATTCCCCCGATTTGTATTCCGATGGATGCAAAGTTTGCAAAACCACAGAGTATATAGGTTGCCATTATGATGGATTTTGTTTCTGCAAATGCACCGGTAGACTTCATATCGGCAAGGCTGAGGTATCCCACAAATTCCGTCAGGATTATCTTTTCTCCCAAGAGCCTTCCTACAAGGGTGATATCTTCCCTGGCTATTCCTATCAGCCACATTATCGGAGCAAAAGTATAACCCAGAATGAACTCAAGCGAGAGACTTTCATACTGACCGTTAGTAATTTTCAGAACCCAGCTGTTTAGTGAGGTCCAGTCCCCTATCTTCAATAATATAAAATTGGCCATTGCTATGAAGGCCAGGAAGACCAGCAGCATTGCTGCAACATTGACCGCAAGCCGGAGACCCTCTCCCGTTCCTTTGGAAATCGCATCCAGAACATTGCTGCCAATATTCTCCCTTGGTATCTTCATAACCTTGGCGACATCCTTCGTCTGGGGAACGATGATCTTGGATATAACTATAACTCCCGGTGCCGCCATGACCGAGGCAGCAAGCAAATGTTTGGCAAACATAAGGCGCTGAACCGGATCCGTACCGCCGAGCACACTGATATATACGGCCAGCACACCACCAGCGAGGGTGGCCATGCCTCCTGACATGACCAGCAGCATCTCGGATTTGTTCATCTTTTCAAGGTAGGCCTTGATCATAAAGGGAGATTCTGTCTGCCCAAGGAAAATATTACCGGCAACTGACAGGCTTTCCGCCCCGGATAGTTTCATCGCCTTGCTGAGCCCCCAGGCAAGTCCATAAACCACCTTTTGAATAATACCGAAATAGAACAGGACGCTGGTAAGAGCCGAAAAGAAAATGATGGTGGGCAGAATAGTTATGGCAAAATTCAACAGAGGTGGCTCAATTTCACCGGTACGGTGAGACCGAAACAGAAATTCAGTTCCTGCATATGTGAAATCGAGTACTTTGACGAATAATTTTCCAACAAATTCAAAGAAAATCTGCACAGGTGGTACCCATAAAATTCCAATGGCCAGGATTATCTGTATGGATATCCCGATCAAAACAACCTGCCAGTTTATTGCCTTCCGGTTGACGCTGAAAGCCCAGGCGATCAGGATCAGTACAGCCATTCCCAGCATTCCCCTCAGGATCTTAAGGAGATTGAAATTGAATTTTTCATTTCTGGGGACGATGCGATTGGATTCGTCAACGATGGAAGCAGAAGGGATTTCTTCCTTTGCCAACTGTTGTTCCCCTGAGCTGTCCTGAGAAAATGCAAAAACATGGTTGGGCGTGAAGAAAGCAAGGCTGATGAATAGTTGGAGGGCCAGTAGACGTCTCATAAACCTGCGTTGTTAACTGTCAGTTCTGTTATTCAGCTCTTCCTGGATTATTGAGGCTCTTTCATAGTCTTCATTACCGATAGACTCCTTAAGCATCTCGTTTAATTCCTGTGTTGTAAAATCCTTAAATTCCTCCGTTTTATCGGCACCCTTAGCGGGAGTTGTATCGGACAGAGTAGTCTCCTTTGAAATCGTACTTGATTTATCTTCAGATCCGAATTCGAGAACAATCCCTGCCCGCTCCATAATTTCCTCGGTAGTATAGATCGGGCATTTGAATCGAAGAGCCAGTGCAATAGCGTCTGAAGTCCGTGTATCGATCGAAATTTTCTGTTCCCCATTATCACAGTAAAGTTTCGAATAGAAAACACCTTCTTCAAGCTTATAAACATTAACCTCGAGCAGGTCAATATGAAAGGACTTTGCAAAATTCATAAAAAGATCGTGGGTAAGAGGTCTCGGGGGTTTTAAACCTTCAAGTTGAATAGCGATGGACTGGGCCTCAAATCCACCCACAATTATTGGAATTCTCCTGTCCCCTTCCTCTTCTGTAAGCACCAGTGCATAGGCACCGGATTGTGTCTGGCTGTAGGATATCCCCAGTACGTTCAGTTTGATCTTACTCATCTCACATTACTCTCCTCACAAATATAGTTAAATCATCCATTCTCCCCTGAAAATTTTAGGTGCTGCAGGTTTTTATTAAAGTAGCAATTAAAATCTTTGCAGATCTATCAAATTTGTATATTTTTGCACTCCCAAGTTTTGAATAACAGGTAATTGATAAAATAAAGAGGATGTACGCAATTGTAAGTATCGCCGGTCAGCAGTTCAAGGTGGAAAAAGACCAGAAACTATTTGTCCACCGGCTGGCAGATAAAGAAGGTGAAACAGTTCGTTTCGATGGTGTATTGCTGATCGATAATGATAAGAATGTTGTAATAGGTGAACCCGTCATTGAGGGGGCCATGATCACAGGAAAAATTTTGTCTCATCCAAAGGCAGACAAAATTCAGGTTTTCAAGAAAAAAAGGCGGAAGGGTTATAAAGTACTGAACGGTCACCGGCAGTTGCTCACCCAGATCCAGATCCAGGAGATCGTTGAGAAGGGTGCAAAAAAGGCAGCCAGTCCAAAAGCAGCTACCAAGGCCGAAACCAAACCTGAAGTTAAGGCTGAAACAAAAACTGAAACAGTCGAGAAAAAAGCACCTGCAAAAAAGCCTTCAGCAGAGAAGAAAACAACAGCTGCAAAATCAGCCGTCAGCGAGAAGCCTGCTGCAAAAAAAGCTCCGGCTAAAAAAGCTCCGGCTAAGAAAGCAGAAGCAACTGCTGCAAAATCAACCAGCACTGCAAAACCTGCAGTTAAGAAAAGCACCGGAACAACTGCAAAAGCTGCACCGAAGAAGCCTGCAGCTGATAAAAAAGACAAAAAATAAATCTTTAAATAAATATAAGCCATGGCACATAAGAAAGGAGCTGGAAGCTCAAGAAATGGTAGAGACTCAGAAAGTAAGCGACTGGGCGTTAAACTTTACGGCGGACAAATAGCCAAGGCCGGTAATATTATCGTTCGGCAAAGGGGCACTGTACACCATCCGGGCGAAAACGTTGGAATGGGGAAAGATCACACATTGTTTGCCCTGATCGCCGGAACCGTTACTTTTAGAAAAAAGAGGGATAACAAATCCTTCGTATCGATAACTCCCGCGGCGGAGTAAGGATCAGCTTCCTGAACGCATTGATCTCCTGCAACTACCTGCTTTTAATGGTATGTTACAGGAGATTTTTTTATACTTTTAAATCTTATCAAATAATTATACCATGTTGTCGCTATCCGTTATCAGAGAAAACAGAGATGAACTTATCGAACGCTTAAAAATCAAAAATTTCAAAGCGGAAGAAATTATCGATAATATCATAGAAGCGGATAATGAGAGAAGATCACAGCAGCAAAGTCAGGATAATCTTCAGGCCGGTCTCAATACTAAGTCAAAAGAAATTGGAGCCCTGTTTCAGGCCGGAAAACAGGAAGAAGCCAACAAGGCAAAAGAGGATACTTCAATACTTAAAGAGGAGATCAGGGTTTTGCAGCAGGCACAGAATGAGACAGTGGACAGGCTTCAGGAATTACTTGTACTGGTGCCCAATATACCTCATGAGTCCGTTCCCCCGGGCAAGGGTGAAAATGACAATGAGCTTGTGAGGGAGGGCGGAACTATGCCGGACCTTTACGGAGAAGCGGTTCCGCACTGGGACCTGATCAGCCGTTATGATATCATCGATTTTGAACTCGGGAATAAGATCACAGGCGCCGGTTTTCCGGTATATAAGGGGAAAGGTGCCAAATTGCAAAGGGCCTTGATCAGTTTCTTTCTTGACCAAAATATCGAGGCAGGGTACAGTGAGGTTATTCCCCCTCTCATGGTTAATGAAAAATCCGGATTCGGAACCGGCCAGTTGCCGGATAAAGAGGGACAGATGTACCATATGCAGGAGGATAATTATTATATGATTCCAACCTCCGAGGTTCCTGTCACAAATTTTTACCGCGATGAAATCCTGAAAGCCAATGATCTGCCTGTCAGGTTGACGGCATACACCCCGTGTTTCAGAAGAGAGGCAGGTTCCTGGGGCAAGGAGGTCAGGGGACTGAACCGACTGCATCAGTTTGATAAGGTGGAAATCGTACAGGTCGAACACCCCGACCGCTCCTATGAGACTCTTGAGAAAATGACATCCCATATCGAAATGCTTATTCAGAAACTTGGTCTCCCCTACAGGGTAATGAGATTATGTGGAGGGGACCTTAGCTTTACCTCTGCACTCACATACGATTTTGAAGTATATTCCGCTGCCCAGCAGAAATGGCTGGAAGTAAGTTCAGTATCAAATTTTGAATCCTACCAGGCAAATCGTTTGAAACTGAGATACAGGGAAGAAGGAGATAAAAAGAACCGCCTGGCACATACCCTTAATGGCAGTTCACTGGCTCTTCCAAGAATTGTGGCTGCTTTGCTGGAGAATTACCAGTCACCTGAAGGAATTAAAATCCCGGATATCCTGATCCCTTATACTGGATTTGACTTAATATCCTGATTATGAGAACATTATTTCTTAGCCTGATTGTATCAATTCCAATTTTATTTAGTCAATGCGGACAGAAAGAGGATCCCCATGAGCTGTATTCACAGGCAGACAGTATGTTGGGACTCACGATGCACCTGCAGTCACGTATAGGCTCCCCGGGTATCAAGCGCCTGCATGATTTTGAGGATGAAATCATCTTAGACCTGGCGGTCCTTTCCCTTTTACCTGAAGAAGACACTACCCTGGCAAAGTATCTTGAATTGCATAATGGGCTTGGCCAGTGCATGCAGGCATGCAGCCAGTTCCATGAAGAGACTTTTTTCCTTGAAAGTTCACTCAGAGATATAATGAAAGAGGTGGAATTAGAAGGATCAGATTTGCAAAGCCTGGAAGACCAGTTGAAATTTGAATTGGAAAATTACATGGACCTGTCAGAAAGGATTGACAGCAGCATAGCCCTGGCTATGCGGCAGGCTGAGATTTTTTATTCCCTGAAACCAGAAATTGAAAAGATCAAAAAACAGATAGAACCTATACCTGAGTAAAACCGTGATCAATCAAAAGAGGGCATACCTCTACGCTGGAATTGCGATTTTCTTCTGGTCGACCATAGCAACAGCTTTCAAAATCGGCCTGCAGGAGATTAATCTTATTCAGTTCCTTTTCTTCGCCAGCTGGACATCCTTCCTCATCCTCCTGATAATTAATGTATATAAAGGTAATCTTAAGAAAATCTCAGATCTAGGCCTGAAAGAAATAGCCCTTTCAGCCTTTATGGGAGCCTTGAATCCGTTCGCCTATTATCTAATCCTGTTCAGGGCCTATGAGCTCCTTCCGGCACAGGTTGCCCAGCCGCTCAATATGATCTGGCCCATTGTACTTGTGTTCTTTTCAGTAATCTTTCTTGGGCAGAAATTCAGAGCAATCAGTTTCCTGGCCCTCTTTATCAGTTTTATCGGAGTATATTTTATTTCTACTCAGGGTGATCCCTGGTCCTTCCAGGTCAAGGCTCCCCTGGGAGTTGCCCTGGCTGCCGGGAGTTCAATAATCTGGTCGGCTTACTGGATACTAAATGTCAAAAAGGGTGGAGATGAGACATTCCAATTAGGACTGAACTTTTTCTTCGCAGCAATTTTTATCAGTTTATTGCTGTTGGCAATAGATGGTTTTCAGAATCTGAGCCTGCTTGGGACAGGTTTGGCTGTCTACTCAGGTGTGTTCGAAATGGGGATTACATTTCTCCTTTGGATTAAAGCAATGAAACTTAGTAAAAGTAATGACCGCATCAGTAACCTTGTATATATAGCACCCTTTCTTTCCCTCATTTTTATCTTTTTTCTAGTTGGGGAACAAATTTATGTAACCTCTCTGGCAGGTTTATCGTTAATTGTGTTAGGAATATTATTGGAAAAAATACGTTTGTTTTAATATATTGCCTCTTCTAATGATTAGATTGAGAATACTTCCTGCTCTTAGAATTCTTCTGATTGTTCTCCTTGCCGGGGGAATGATTACCTGTGAGCAAAATTTTTTCAATCCTGAAAAGACCAGGCTGACCAGGGAACTACTGTATGAGGTCATGAAAGAATGGTATCTATGGTACGATACAATACCCGAAATAAATCCGAATGAATATCATTCGCTGGCGGCTTTGCTGGATGGTATAGTCCTGAAACCCACGGATCGCTGGAGCCGGGTATTGGGCACGGATGAATATACCAACTTTTATGACCGTGGTCAGTACGTCGGACACGGTTTTGGTCTGAGCGGGGATGCCGAAGGAAAACTATGGGTAGGTTATGTTTATGAAGGTACAACTGCCAAATCACAGGGAGTAGACAGGGGATGGGAAATTCTTAGTATCAATGGGGTTCCACCCTCTCCTGAAATAGATATTGACACACTTCTTGGAAAAGATGAAGAGGGGGTTGAAAACACCTTCCAGTTCAGAGACAAACAGGGAGGGACAAGCACAATGACCCTGGCAAAAGAAATGGTGGACATTAATTCCGTACTATATTCAGATGTGATTGATGTCAATGGAGTAAAAACAGGATACCTGGTATATCAGCATTTTCTGTTTGAATCAACAAATGAACTGGATGTAGTTTTTGAAGAATTCCAGGAAAATAATGTCACTGAGGTGATTGTAGACCTCAGGTACAATCCCGGGGGAGAGTTAAATGTAGCACAGTATCTCGGCAGCCTTATTGCCGGAGTTAAGGCAATCAAAGGAACATTTGTGAAGTTTGTCTACAATGATAAAAAATCGGACGGTAATGTATCCAAACCATTTCAGGAGCTTGAGTTCACCCTTAGTACAACCCCTGAGCGTGTATTCTTTATTACCACCGGACGTACAGCATCTTCAAGCGAGGCACTTATTAACGGATTAAGTCCCTATGTTGATGTTTTCCTTGTCGGAGATGACACGTATGGCAAACCCGTAGGTATGTATGCGGTCTCATACATTGACTCCACACTGATTCCCATTACCTTCAGGATGTTAAATCGACTGGACGAGGGAGGTTTTTATGATGGTCTGCCTGCAGATTCATATGTGGAGGAAGATATTAAAATTGACTTCGGAGACTCTGAGGAAAAACTTCTCAAAGAGGTCTTGTATTATATAGAAAATGAAAAATGGACCGGTTCCGGAACAAAGAAATCTGAAAGTGTAGATTGGAGACGATTGAGGGGAATCAATTCTCTGACCGGGGCAATATAAAATCTTATCTTATAGAAAGCAAGATCATACTGGGGATCGATCCTGGAACATCCATTATGGGATACGGGATAATTCGGGGAGGGAAAAAAACCCCCGAACTCATTGCACTTGGTGTGATTGAACTGGCCAGGTTAAAAGACCATTATATCAAAATCCGGCAGATATTCGACCGGACTCTTCATTTGATCGACCAGTACCACCCTGACGAACTGGCAATCGAAGCCCCATTTTATGGTAAGAATGTGCAATCGATGCTAAAGCTTGGAAGAGCTCAGGGAGCTGCCATTTCAGCTGCTCTGCAGAGAGACATGCCTATTTTTGAATATGCACCGAAGAAAATTAAAATGGCAATTACAGGACAGGGTAATGCATCAAAGGAGCAGGTAGCCTCCATGTTACAAAATATGCTTTTGATCCGGGAGCTGCCCAAGAACCTTGATGCTACGGATGGACTTGCAGCAGCTGTATGTCATTATTATCAGAAGGAATTCCCTAATAGCGGCACCTCTTACAATAGCTGGAAGGATTTTATTGCAAAGAATCCAAAGCGGAAAATATAATTCCGGCCACCTCCTTAACAGATGACCTAAAGAGCCGAACGGATCTTTTCGGCTATCTCTTCGAATTCTTCCGGCGACAACTTAAGTTTCGGCCTTGAAAATTCGATATCATACAGACTGTTAATGGGGATCAGATGAATATGGGCGTGGGGGACTTCAAGACCGAGGACGACAACCCCTACCCTCTCACACTCAACAACACTGTCTACGGCCAGGGCTATTTTTTTACTGAATACCTGCATTTCCGCCAGAAGATCATCCTCAAGGTCAAAATAGTAATCCGTTTCCTGTTTAGGAATTACCAGTGTATGTCCCCTGGCAAGCGGATTTATATCCAGGAAAGCGAAGAACTTTTCACTTTCAGCAATTTTGTAACAGGGTATCTCACCCTGAATAATACGGGTAAATATTGATGCCATATCTGTAACTAAAGGGATATCTCAAGAACCTCAAATCCTACTTCCCCACTGGGAACCTGGACCTTTACCGTATCTCCTACTTTCTTTCCCAATAAGCCCTGAGCGATGGGTGTGGAGATTGACATTTTTCCGGCTTTCAGATCAGCCTCGGATTCGGGGACAATGTTGTATTCCATAACTGCATTATTAGCAGTGTTCCTGATTTTAACCCTGGTAAGAATCTGAACTTTATCCGTACTTACCTGTGATTCATCAAGGATCCTGGCACTGGCAACAATGTCCTGCATTTTGGAGATACGCAATTCGAGCATCCCCTGAGCCTCTTTGGCAGCGTGATACTCTGCATTCTCGGATAAATCGCCCTTATCTCTGGCCTCAGCTATCTGTTTAGAAAGGTCAGGCCTTTCAACATTTATCAGCTGATCAAGCTCAAGTTTTAGC
>DRHS01000088.1 GCA_011053095.1 Bacteroides sp.
AGGTGTTGCAGCAAATGCAGGAATGGTGAGGGCATTTACGGAATTACTGGGTGCCTCTGAGGGAGATCTTATCATTCCCGAGCACCATGCATCCATGGGAGCAATCGGTGCAGCCTTGAACCTCTGGAATAAGATATCCGAACCTGTAGACTTTAAAGGTATTGTAAAGCTTGAGGAATATCTGAAAGAAGAAAAATCACGGGGAAATTACAATGAACCTCTTGTCGAAGCGGATATCAAAATAGATAAAACTGTGCATCCCCTGCCGGAAGGCGACGAAAAGGTTGAGGTTTACCTGGGACTTGATGTTGGTTCCCTGAGTACCAACGTGGTTCTGTTAGACATGGAAAACAGAGTTGTTGCACGAAGATACCTGCCAACTAAAAGTAAGCCTCTTGAGGCCATTCGGAAGGGAATGTCTGAGATTTTTACGGAAGTGGGAGATAAAGTTCTGGTAAAAGGTGCAGGCTCAACAGGTTCGGGAAGGTATCTGACAGGAGACTTTATAGGGGCTGATGTAATACGCAATGAAATAACTGCCCAGGCGACGGCAGCAATAGCCTTTGATCCTGAGGTTGATACGATCTTTGAGATCGGGGGACAGGATTCAAAGTATATCAGCATTGACAACGGGGTGGTTGTGGATTTTGAGATGAATAAGGTTTGCGCAGCAGGTACAGGATCATTCCTCCAGGAACAGGCCGAGAAACTTGGAATCAATATTGTTGAAGAATTCGGAGACAAGGCACTGAAGGCAATGAAGCCGGCATCAATGGGTGACCGATGCACTGTGTTTATGGAGTCCGACCTGAATTCCTACCAGCAGAAAGGGGTGGAGAAGGAGAATCTTATTGGGGGACTCGCTTACTCCATCGTGAAAAATTATATCCTGAAAGTCGTAAGGAAAAAGCGGATTGGGGATCACATACTGTTTCAGGGAGGAGTTACCAATAACAAAGCCGTTGTGGCTGCTTTTGAAAAGGTAACCGGAAAAAAAATCCATGTACCACCACATTTCGATGTAACAGGAGCAGTTGGAGCAGCAATTCTTGCACGGGAATATGTGACTGATAACAATCTTCAGACAAGGTTTAAGGGATTTGATATTTCGAAAATTCCGTTTGCTGTTACTCTGTTTACCTGCAAGGAATGCAGCAATCAGTGCGAAATCCGACGTGTGAAAATTGAAGGTGAAAAAAAGCCCCTGTATTATGGCGGGAGATGTGAGAAATATGAGCTAGATGAACGCAAAGGAAAGGGAGAGGGTATAACCGACTATTTTGAAATCCGGAATCAACTCCTGCAAGATGGCTATGCGGAAGAAGAGAAAAGCGATAAGATTACAATCGGAATCCCAAGGGCATTGATGGTTTTCTATCAACAATTTCCATTCTGGAGGACATTTTTTGAAAACCTGGGGTTCAGAGTTGTTATTTCAGAGGAATCAGACAATAACCTGATCAAGAAGTCCCTCGAAATGATCGTAGCTGAAACTTGTTATCCTGTAGAGCTTATACACGGACATATCGATGACCTGTTCCGGAAAGAAGTGGATTATGTATTTGCACCCTTTATCATAAATTCAAAAGCTGAAAAGGATAATCCTACTTCAAATTATAACTGTCCCTGGATACAGACCTACCCCTTTATGGTAAAGCCCTCATTGATAGAGGAGCAAAAAGAAAAGCTTCTGGTTCCTACCCTTAACTTCAGGTATTTCGGTAAGGTTCTTAACAAGGAACTATCGGACTTCATGAAAAAGAACTTCGGCATTGCCTCAGGACGAACCATTAAAGCGATTAATCTTGCCCAGCAAAAGCAGGATGAATTTGAAGCGGCGGTTAAAACAACCGGAAAGGAAGTCCTGGAAAATCTCCCTGAAGACAAGGAATGCCTTGTGATAATGGGCAGGCCCTATAATACAGGCGATCCGGCTCTAAACATGAGAATGGTGGAAAAGCTTATTAACATGGATGTTCAGCCAATCCCCATGGATTTTCTTCCTCTGGAACAGGAAAAGATAACCGATGATTACAATAAGATGTACTGGCCAAACGGGCAAAAGATTCTGGCTGCTGCGCGGTACATTTCAAAGCATTCCCAGCTGCATGCAATCTATATGGGCAATTTCAGATGTGGTCCGGATTCCTTCCTTGCCCATTTTGTACATGAAGAAATGAACGGCAAGCCTTACTTGGAGCTCGAGATCGACGAGCATGGCGCCGATGCTGGAATGATCACCCGTTATGAGGCCTTTCTTGACAGTCTTACAGGATCAAGGGTAGCTGAAAAATTCAAGGAAGAAATTTACCGACCGGGAATTATGGATTCTTCTCCATCCTCTGACCGGGTCTTATATTTCCCATTCATGTGCGATGCTGCTTATGCTATATCTGCTGCAGCCCGATCTGTTGGTGTTCCTTCCGAAGTTCTTCCAATGCACGATGAAAAAGACCTGGAACTCGGGCGTAAATATACCTCGGCCAGGGAATGTTTTCCTATGGTCTGTACGACCGGAAATTTCCTGAAAAAGCTTATGGAACCAGGTGCAGATCCTTCTAAGATCAGTTTTTTAATGCCGGATCATAATGGTCCCTGCCGTTTTGGACAATACAATCGGTTCCAGCGAATATTATTTGACAAGCTGGGATTTCAAGATGCTAAAATTATTTCACCAAGTAACGATGCTTCCTACGATGATATTGGCGGAGAACATGGTGGAAAGTTCAGACTAAGAGCCTGGAGGGGATTCGTAGCCGTGGATATCCTGAGAAAATTAAAACAGGAACGGAGACCCTATGAACTGGTACCTGGTTCCGTTAATAAGGTATACGACGAGTGTCTTCAGGATGTGATCAGGTCTATCGAGGGCGGGGCAGGTGACCTGGTCGAAACCATCCGGAGATCTGGAAAAAAATTCGCAGTGATTCAACTTACCAATGGGGAAAGAAGACCAGTGATAGCTGTTGTGGGGGAGATTTTCATGAGGGATAACGCGTATTGCAGCGGCCATCTGGTGGATCGTCTTGAAAAATTCGGAGCCGAAACATTCATTGCACCTTTTTCTGAATGGATTGCTTATTCAACCCTGAGGTTTACAAGAGACAGCCGGTGGAAAGGGGACAGGAAAGGAGTGATCAAATCCAGGATACAATCTTACGCTCAAAACCTTACCTCACGCAAGCTCTATAGCGCAGTACACGGACTGATTGATGATGAGAGGGAACTTTCGGTAAAGGATATGCTGGATTCCTGCGGTAATTATGTTCATAAGCATTACGACGGCGATCCGGCCCTGAATATTGGCAGCTCGGTCTTGCTTGCACAAACCGGGATATCGGGTATAGCCAATATCCTGCCATTCACATGCATGCCGGGAACTCTGGTATCAGCTGTTTCGAGGGATTTCAAAAAGGATCATAATGATCTGCCCTATCTCAATATTCCTTACGACGGACAGGAGGATACTGCTATTGAACTAAGGATGCAGGCCTTCATGCATCAGGCTCGTGAGTATTCAAATAAGTTCGGATTTAACAGAATATTAGCGAAGTAGGATCCTGATAAGCCGCTTATAATAAACAAAGTACGCATAGTGTTAATTATTCAGGATCAAATTTAAGTTGGTATGTTTTTTCATGCGGCACGTTTATCTTAATGGAATCAAGGTCCACCGGTTGACTCAGATATTGCACTGCATTAATAGAA
>DRHS01000089.1 GCA_011053095.1 Bacteroides sp.
GAATATTGCCCATCAGAACGGTAAAGATATTGTCATCACTTCTGAATCTGCCAATGAGATCTTCTATGATCTCGTCACAGCTAATTTGTTTACCGGTCTGATGGGCAATATTCAGTGTTTTGCGGTAGAGCTTGCGGTACCCGTCCGCCCAGTACCGGCCTCCGCCCAATGGATGCCGGTGATCAGGATTGAAACAGAGTTCATGCGAATTACACGAAATTTCATCCATGTAGATCCCGTTGGCTCCATAAACGTTGATGATACTGTCGACCACATTATTTATGGTATAATGCCAGTAATTCTGATTGGGGCACATCGGTGTCAACCTTCCTGCACCATCCCTGTAAAATTTTTGATGCAACCCGCCCGCCTGGTCTTTAATGGCATGAGGATCGAGCCTGTACCAGTCATATGTCTTGCTATCGGCGCTTAATCCGTTAATATAGGGTACAATAAGCGCTCCTGAATCCACCAGTTCAGCCACCCGTTCCCTGAAACCTTTTAAGGGTGGCAGGAAATGGGGGTAGTTATTGTCAAACAGAACATTATGCCATCCATACCACTGAAAGGCAATCGGGACATCCATTGTTCTCATAGCACTCAGGAATGGCAGGTTCATTTCGTGGGGATCACGCTCATCCCGTCTCCATGAAAATGGATCTCCGGTATCCTTATCAACATCCGGTGGCAGGTCCCAAACCCAGGTATCGCGAACCCAGAAACCAACATTGGTGGCAATCTCCGGGAAGCCGGGTCTTTGGGATATGGGTCCCCTGGCTGTCCAGACCTGATTCATAGCCCATTCACGATACCGGTGAGCAGCATTAAGCCATCCGCCCTGGTAGGGTCCAAAAGACACCTGGTAATAACCTGGAAGATCGGAGCCGGTAATTCCCATATTTTCAGGGTACCTGATCAGTGACAGCTTCTTGTCTTTTGAGTCAACGAAAAAATCTTTTGCCCTCGATTCACCATCATTGCTTGAAAAGTAGATCCCATTGGTTCCTGAGTTTAATGACAGGAACTGCATGGGGAAAAAACCGGATGGTGAGCGTTGTTTTAAGGAACCTTCCCAGTTTTTAAGTAAATGTCCGCCGGTTCCGGTCACAGGTTTGGCAAAATCATACCTGCCGGAAGCTGGAAAGCCAATAATCGCGGGACAGGCAACTTGCCAGAGTCCCCAGTAATCTGATTGATTGCTTACCGAAATCCCCCATTTTGCCACCCCATCGTTTTCCGGCAATTCTATGGTAACCTTTACCGAGCAGATACTGTCCTCTTCCCAGAAGCGGAGATCATTCCATTCCAGGATAAGCACCTGGTCACCATTTGTCCTCCTGGTTACACTCCCATAACTGCAGGGTTTATAATTGTTGTCAATTGCAGGACGTTGAGTCCCCTTTCCAAATACGACTTCCCATAAGAGATAGTTCCCGTCGACGGGATCAATGTGATTGTACCCCGTTTCCAGATCGATCATGGCAGATAATCCCATTCCCGCCGGTTCAAAAACATACCTGGCAAAACTGTTTTCAAGAATATATCCATGGGAAAGATCAATCTTTCCATTCCCCAGAGCACTCATTCCCGGCAAAATCCCAACCAGGAGTAATAGGACGCGTATGTGTTTCATTTTCAAATTGTTATTTAAATTCAAGCCTGCCGAAAAATTCTGGCAGATGGAACCTGGGCCGGGGATAATCCACGGGAGCCCATGTAAGCCAATGCGGATGTAAGGTTTTGTCGGCACACTTATAGAAATTAGCCCTCCAGCTCACCCCTGGTCCCGGATCCTCGACCTGCAAATAATTCGATAGTACGGAAACAGGAATACTGTATTCAACAATCCAGTTCTCAGGTTCAGCATATTCCTCTTCCACATCTCTTGTAAGTGAGTGGGAAATTCTTATTCTTTTACAGTCGTCCTCACTGACAAATCCGGACTTGCCATTTCCTTGGTGATATGCAAACAGAAAAACACCCTTACAGTTAGTTTCGATATTAAAATAACCCCGTTCAACATCAGTCCCCGGCGAAAAAAAGAATTCAACACAACTATCCTCCCATACCTTTCCATGGGTCTTTTTTGCCACAGCCCTGATATACCTGTCCATTACACTGAAAATAACATATATATTATCCTTATCGTAGCGAAGCTTCACTTCTGTTACCGGGAAATGGTCGGGCCTGTCACCCATATAATTATCCAGGGTAATCAGGCTGGTATTTTTCCATATCTCCTTACCATATTCAGCATTGATTTCCGGAGGGTTTTCCAGTCTTCTGACTGAATATGAATGCTGGTCTTTGCCGGGTGGACTGCATTGCATGCTATTAAGGGATATCCATAATATTAATACAAAACTCAGGTTTCTGGTTATGAACATTTTATTGCATATCAGAGCAGAGTTTCTTATAGTTGTTTTGTTCTTCCGACCCATCAAAGCCTGAGGCGCCTGTATTCCAGGCCGTGATTGCCTCTGTGTTTTTACCCAGTTTTTTAAGTGACTTTCCTTTCCAGAACCAGGCCATCGCCTCCTCAGTCCGCATGGACCGGCCCACTCCCAGGTTTTCGGGAAAGGTAAGGGCCTTTTCAAATGCCTTGAGGGCTGACTGGTAATCGCCGCTTTCATGCAGCAGGACACCCTTATTGACATTGGCCCTGTTAAAGATATCCCAGGTGATACTGGATCCTTCCCAATTCACGAAATAGGGGACTGAAACCAACAGATCAATACATTCATCATATCTTTCATCATCAAGATAATACTGGGCAAGGTCAATGATCACGTCCGACCGTTTTGTCCCCTGGTATTTCATCTTTTCAAGAAGGGTGATCGCTTCCTTAGTCCTGTTGTTATCTACCAGGACCTTAGCCAGGTCCCGGTAAAGAGTCTGGTCCAGCGGCCTGGCCTCTATGGCACTGAGGAAACACAATTCTGATTTCTCATGGTCGTTCATAACGACCCAGTAATACAGCCCGAGGTTCCGCCATGGAATGCTCATGGAAGTCTCTGTTCCAATAGATTTGATCCAGAACCTTTCAGCTTCTCCCAGCCGGCCGAAGTTTGCGTAAAGATTACCCAACTGGTAGGAAGCCACTGCATCTCTTTCATTCATTTCCAGGGCGAATAAAAGTGCATCTTCCATTTCTGGCCGCGATGCGTTAATGAAATCACGATAACTGGAATTTGCTTTTTCCAGATATCCGGCAGCCTCCTGTTCATTCCCATTCAGGTGATTCAGATAGGCAAGCTGGTACTGGACCAGATGATCCCGTCCTTCAGGCGATACAGGATCGATGCAAGCTGATTCCAGGATATCTATGGCCTCTGTAACAAGCCCGATCCCTGAAAAAACCAGACTCGTTTCCAGTATCTCGAAATCAACTTCGCCAGCATAATCCCTTACCATACGGATATGCTGATCCCTGTCCTGGCCTGAAACTATCAGAATAAACCGGGGGGTAAGTTCTGTAGGATACTCTGCTATACGCTTTGCTGCCAGTTGAGCTGCTATCCCCCTTTCGCCTGAGGCAAATAAGGCCAGCAGATAATGGTGATATAGCATCGGATCATTCGAATCTGAACGGTAGGCTTTCTCAAAGTACTTTTTTGCATCCTGGAACCGTTTTTCCATCATGCAACTTCTGCCTACCAGATCAAATCCCCTTGCCACTGTACCCTGGCATCTTGATGCTTTGAATCCGCATTTCGACGCTCCTTCAATGTCACCTTTCTTTAAACGGCACAACCCCAGGAAATACCAGGCAAGTCCGTCATCGTTGGGAATCTGTTTCAAGGCCTTTGTCAGACCCGTTTCAGCATCCTCGTATAACCCTTGTTCAAAATCCAGAATAGCGAGATTACGAATTGAAGCTAAATGCAATGAATCAGCACGAAGGGCTTCATTGTAATGTTTCCTGGCTTTTATGCGATCCAATGCCCTGTCATACATTTGTGCCTTAAGGTAAGTTTCCTCCACAGTAAGTAAATCATCTGCTTTGTTTACGTAGGTGGCCGCTTCAATGGGATCAACCCGCGGTAAAGAAAGAGGTGATCTGAATTCGGCCAGTACATCGCCGTTTTCCGTTTCCAATAATATGGTAACTGTATCGTTATTGCTTTTATTCAATTCCAGTGTAACAGACCTTAATGGGGACAGGTCCGCTTTTTGTCGCTGGATTTCCTTGCCTTCCGCCAAAACAACACAACTCACTCCTTCAAAGACCTCGGTTGAAATCATGGTAACACCAATTTTGTTGTCCCCGTGTAAGGTTTGTACGGCAACCTTATCCGTGGCATACTCAAATCCGGTATTCAGTCCATGCACGGGATACCAGTATTCTTTCCATGAAACGGCGGCCCCGGGTGATAGCATTCCATAATCTGATTGCGTTTGCAAAGGCCCGCTTTGGACTTCAATGTATTCCGGGCGGGTATCCCCCAGGTTTTTCATACTGACGCGACCGTACTCTCCCTGTCCCCAGGTCCAGGCTTTTTTACCCGGATGTTCGTTATGATCGGCCACCTGCACGATACCCCTGTCCATATCCACATCATAGGCCCCGAAAAAATCGTATGCACAGTCAACTGCAAAAATTGATGATGCTTCTTCGTAGTTTCTGGTCCAGGAGAGATCATTGCCTTCATTTACGGGCCAGTTAAAGTATCTTATACCAAAATGGTCGGTACCCATACTCATTGGATAGATAAACCGGGTCCCTTTCAATTGCGGGAAAGCTGTACAGTTCCAGAAGTAGTAAGGGTTCATTGCATCTGTCGGATTATAGATCCGTATATCCTCGTCAAGCAAGGCCTTTCCCGGATGAAGGGTGACCCGTACCGTCCACCTGGTTCTAAGGCTCTTCTCCAGGTTACTTACCTCAATGTAGGCTGAACCATCTTCATTTTCACCGAAAAGTACATCCACCGGAGAAAGAATGGTTACAGTGTGCACCTGCGGTCCCGCATTCCATTCTATCCCACCGCTGATAAAACCACCCCGCATGGCAATCATACTGGGTTTTATTACATCATTTTTATGAAAGGCTTCCTGCCCGGTGGTCTTGTCATATATTGAATGCAGCCTGCCGCCCAGTTCCGGCAAACAGGTTATTTTTAAGTACTCATTTTCCAGGAAGATCGCCTTATAGGTAACATCCTCCAGCTTTCTGGAAAGATGATCCTGCATATTGTACGGATATGTAATGGAAGCTTTTACTGTGGTGGCACCCTTGGCCCCCGCTTCCATAGCCCAGAATTTTGGATTCACATCATCTTCCCAACCGTAAGTGGGTATGGTAACTGTTCCTTCCCAAACTTTCACCTGACTGTAGGCGGTCGGAATCTGAAAAAGGATTAGCGGGATTGATAGAAGGATTACCCTTGGGAATCTGATAATCAAAGCAGTGCGATTCATATTATAGAAATTATCGTGATCATTATTTATATACCTTCGGATCAAAGTACCCCGTTTCAGCTTTCAGTTTCTCCATTTCTGCGATCATCTCTGATCTTATGGTTAGATATTCCGGGCTGTTTATCAGGTTATCCATCTCTCCCGGATCATTTTCAAGGTCATATAACTCATTTATATCATCCGGCAGATTGGGACTCTCAATATACTTATATTTCTTAGTTCTTACCCCTGATATTGTTACAAACCCGGGAGCGTAAGCTTCCTGGAAGTATTCATACAGGAAGGATTTCCGCCAGTCGACAACTTCATTTTTAAGCAGGGGAACCAGAGAAGCACCCTGCATTTCAGAGGGTATTTCCGCACCGGCAAGTTCAATGAGGGTCGGGGCGACATCAATACTCAGAACAAATTCAGAGTTGCTGCTTCCCGCTTCTATCATCCCCGGATACCTCATCATCAAAGGGATACGAAGAGATTCTTCATACATAAGCCTCTTATCTCCCCTTTGGTGGGCCCCGATAAAAAAACCGTTGTCGCTGCCAAATACGATAATCGTGTTGTCCAGGGTTTCTAACTCTTCAAGGGTCTTTTTGATTCGCCCGTAGCTATCATCAACTGCCAGCATTGCCCTGAGATAATTCATCATTCTCGGATGCTTAGGATCCCAGGGACGAGGTTCAATTTTTCCGGGCACTGGTTTCCCTTCGCTTTCCTTCCAGGGCTTATTATGCACTCCATACACCCATCCTCTTCTTATCCATTCAGGCTTGTCTTCCATATCATCATACCAGTTTTCATATTCCGGGATCATGGCATCCGGGAATGCAGCAGAATCGCGAGGAGCCGGGGTAAAGGGCCCATGTACCGCTTTATGCCAGAGAAACAGACAGTAAGGTTTTTCCCGTGGTTTCTCCATCCAGCGGACAGCATAATCGGTTAGAATATCTGTCATATAACCTTCTTCAATAAATTCGCGGCCGTTTTCATTCAGATCCGGATCGATATACTTACCCTGCCCGTCAAAGCTCAACCAATAATCAAATCCTTCCCTGGGTTCTGATCCAGGCTTCATATGCCATTTCCCGAAGAATGCCGTCTCATACCCTGCCTCCTGAAGCACTTTGGGAAGAAACGGTACATCCGGATCAGGATCACGGTGTTCATTAATGTAAACTCCATTGGTATGAGCATAACACCCGGTCATAAAGCAGGCCCTGCTTGGCGAGCACAGTGATGTGGTTACAAAGGCATTCTCAAACACCAGGCCTTCTCTGCTCAGCTGATCCAGGTTTGGTGTTTCCAGAAAGGTATAGCGTCCGTCCTTGCTCAGCACATTCCATGCCTGATCATCAATCAGGATAAATACTATATCTGGCTTTGTATTCTCTGTTTTTTGCTTGCGTCCACAGCTGGAACAAACGAACAGAACGACCATTATGAACATTGAATACTTCATCATTTTCGGAATTTTCATATTAATTATCCTTAAATGTACAAATTAGTCCAACAGTGCAGGTCCGATAAAGGGACTATTCAGTAATTCGGTCCCGGTAACAGTTATTTGGCAAAAACTAAGGATTTTCAATTAGATCTTCTGGATATAAGGAATTGGCTGTCACTCCTCTCTGGATGGTTCCCGCACTTTGGGCTTTCAACTTTTTACGTTCAATGAATTCTACCGCTTCTCCAGGATTTACATACCATTCGCTTGGTTCATGACTATTGTTAAAGATTTGCAATGCTTCTTTGACGATTTTCATATTTGAACCGGCAACATCATCTTTACATGATATGTCGGTGGAGAGATCCCATAATTGGAGAGGTTTGTCCGGATGTTCCCTGAAGGCATACCAGTTACGGAACCGGGTAGCCTGGGAATGATGTCCGCGGGAGCCATTCTCCCAGTATAGGTATTGATGCAAGGAAGCATTATCATCTGATTTTCCCATAATCAAGGGAACCAGGCTCTTTCCATCGGTAAATGGCGGATCAATTCCGGCAAGTTCACAGGCTGTAGCGGGAAAATCATAAAGGGCAACCACCTCATCGGAGCTGCCTGGTTTAATTTGGCCCGGCCAGTTTACAAAAAAGGGTACCCGTACGCCTCCATCCATAGGAAGGAATTTTCCTGCTCTCCATGGA
>DRHS01000090.1 GCA_011053095.1 Bacteroides sp.
GGTCCAGACATTGATAAACAAGCAATCCTCGCCATAACTATTGTCGCTCCCGTGGTATGTGAATCCCCTACTGAAGGGGTTCATGTCGGGATTAACCGGGGCATTCAGATACACACCCATGGTTTTGGGCTGTGGTGCGGATGGACCCCAATCCATGGCATTCCTTATTCCAGCCCATGGCTCGGGTGATGTAGGCGCCATAAAACGGTTCTTCCCCGATGTCGGCCCCCCGTAAGGAATCCCCTTGTAAGTGTATATTCCGTTTCGGCGGTAGCCTCTCACTTTCCTTGAACGGGTCTCAACAATTGCTCCGTCCTGGGAGACTTCAAGGATTTGCTCTGGTGATGAAACAGAATCATCGGCGATTGATGAGCAGGAAGAATAAGTCATTCCACCGAGTCCAAAGGTGGCAGCTCCACTTCCAAATATTTTAAGAAAATCTCTTCTGTTATTTGACATGATACCTATGTATTTAAGTGAAATAACTTGCTTGTTTAGGGTAATTTTCCCAAAAAACTATTTTCCCATATCAAGATAGGCATTGGCGAGCATCCCACCTAGCTCCAAGATGGCCGCTGAACTCATGTGAGTGCCATCAACGTGCTTTTCCATATCCCGGATAATCATCATCTTGGCGTTCGGTATGGCCTCCTGGGCATCCCACTGGGCCTTGAGCACAAACATACCTCCGGGGCGCCTACCCTCGATTACTGTTGGAACCACATCACTCAGGTCGTCGGGAATGTTTGCCGCGCCAGGTCGGTGAGTAGTGTAGAGGAAGGGCATATCTTCCGCTCCAACCTCTTTCCGCACGCCAGCGACCATGGCCTGGAGATTCTGCAGGTATTCTTTGGCTACGTCTACGAAGGCCATGTCTTTGGCACCCTGCATCCAAACGAAGCCCGCGAGTTCGCAGTCCGCGCTGGCGGTAGCCGCATTGACCTTATCCGTCAATGCCTTGAAGAGGTTGCCCCTTGATCCATCTCCTGTGCGATCCGCCTGCTCCGCCGTCCAATTCGGATGCCACGTCAACACGCCCGCACCACCAGCGGCCTGTTTAACAATTCCGATGGTCTCGTCCGGAAACGCTTCGGCCATAGCATAGGCGAAGGGAATCTCTGGGCCGAAAGAGAATTCGGTCAGCTCAAACTGCTTCATATATTTCTCGTGGTAAACTTTAAATGGCTTTAACGGTTGCCATTCCCCATCCTCGAACATCAATATACGGTCGTTGCCTTTTCGCATGGCATCGGATAGTTTCTTGCTGTCGCCAAAGCCCGCCATACCGGATTGGCCCGATAGAACAAACACCTTGATTTTCTTGTCCGGCGTTGCCGCCTCTTCCTGCGTTAATTTCTCACCTGCCCCATCTGTTGTTCGTGATTGATTTTTCCGGGCATAGGTAAAATTTGATGCTACTAACAGTATAATAATGGTATTGAGGATTTTCATGATTCTTTTATTATTGTTCTGGTGACTTTTCATACTATGTGAGTTTTCGTTCGGTAGAATTATTTTGCCTGGTAATATTCTTCTATCGCCGAGGCTGTGATCTTCCCGAGCATGATATAGCCCTGCGAGCTGTAGTGGGTTCCATCCGCTCCAATGGGCAACCTGCCAGGATATAGAGTGGTAACCTTGGGAATTTCCCGCCCTGCCCTGTTCTGTGCCGCAATGACAGTTGTTATGTAGGGACGTTTTCCTGTAGACTTCCTGAGTTCGGAGGCGTCCTTTTCATTCATAAAGGACAGAATGGCATTGAGCAATTCCTGATCGTTCTCCGGAGATTCACCTGCCGACTTTTTAGCATTGAGCAAGTCCTCCTCGCTCAGGTTGGCCAGAACAGCTTTGAGCAGGTTCTCGTCATCCATGTAGGAGGGAATAAATACAGGTAGCTCCGGGACTCCGAGGTCCGTGCGCAGGTCCGAAATCAGCTGATTGAGCCTGTCGTAATAAGCAAGTGCAAGTTCTTTTCTCCATCCGTCGGCACCACCCTGCTTCCATACAAAGCCGCAATACTCCGGCTTTGAAATTTTCTCAGCTTCGGCTACCGCATTCATCAGATCCTCATACAGAGGCCCCTTTTTCCCGTCATAAGTAAGTTCAGCCCGCTCAAATGACCAGTCCTTCTCGAACCCGCATATTCCGGTTCCTCCGCTTGCGACCTTTATGATCCCTATATAATCGTCCGGCCAGTATTCGGCCAACTGGTGAGCAAATGACACACCCGGCCCAAATCGATGGGTAGGCACAAAGTATTCCCATCTGCCGTTTGCCCAGATTCTTATGCGATCGTGCTTTTCAGTATAGGGCGGCTCCAGTTCATTCGCTCGCCCGGCACCCTGCATATTGGATTGTCCCATTAACACGAAAACGCGAAACTTCCCGTTTTTAGGAACCGCTGCTTCGCCGTCACCCATGCTGTTCGCCTGCCCGAGACCTACCGTCTTCCATTTCTTTGCCTCAGTATCCCCTTCCACAGGCAATGATTTTAATTTGCGAATGATGAAATCCTGCTGGGATACGAAATCAGTTACAGTCGGACCGCCTTTATATTCCAGATGACATTCCATGCCCACGTACCACATTGCGTCTTTGAGCTTAATTCCAAACATGGGATGATGTACCCATACCGGCCATAAGGTTGTCTCATCTACAGGATCGTTCGGACTATTATAATAAAGATAGATCGGCGGATCATCCGGTGTCAGATGAGTGATGGGAGAAGCATCCAGACCAAGAGCCAGTTGTTTTGGACTGATATCATCTACGGTCGAACTTTGTATTACGCCTTCTTTCCTGCTCAGGTTCAGGGAGTTTACCCCGAACCATTTAAACAGCGTCGGGCCATGCACGCTGGTCTGGCCGCCCCTTGGTGCAAGTACCTGGAGACGGGAAGACTCCCGGAGAACGGGGTCTTCATGACCGGGTTTTGCCAGATCATCATGAAACCCCAGCCACATTAACATACACCCTCCTGCAGAACCACCGGTAGCTGCAAACCTCGTTTTATCCAGGTTATAATTGGCGGCATTATATCTTAAAAACTGAAGTGCCCTTGCCCCATCATGCATGGGAGCCGGATACATGTTATTTCCTTCGGCAATAAGTCCTTCTTCAGTGAGCCGGTAGTTTATAGAAACTACGGAGATTCCTGCGTTGATCATATTCTTAATCAAGTCACCGCTGATTTTGCTTTTATCCCCGCCCCTGAATCCACCTCCATGAATATCGACCAGCAAAGGGGTTGGTTTATCGGAAGGTACCAGCCACAGGTCAAGAATATTCATGGGGTCAGGTCCATAGGCAACGTCAGCATGGGTAGGAGCTGGCAATTCTTCCTTTTGTTCTTTTGCCTGAAGTTTCATTTGGTAGGCTTTTGCTTCTTCTTTAGTCAAGACGCCGTCCTTGTTGGTATCTGCTTCAGGGTATTTCTTAAGCCAGCTCGCTAGCTTTTCTTCTTCGGTCTGCGCAAATACCATAGTCACGACTAAGCTAATAGCCACAAAACATATCCACTTTTTTTTCATAATGTGTTTCTCCTGTATTTCATGTAGTATAATTTGTTAATCATATATTACTTCTCTGCAGTATAAAATCTCTTACCGGTTCAATAATGTTCCTTAATGCTTCCGTTTTACGAAACGTCCTGTTCCCACGGAATTATCATTCTTTACTATCTGGATAAAATAAATGCCATTCTGCAATGCACTGACGTTAATCCTGTTGCTTTCTGTTTCCTTTTGAATGAGCACCCTTCCGCTCAAGTCTATTATCTTGATTCCCACCAGATTATCAGCACTTACAAAAAGCATATCTGATACCGGATTTGGATAGATTCTCAGATCGGTGAATTCTGCATTATGAATACCGGTTACATTTGGCAGGAATTTGGCCATTTCAGCGTCTAAAGTCAGAATCCACGCATCAATGACGGACTGAACAGTAGCCGTATCCAGCACATTTTGAACATCAATTATCGAATTTATTGCAATATTAAAAACGTCCTGGGAATATTCCCCGGTCCCGTTTCCTACTTTAGCAGAATCAACTTTTTCACGTGCGCTGTCTAATGCATCCTGAAGGGCAGCAAATTCCGGAACATCCCTTGCATTTGGAACAAAACTGGCCATATTATCTTCCAGGGTTGCCAATGCTTCATCTATTTGATTTTGCTGTTTGGCAGCGTCCAGTACCTGTTGGGCAGCTGCTATGGCATTTGTTGCTGCATCGAATGTTGCCTGGGTGTATTGACCCTGTTTATCCCCTATATTTTCGGTCTGGGCACTTACCACAACCTGGGCCTGTTGAATGGCAGAATCGAGAGGAGCTTTGTAGATTATAAAAGGGACAAACTGCTCCATTTGTACAGCCAATGTATTAAGGGCATAATCCAATCCGCTTTTTGTCAGGTCATTGCCCAATGCTTCCCGGGCTACTGCAATGGCATTGGTGGCAGCATCGAAAATTGCCTGGCTGTATTGCCCCAGTTGATCCCCTATGTTTTCTGCCTGGGCATTTACTTCAATTTGGGCTTGTTGTATGGCAGCTTCGAGGTGAGTTTTGTCTATACCCATGTAAAATTCTTCTACGGCGGAGGCTGTGATTTTTCCGAGGGTGATATAGCCATCGGAGCTGTAGTGGGTTCCATCTGCTCCTATGGGTAACCTGCCGGGATAAAGAGCGGTAACCCCGGGTATCTCCCGACCTGACCTGTTCTGTGCATGCATTACGGTTGCGTGGTACGGACGACTGCCTCCCAGCCTTTTAGCTTCAGACAAGCTCTGGTCATTAATGTAGGATAGTATCGCTTTGAGCAATTCCTCGTCATTCTCCGGAGGTTTGCTTGCCGCGTTTTTAGCTTTGAGTAAGTCCTCCTCATTCATATTGGCCAGTAGAAAATTGAGCAAATCCTTGTCATTCGCGTAAACCGGAACAAATGTCGGAAGATCCGGGACACCAAGGTCTACCTGCTGGTCTGAAATAAGCTGTTTGAACCTATCATAATATGCATTCGCGAGGATTTTTTTCGTTCCATCGGCGGCGCCCTGTTTCCAGAAAAAGCCGCAAAACTCAGGCTCTGAAATGAGCTTTGCCTCAGCAACAGCGTTCATCAGGTCCTCATATAAGGGACCCTTATCCCCGTCAAAGGTGAGCTGGGCCCGTTCATAAGACCAGTCCTTCTCGAAACCGCATATTCCCGTTCCGCCTGAAGCAACCTTGATGATGCCTATGTTATCATCCGGCCAGAATTCGGCAAGCTGATGCGCGAATGACACACCCGGCCCAAATCGCATACTTGGCACAAAGTATTCCCACCTTCCATTCGCCCAGATTCTGATGCGTTCATGATTTTCATTATAGGGTGCTTCCAGTTCATTGGCCCTTCCGGCACCCTGCATATTGGATTGTCCCATTAACACGAAAACACGAAACTTCCCGGTATCCGAAATTGGCGCTTCGCCTCCACCCATCGTGTTGGCCTGTTTGAAGCCTGTCGTCTGCCATTTCATGGTATCCTCTTGCAATGATTTCACATTTGCCAAATCGGGTGTTGGTAATTGGTTTGTTTGCGCAGAAGTAAAATTTGCTGCAATTAACAGTAATACAATTGTGTTGATGGTTTTAATGATTTTGTGTTTCATTCATTTTTTAGATTTATAGGTAATTTTCAATCGGGATCACACTCTGCTGTCCCATGGGAGATTCTGCCCTGGGATCATTGTTGGTGGAATACTGTTCTTCGACAATGTCAATCACGCTGGCATGACCGGCTCCGATCTTGCAGTTGCAGGTATTGTCAAGGTTCTGTACTTTCAAACAATATGGCAGGTTTGTCAATTTCCTCGAACCAACTGTCCATTCTTGCAGACAGGGAAGCCTTGATCTCCTCGTGTGCCGGATCAGCCTTTTATCTCCTCTCATTGGGTGTTATAATTCTTTTGTTGCGTTGCTTGCCGATCCACTCGGGCCGGTATTGCTCAGGATTAAAATCAGGATTGGGCAGTGGAACAATGGCTTTCGTTTCCTTAAGGTGATCCTCGATCAACTTATCCATCTTCTTCACCCTTTTCGGATACCTGCCTGCAAGGTTAGTGGTTTCACCGATGTCTGCATCCAGATCGTATAAAAGGTAGTCGTGCTCCTGGTTTTCACCCTGGTGGAATAGCCGGATCATTTTCCAATTATCCTCGTGAACTGAGATAGCAGGAGGCAGCCAGTCAGGAACCCCTTGCGGTGGACTTGGGAAGTATGTGAACATTGGCTCTTTCCTCTTCCAATCGGTATCTCCCATAGCCGGTGAAATATCGGCACCATCCACCGGGTGATCCCCGGGAATGGATACGCCCAGCAGGTTAAGAATGGTCGGGTAAAAATCGGTTGACTGTATCCTGGCATCGGTCCTGCTCCCGGGAACGGTGCGGCCCGGCCATATGATTACGCAGGGAACCCGGATGCCTCCTTCAAACATGGTCCCTTTTCCCCCTTTTAGGGGTGAATTATGGGTAGGGGCAGCCAAGAAATCTTCTCCATTTGAAGTCTTCTCACGTAAACCGATGTGCTTGGTGCCCCCGTTATCCGAGAGGAAAATTATGGCGGTCCGTTCGGCAATACCCAGCCTGTCGAGCTCATCCAATAAAACACCCACTGCATCATCAAGCGACTCTATCATGGCGGCGTAAGATGGTGATCGTTGCAACCGGTTGGTGTCTACTTTTTGCCTGTACTTCTCGATCAGTTCTTCCTTGGCACCCCAGGGTCCGTGTACAGAAAACATCCAGTAATTCATATAAAACGGCTTTTCACCATTTACCGACTTCATCCAGGCAACCGCTTCTTCACTCATGCGATCCTCGATATGTTCTCCCGGATAGTTTGCCTTGATATGACGGAAGCTTCAGGGAGCGACATAAGAACCCGCCGGTCCAGGTCCGGGATGGTGGGGAATATCCACATCGAATCCATGTTCAAGCGGTGAATAGGGTTCTGATCCGAGGTGCCATTTCCCGAAATGACCGGTGGCATAGCCTTTTGCCTTCAACAGTTTACCCAGGGTTGGCAGCTTTGTATCCAGTCGTGTAACTGTACTGACCTTCGTCGCCTTATCGCCGGGAGCGGCTTTGCTGGATACGCCCGGTTCAAGCCTCACAGTGGCCGTATGCCCGGAAGGGTTAACAAACCCGTTCCTTGCCGTGGCCTGTCCGGTCATAATGGTGGCCCTGGTGGGTGAGCACAGGGGACTGGCTGCATAGGCATTGGTAAAGGTAAGTCCCCGCTCAGCAAGCCTTTCAAGGTTAGGTGTTTCATACAGATCCGTTGTCCCGTACAAGGTGCAATCACTCCAGCCCATGTCATCCGCCAGTATAAAAATTACATTCATTTTTTCTACCGGACCTGATCCTCCTGAGGCGAACAACCGGATTGAAATCAGTACCACTGCCCAGATCAATACTGCGTATTTTACCATGCTTCTCTTTTTCTGTTTCCCATTGATGAAGTATGAAGTTCTATTCCTTAATAC
>DRHS01000091.1 GCA_011053095.1 Bacteroides sp.
CCTTTATAGGTGGTCCCGTTAATGCTTTCCTCAACCTCACCCTTTATAACAAGGATAATTTCTTCTGATTCATGGACATGTTCAGCATGGCTCATAACGCCCTCATTCAGTGTCGTTACATGCATTTCAAGATCCTCGAAGAGGGCAGTAGGGCGCTGGAGAATCTGCCGTTTCCCTCCTTTTGAGGTAGTTTCATACTCAACTTCATTCCAGTCGTAAAATTGTGAACCTCCGGCCTCTTTAGAGCGTTTCATATCCGCAGGATCTTTTGTTCTCCACCGCAAGATATAATACGTCGCCTCTGAGTCACCTGCATTCCGCAAACCATGATCATCACCTATGCAAGCAAGAATTACACTCCCGGCACCAAGAACTTTTTTAGTACCATTAATACTCGCTTCCAGGAGTCCCTCTTTCACAATTATAAGCTCTTCCATGTCGGAATGAACATGACTTGCATGAGGAGCATTTCCCGGGTTCAGGGTGCTTACATGAACCTCGAAATAGATAAGGGATTTTGTATATCCTTCAAAAACCTGCCGCCTTTCTCCGGAATTCGTTTTAGTAACCGTAAGATCCTCCCAGATATACGCATGTGTATTAAGCTTCTCCAGATTCTGTGCCTGGACAAATATCCCGCACAACAGCATTGCTACAGTATATGTTAAAACTCTCATCAGCACATTTTATTTTAGTTATACTTCATTTAGGTCGCCTGTTCGGGCTTCTCTATAAAAGTTCAGGGGTACTGATTTCTAAGAGTAACTTCAGCCGGATCAGTTTTATAAGCTGATGGACCTATATTTTCCGAATCAGCCTTTCTGAAATAAGTTATTCGAGCTCAAGAATTTTAATATTCCTGAAGCTTACCTCATCACCATGCTCCTGCAGCAGTATGTATCCCTCTTCTGATTCACCAAACCCAGGATACACGTTATATTTGCTGTAAGCAACAATGGCCTTCCACAATTGGGTTCCCCTTTTGTATTCAACTACTTTCACTCCGTTAAGATGATGTGAAACTTTATTACCTTTTACCACGATCCGGGCACGGTTCCATCGACCGATACCATTCACCCGCTTAGGCCTGTTGTCCTCTCCATAAAATGATGCATCTGCTTTGATGAGGTCATACAAAGAGGCAAGTGTACGGTTTCCTGATACACCTTTTTTGGCATCCGGATGGTTTCTGTCGTCCAGGATCTGGTACTCACAGCCTATAGAAGATCCGGGACCTTTATTAAGTTCAGGATCAACAAAATACTTAATCCCGGAGTTTGCACCTTCTGTGAGCATGAAATCAACCTCAAGGATAAAACTTTTGTATTTACGGGTTGTTATTATGTCTCCGCCTCCTCTGGACTCTGCACCACCGGTTTCAGCTACTGTCAGTATCCCGTCTTCAATGGTCCATCCCTCTTCCGGGAATTTATCCAGCCGAGCTCCTTTCCAACCTTCTGATGTTTTACCATCCCAAAGAAGTTTCCAGCCTTTCTCTTTCTCTGCCTCGGTAAGCTCGTTCTTAAGGTAACTTACTTCAGGTCCCAATTTCACATCTGTAATCCGGTGTGCTGCTGGATTATCGGTCAATATCCGGATATTCTTCCACCTGATCTCTTTTCCTGCTTTTTCTTCATTATCTCCTATTCCGTGAACCTGAAGAGCAATAAGGCCTTCGCTTCTTCTGTCATCGACCAGGTTGGCAAAATTAACACCATTGACATAAGTACGTATTGAGTTTCCAACAGCTTCAATCCTTACCTTGTTCCATTCCCCTCTTTTAAAAGCCTTTGTAGCTTTCATATTATAGGACATCGGATACAGCCAGCCATATGAAGCTTCTCCATAAACGCCTCCGGCCCATGGACGGTCGTCATGATCATCGCATTCTACCTGGTAACCATTGACACGGGCTGATCCATCAGGTTGATGGCTTGTACTTCTGAACTGTACTCCTGAATTCAGAGTCCGGTCCATCTTCATCTCATACTCCAGGATAAAATCCCCGTAATCCTTTTTTGTAGCCATAAAAGAATTAGGAATTCCAACCTTGGATATGCCTACAACCTCTCCGTTTTCTACCTTATATTCAGCTGTTCCGTCAAGCTGTTCCCAGCCTTTGAAGTTCTTTCCATTAAAAAGATCTTTCCAGTTTTCTTCCTGTGCCAGGGCACTGAATGCAATCAGTGATACGATGAATAAAATTCCAGCTTTTTTCATTTCGTTAGGTTTAGGTTATTATTAGTTGATTGGATTTTCAATTGTCGATTTGTACAAATTTATTATAAATATCCTTCTGATCAGAATTTATTTTTCGTCCTTCATTGGTTAATCTTGCGGGGGCTCCCAGAATACCGGGATAACGGTATTTGGATAAGGATTTATATCAAGATTGCTTTCAACGTCCTTATTATAGAAATACTGGTCCGCATAATCCAATAGCCCCATCCAGTCAATTACTCCCTGTGCATGTCCCCCGGTTCTCCAGTGCATTTTTATTGTGTTTTCAAGTCCCATCCACTCATGCACCATTTTTGCCGCCTCAAATGTCAGATGAGTTCCAAAGGGATTTGCCCAGTAATCCTGAAGACCATGGGCATTGAAAAATGCCCTGGGGGCAATGACTGCTTTTCCGAAATGTGCATCGTAAGGGGTTCTGCTCTCAAAACCTGCCAGTTTAAAATATTCGGCTGTCCACCAATGCGGATTTGCCAGAGAGGCGTGACCAATGGTCTGCTCATCCATACCAAGTTCAAAGTACCTGTGGCTGGCCGTACCACCCAATCCCGAGGAGTTGGGCGCGGTAATGGCAATCCTGTCTTCGAAAATCCCGGCGCAGTATGCTGTTTTCCCGCCGCGGGAATGGCCTGTGACTACTATCTTTCCGACATCCACAAAATCAAGGGTTTCAAAATAATCGATCAGCAGGGTGTATCCCCAGGCCCAGGCTGCTATTGTTCCCCAGTCATACTCGGGATACAGGGGAAACACACCATTATTTCTGGCAACCTCCATATCTTTGGAATCCGGACCAAGGTCTTCACGCATATACTGGCACATTATATATCCCCTTTGGATGGCTTCCCTGTTAACCTCATCGGGGATGGAATTAATAGCCCTGTCGTTCTTAATGATCACCGGGAAAGGCCCCTCCCCTTTTGGTTTGATCAGTCCGAAGTGAAACTCAATGGATTTCCCGTTTCGACTAAGGTTCATGGTGTAAAGTTTCCGGATAGCTTCTCCATCGTATATCTCTTCCGAGAGAGTTTCTTTGACTATTTCATTATCCGGAGCGCCAGGCATTTCCCCATACTGGTAATGTGCCAGCATTGCCTTGATATATTCACGTTGCACTTCCCATTCCTCTTTGGATGTAACCCGTTCTCCATTGGGTTTTTTGAAAGGATCAGGTAAGCCGTGCTGCCTTCTCAGCTGCTGAACAGGTTTGAAATCATAGGACTCCGGGCTTTGGGCAAAAGCGCCCAGGGCGCATGCAAAAAGCAAGGGAAGCAGAAACAAAGTTTTCCTCATTATTATAAAGTTTAAAATTTCAATTTACTTATCCATTATTAAGGGGTGTAGAAAATGAGCAATATCCATTGCAAAAATATCCATGCGCCGCTGGGGAGTATGTCCGGCACCTTCAATGGGTACAAGTTCATAATGAAGTCCCAAAGATTCCATCTCCTTTACCAGATCAAGAGAATTATTGTAAGAAACGGTGGTATCATCTGTACCATGAACGATTATCGCCGGCGGATCATCTGCTGCAACCTTATAGAAATTCCATTCCGGCCAGGGACTCCCCCACAGATCAACCAGCGCGACAATACCTGATTTATCCCATTCCCCCGAATCACCTTCATCCTTATAGCATAAATTCACGGCAATCATTCCTCCGGCAGAGCCCCCACCTACTACGATCCTGGATTTATCCACACCCAGTTCATCACTGCTCTCCCTCAGCCAGTTAAGTCCCCTCATAGCATCTTCAAGAGCATGACTCATGGTTCCCTCGGGGTCATCTTTCGGGTTTGCACGCACCCTGTAATTAATGGAAACACAGACATAACCTCTCTGTGCAAACTCCCTGGCAATCTTTACAATATAACTCTGGGATTTATCCTGTACCAGCCGAAATCCCCCTCCATGAATCAGCAGCATGGCGGGACGGTTTTTTACATCATCTCCCGCGGGACTGTAAATATCAAGCAGAAGGTCCTGTTTCTCACCTTCCACATTTACCGCTTCACCGAAAACAATATCCTTTTGAATATCAAGCTGGTCAAAAACCCGGTCAACATAACGCTGCGGCGTGCCCTCGTGAACCAGAAATCCCTTTGCTGCAGGTGCATCCTTATCTTTCCATCCGTAATACATCAGCAATCCATCAACAGCAGTCCCGTACGCATTAGTGACCGCCTGAACATTGTTGTACCTCCAGCCCGGATACAGAGTGGTATCCGGTGTCAGGTCCCTTCTCAACTCCCAGGTAGTGCCCTTATCAAAAGATATCCATTCCTCTATCCTTCCACCCCCGTGCTTATCCATATACCCGCCGGTATTTAAATAATTGGTTTCTTCCTTTTGAAAATCACTGACATCAGACATTCCCTCTGCATATTTCGTGTCAATGTAGGTATCTCCCACAACAAGGTAAGCGTGGTAAATCCCCTGATCATCCAGTCCTACATGACAGCTGTTCCATTGATGATTTGAAGGGGCAATAACACTTTGCTTCCACTCTCCCTCTACCCTGTGTACAAAGTAGTAATTATGCTGCTCGGTGGACTCCTCCGAAAGAACATGGAGAAATGCCGGATCGCCATTCTCATCGAGAACGATATCGGGTGGAATCCCGGCTCCCCGTCCTTCAGTATCCCATATCCTGCAACGGGCATTTGCCTGGTCAAGATCTATTGGACAATCCATTATTCCTCCATCAAAATTAGTCACCTCCTCAGTCTCAAGGTCAACCTTAACATAATATAAATTGTATTTCCATTCATTGCTGATATTCTTCTTGTAGCGTGGATTGTAATACCTGGCGGAATCTCTTTTCCTGTTGTCATCGTAGGCAGTGTAAACCACATGCAGGTATCTCCCGTCCTCACTGGGAAATTTGCACTGGTAGGATGACCATTCAAATCTCCCTTTGCTGTCCAGATCTGTCACATCATTCTCCGGTCCAACCCAGGTTTTCCCGTTATCATCCGAAATCCTGTATGTCCAGGAAGAAATATGCCCTTGAGTCCGGTAATAGATTAACTGCCTGTTGCCACCAACCCTGTAGGCGGTAGGATATGAAATACTTGGTGCAATCTCTGCCCCAACCTCCCAATCGTCAAGACTGCTTCCGATACTTGCCTTTTCCTTCGAGACAAGATGGGTACCCGGGGAGGAGTGGCATCCGTAAAGAACATGTAGTCTGTCCCTGGTATCTGCCCATATCACGGGACCGTAGTGGTGATCGTTGTCCGGGGGACCGAGGGTTACTACATCGGAAAATTCCCGGGTAACAGGATTGTACTGAACAATCATTGGTTTTGTGTCGGATCTTCCGGAAGCTTCCTCATCTCCACCTCCGTTAAACACTATATAAGCCATTCCGTTCAGGTAGACAGATTGTGGCCGCTGCCTGCGGTCATAAAGCATTTTTATCTGGCCTCCCTCACCAAAGGGATAGATTTGAAAATCCGCCTCGGTGGCTGTGTTGGCCTCTGAACCATCCCCCTCCGTTCTTTGCTCTGAGGCTTTCCCCGTACAGGAACCGGGTAATAAAATAACAGCAAAAAGCAGAATGGTCAATATTGATCTCATGGTCATTATCTTTCAACTCGCTTCGTCTCTGCATCCACTTCTTCCAGAAAGTTTACCAGCTTCTTCTCAAGCTCCTTTGTTTTCTCCGGCATCTCCTCCGCCAGGTTGTGTGCCTCGCTTACATCTACTGATAAGTCGAAAAGCTCAAGTTTATCCTGTTCCCATGTTTTCACCAGTTTAAAGTTCCCTTCCCTGATGGCTGATTGGGGACGGCGGGCTACCGCATGATGAAATACCATAAAGGGGCGGTTCCGGACAACCTCACCTTTGCCGCCGTTGTGGATCACACTCCGCATGCTTCCCCCATCCAGAACTTCCGGCAGGTCCTCCTGGTACCCGGCAAGATCAGCCAGGGTCGGAAGTATATCCAGTCCTGTAACAGGCACTCTGCTATATGAGTTTTCTTTAACACCGGGACCAATCACCACAAAGGGTACCCGGATCCCACCTTCGTACATAGAACCTTTTCCATGGCGAAGGGGGAAATTACGGGGAACTGTCTGCTCGCCTCCAATTGGCTGAGCCGTTCTTCCCCCGTTATCCGACATGAAAATGATATAGGTATTCTCAAGCAGTCCCAGTTCCGCCACCTTATCCATCAATATCCCGATGCCTGTATCAAGATCATCCGTCATTGCCGCGAATTCAGGAATAAAATGCTTCTCGCCGGGAGACAGGGCCTTGTATTTGTCAAGCGATCCCTGGGTGTATGTGATGCCGAGGTGTACCGCATAATGCGAAACCTGCAGGTAAAAAGG
>DRHS01000092.1 GCA_011053095.1 Bacteroides sp.
CAATTATTCTGCTTCCGGTTACTTTTTTGGCAGGGAGTTAGAGCGGGAGTTAAATGTGGCAATTGGACTGATAGATATTTCCTATGGGGGTGCCACCATTTTTACTTTCATGGATGAAATAACAGTTGTAAATACTTTAGATACAGCAACTTTTAATGGCACTCAAAGACAGCGATGGGAGGCTTATCAAACGAGAATCGCGAATTGGGAGGATCAGGGGAGAAAGGGCAGGCGACCCCCTTTCCCGCCCCAGCATTTTTCAAGCTTGTGTTATAATGCCATGGTTCATCCTATTGTTCCCTTTGCCAACAGAGGTGCAATATGGTACCAGGGAGAATCGGATGTTGCTCATCCTGATGCTTATGTCAGCTGGTTTGGCGATTATATTGCCATGATGAGAGCGAAATTTGACAATGCAGAAATGCCCTTTTATTTCGTGCAACTGGCCGGTTTTGTAAACCAGCCTAATACAAATGTACCTCCTGAGACCTGGGCAAAATTTAGAATAGCCCAGGAGCAATGCCTGAAACATCCAAATACCGGTATGGCAACGGCCATGGATATTGGTATGAAAGAAAACATTCACCCGAAAAATAAGCAGGAAGTAGGAAGGCGCCTGGCACTTTGTGCCCTCAAGCAAACATATGGTAAAAAAGAGATTGTCTGCAATGGTCCCCAATTGAAATCCATCGAAAAGAGAGGCAGGACTTTGTTGTTGACGTTCGATCATTGGGAAGGAAGGCTGAAAAACAGGGAAGAAGGGAATTATGTTCAAGGATTTTCAGCTGTTTTGAGGAATGGAGATAGGATTGATCTGGAAGGTAAAATAACATCAGGCAATACCGTTGAAATTAAGGCTTCAGATATACAACGACTGCGTTATGCCTTTGCGAACTATCCTGTTTGTTCATTGTATAATGGTGAAGGATTGCCGGCTTTACCCTTTGACAGAAATGTAAAATAGACAGTAAAAATTTAGTTTAAATATGAAAAAAAGAAAACCAATAATCATAACTGTTTTGGCCCTAGTGATAAGCGGGGCGAGTTGTACAACAGATAACTATGAAGCTCAACCAAATATCATCTTAATACTTGCTGACGATATGGGCTGGATGGACTCTGAAACATATGGCTCGGCTTATTACGAGACTCCGAACCTGACCCGTCTCGCCAGTGAGGGAATGCTGTTTACAGATGCCTATGCAGCCAGTCCGCTCTGTTCCCCGACACGCGCCAGCATCATGTCCGGTCAATATCCGGCACGTTTGCGTATTACACAGGCAATAACACCTAAAAATGTAGCAGATCCCAAAGCCCTGCCACCAAAGCCGGATCAATATTGTGGAGAAGTACAGAATAAGGATCACATGCCGCTTGAAGTTTATACCCTGGCTGAGGCCCTGAAGGAATCGGGATACAATACAGCTCATATTGGTAAATGGCACCTGGCCCCCTCTGGGAAGAAATGGGCCGGTACGGGTGAGACCTTTTGTGCAGAAAACCAGGGCTTCGATTTTGTAATCGGAGGTGCTCACCTACCGGGACCGACTGATTACTATTCACCCTATCTCGATACCCGGTCAGGACGCACCATCAGAAATCTCTCTCCAGGACCGGAAGGTGAATACCTGAATGAGCGGCTGGCAGAAGAATCGATCAAATGGATCAAATCCGTCATGGTATCCAGCTCACCTTTCTACCTGAATTTCTGGCAATATGCTGTGCATGGTCCCTGGATTCCTAAAAAAGACCTGATGCCGAAATACCAGGCAAAGATTGATCCTCGAGGATTGCAGGATTGTGCGGAAATGGGTACAATGCTTGAAAGTCTGGACAACAGTATTGGGATCTTGCTGGACTGGCTTGATCTGCCTGAGAATGAAAAGCTAAAGGACAATACAATCATTCTTTTTGCTTCCGATAATGGAGGGATTGTTCACGAGGTACCTGTTAGTGATCCGAAAAGAAGTGTGACCTCCAATCGTCCGCTCAGGGGAGGCAAAGCTAATACTTACGAAGGCGGAACACGTGTTCCATGGATTGTGCGCTGGCCCGGAAAAATTACTGAAGGATCAATATGCTCTGATCCTGTCTCGACGCTTGATATTTATCCAACGTTGATGGAGTTGACAGGCAATAGTCCCCAGGAAGGACAGGTACTGGATGGACAAAGTATTGTAGCCTTGCTAGAAGGCGGGACCATGAATGAGCGTCCCCTGTTCTGGGATTTTCAGCACCACTTTGGACCATTAAGCGCCTCTTCAAGCACGGTGCGTTTGGGAGATTATAAATTGCTACGGTTTCATTGGGCCGGAGAGGATGCAGCTTCACATTATTATGAGTTGTTTGATCTCAGACAGGATCAATCCGAGGCTGTCAATTTAGCGAGCTATATGCCTGAGAAGCTAAAAGAACTTGATGTGTTGATCACTCAACACCTGGAGGAAACAGCAGCGCTTGTACCTATCCGGAATACTGAATTTTCAGGCAATCCCCGAACTCCCCGGTCAAACCTGAAAAAAGCTGTAATTCGCCCTGAATCGTATAGTTTGTCGGATAACGAGATAATCCCTGAGAAAGATAAAGGAAGTCGTATGATACAATTGCTTGATCAAAATGGCGATCTATGCCAGAGCTCTGCCCTGGTACTGGAAGGCAGCGAGTGGATTCAAATTGAAAATCTTGCTGATGGCCGGGTGGAATTGTCCTGGGATCGAAGTTTAAAAACGGATCAGGCTAAGGTTTTGCTGGGCTGGAGCGGTGGTACTACGGCACATGAAATGAACGATTGGACCCTTGATCCCTTTGAACTGGTGATCCGTTAAAACAGAATCATTAAAACTGACATGAAAATACTGATACCTTCTAGAAACCTGTGGATTGCCCTGGCAATTCTCTCACTTTTCAGCATGGGTTTATCTGCGCAGGATGCCGGAAAAAATCCCATTGACAGTGAAGCATTTCGAAATCCGCCCAATGAATACAGGATTTCCCAGTACGGGCTCACTCCGGCTACCCTGAAAAAATATCCGGAGTACGGAATCGGCGGAACCTTCGCCTTTTTCTTCAGCATACTCTATCCCGAAAGCGGCAGAGAAAATTTCAAGCTGGGTAAAAAAGGCCCAGAGGTCATTGGTGAGCTGGTGGATTCTGCACGGGCAATAGACTATAAGGTTTGGCTGGCCGATGACTGGGGCTATCCAAGTGGCAGTGCTGGTGGTATGGTGGTGGCTGAAAATCCCGATTTTGAAGTCAGGGGACTTACGATGCTGACGCTCTCAGGACAGGGCATGGAGCCCATTGAGTTCTCGCTTCCGGAGGACCTGCACGACATTGTCTATGCTGCGATCTATCCAAGGACGGAGCCGGGATTAGATCGCTTAACCGGTGAAGTGACCGAGTCCAGAGTGGATCTGCAGTCCGGGAAGCCTGTTGAGGCAAACGATAGACGAATTTCCATTCAGGGCTTGAACGGCCGATGGCAACTGAGGGTTTTTGCTCGTTATGTAAGGGACAAGGATACCCAGGCTCAGTCGACCATGAGACAGTTCGGGCATGCAGGCCGCTATCCAGACCTGATGAACCAGGAGGCGATGGCAAGCTTTCTCGCCCACATGCATGAACCGATCCTGGCCCGTATTGAAGACCCTGCCAATAGCGTTGAGGGATTTTATACCAATGAACCCAACCTTATGCAGACCCATTGGAAATGGGAACCGGATGCCCCCTATGCCTGTGCACCCTGGAGCGAGGAGCTGCCTGCTCAGTTCAAAAAGATGCATGGCTATGATCTCTTCTCCATTCTTCCTTTCCTGTTTGAAGGTGACAATGTGGAGGCACGGCGGGCGCGAATCCATTACCGCCAGGCTGTTTCCGAACTGCTTACCAACAGTTTCTCCCGTCAGATACGGGAGTGGTGCAACGCGCGGGGCATCAAGTCGAGCGGGCACTTTTTACTGAACGATTATCTTTCCATGCATGTACAGGGCTACGGGGATATGATGAAATTCGTGTCGGAATTTGATGTGCCTGCCCTGGATATTCCCATCCCCAATCCCGATGAGTTTAAATCTTTTTCCTATCAGCAAGCGCGTTTCTTCAGTTCTGTGTCCGCATGGAAAGAGCAGGATATGACGCTGATGCTACTGGACCCGATCATCGGGGGGTATGGGAAGACCCGGCTTTCCCCCGATCTGCCCCTGTTGATTAATGCAGTGAATATGGCCTCGTTTCACGGGGTGAATATGTTTACCTCATACCTGCCGCTTGATGCCAATAAGGGCAGGGATGCCAATGGGCGGAGCACTGCAGCCAGGGGTTATACCCCGGAGGAGTTCCGGTTTCTCAATGAATACACGGGACGACTCACTCAGGTGATGCGAGGGGCCCGGCGTGACGCCGGTGTTGGCCTTTATTATCCCATCGCCATGTTTCAGGCGGATCTGCTGGCCTCCGATAGATTCTGGCCTTTTATACTGAGTGAGAACAGGGAGAGGCAGGCGGCATGGGATCATACTGAAAAGAGTTTGCTGGAGGGCGATGTCGAGTACATGATCGTTCATCCCGAAGCCGTAGCAGAAGCAAGTATCGAAAATGGTCATATGAAGATCGGGTACGGTTCTTACCATACCCTTGTGATGCCCCAACTCGAATATATTCCACTTGAAGTGGCAGAGCAACTGAGGCGCTTTGAACAATCGGGTGGTAAAATCCTGTGGATCGGCCAGGTGCCACGGCATGCGGAACACGCCGGGAACGACCAGGCGGTAAATGTGGCCCTGAAATATGCACAGGCCATAAGCGTTGAAGAGATTGCCGAATCCATCGAAAAGTCCTATTCCCCGGAGTTTGACCTCACATTTACACCGGGTACGGATAAGTTAACCGTCGGGCGTTTCCACCAAGAGGCCGAACAGGTATACCTGCTGGTAAACCGCGAACAGGAAGAGATTGTGGTTGAGGCCCAGGGACAACGGATCGATGGAGGGAATGGCAAAGTAAGGATACTGGATCCGTCCACGGGAGAAATCAGTAGTCTATCCCTTCCGGCCCGTATTCCGTTGGAAGCCAACCGAAGTTTAATTTTAATGCCAGGGCAAGAGTACCTTAAACAAAGCCTTCTGAATAAATAGTCAAGCCTGCAAACTATTAACATAATGAAGATGATGAAACATATATTATGGATATCCGTCCTGGCCCTGACAACTGTAGTTGGATGTAAATCAAACGATGTCGAATCCGTCCGACCAAATATTATTGTCATTCTGACCGATGACCATGGTTTTGCCGATCTCCGCATTCAGGGGCAATTCGATGACCTTAAAACACCTCACCTTGACAACCTTGCAGAAACAGGCGTGCGACTCACTGCCGGATATGTTACAGCCCCACAATGTATTCCGTCAAGAGCCGGACTTTTAGCCGGGAAGTACCAACAAAGATTCGGGCTTGATCATAATGGGACCATTCCTTTTCCACTGGAAGAGAAGATGGTCTCCCAACGAATGAAAGAAGCTGGTTATGTTACAGGGATGGCCGGGAAATGGCATCTTGAACCCAATCGCAACCAGCATGGGTGGATCAATAAGAATATGCCTGAGATAGCAGGAAGGGAAAAATATGTGGACAGCGATATTCCACATGAAAAAAAGATCCCGTACTTACCTACTGAGAAAGGATTTGATTATGTGATGGAAGGCCGTTTTAACCGGTATTGGGCCAACCATACACTTGAAGGTGAGCGTATTGAGAAGCAACAAATCGATGTGGAAGGATACCGGTTGGATATCCAGTCACAGGCAGCTGTTACCTTTATTGATATGAATCATGACAAGCCCTTCTTTTATTACCTGTCCTATTACGCTCCCCATGTTCCCCTGGAAGCAACAGAGAAATATCTAAGCCGTTTCCCGGGTGAGATGCCGGAGCGAAGAAGAGTTTGCCTGGCGATGATCGCTGCCATGGATGACGGTGTTGGCAGGATAAAGGAGACACTCCGGAAACACGATATAGAGGACAACACTCTGATCATATTCCTG
>DRHS01000093.1 GCA_011053095.1 Bacteroides sp.
TCTTTCATGAATTTGGATGTATCAGCCCTGCTCGAATTCCTGTGCAAGCATTTTTGCTTTCAGAATATGGGTATCGGGTACATAAACTTCAATATCACCGAAGGACTTGTAGGTGCTGTCCATCTTGTTGATTACCTGGGCTGCGATGCCGTTGTCACGTAAGACTTCCTTGAATATTTCAGCCTGATATTCAAGTCTTGTCTTATATGCAATTACCCAGCCCTTTTCCATTTATTATAGGGATCCTTAGGCGGTTTTGCTCTTTGGAGTTTCTTCTTTTTCTTTCTTGGAGCCCAGTTGGGGTGCAGAATCCGCATCAGGAGTTTTAGGTTCAGCTTTTTTCCTTGTTGAAGTACTTTTTTTCTTGGGTTTGGAATTATACGCTGCGAGTTCTTGTTTGGCCCATGGTCTGGGACCGAATATCTTTTCAAGATCCTCGCTGAATATTACTTCCTTCTCCAGTAACTGGTTGGCCAGTTTTGTAAGTCCTTCCAAATTGTTAAGCAGAATCTGCTTGGCTCTTTCGTATTCCTGCTCAATAAAACGATTAGACTCCTCATCAATTAGTTCGGCTGTTTTTTCAGAATAGGGTTTATGAAAGGTAAATTCACCCTCTCCGCTCGAATCGTAAAAACTCTTGTTACCAACTTTCTTACTCATTCCAAAATAGGAAACCATAGCATAGGCCTGTTTTGTAACCCTCTCAAGATCATTAAGTGCACCTGTTGAGATTTTTCCGAAGTTAATTTCCTCAGAAGCCCTTCCACCCAGTGCGGAACACATCTCATCGAGAAGCTGTTCTGTGGTTGTTATCTGGCGCTCTTCAGGAAGATACCATGCCGCGCCAAGAGCTTTTCCCCGGGGAATAATGGTAACCTTTACCAGCGGATTAGCATGTTCCAGGAGCCAGCTGACTGTAGCATGCCCTGCTTCATGATAAGCAATTGTTTTCTTCTCCTCAAGGGTAATGATCTTATTTTTCTTTTCGAGTCCTCCAATAATCCTGTCAACAGCATCCAGAAAATCATGTCGATCAACAGACTTTTTGTTCTTCCTTGCAGCGATAAGAGCCGCCTCGTTACACACATTGGCAATATCTGCTCCTGAAAAACCGGGAGTTTGTTTGGAGAGGAAATCTATATCCAGATTCTTTGAGAGTTTAAGAGGGCGAAGATGTACATCGAATATCTCTTTTCTTTCTTTCAGGTCAGGGAGATCAACATGAATCTGCCTGTCAAACCTTCCGGCCCTTAAAAGTGCGCGGTCAAGTATGTCTGCGCGGTTGGTGGCAGCAATGATGATTACACCGGAGTTGGTATCAAACCCGTCCATTTCGGTCAGAAGCTGATTCAGGGTATTCTCCCTTTCATCGTTTGCCCCAAAATTCGGATTCTTTCCCCTGGCTCGCCCAACAGCATCTATCTCATCTATAAATACAATGCATGGAGCTTTTTCCTTGGCCTGTTTGAATAGGTCGCGTACCCTGGATGCGCCAACTCCGACGAACATCTCAACAAAATCAGATCCGGAGATGGAGAAGAATGGCACATTTGCCTCTCCTGCCACGGCTTTGGCCAGCAGCGTTTTTCCGGTTCCCGGAAGACCAACAAGCAATGCTCCTTTAGGAATCTTCCCACCCAGGTTTGTATATTTTGTTGGATTCTTGAGAAAGTCAACAATCTCCTTTACCTCGATTTTCGCCTCTTCGAGTCCCGCAACATCCTTAAAATCAGTCTTTACATGAGTATCCTTGTCAAAGATCCTTGCCTTAGATTTTCCAACATTGAAGATATTACTGGCACCACCACCTCCCTGGCCCGCACTCATCTTGCGGAAAATAAATAGCCATACTGCAACAAGCAAAAAGATCGGGAGCAGCCAGCCGAGCATTTCCCCAAAAACGTTTCGGCGGGTTTCGTATTTAACTGAAATTTGATCTTGTTCAGGGTATTCCTGCTGGGCCTTCTGAAGTTGTTGTTCAAATACCTCTACCGATCCAATGGTAAAATAATATTGAGGTCCCTGGCCGGCCATGGGTGAGATGCTCTTGCTTTTGGCATCCTTGTACTTACCAGATGCAAGCCTGTCTTCCTTAATGAAAATCTCTACCTTCTCCTTGTTGACAATTACTATCCTATCAACATCACGAGAAGCCAGCATTTCGGTCTCAAACTGCCTGCGAGTGATTTCTTCTGCTCCGTTTCCCATTCGCATGAAGTAGGTGCCTATTATAGCAAGCCCTATTATCCCGTAGATCCAGTAGATATTGAATTTAGGTTTTGGAGTATTCCCTTTACCAGACTTATCATTAGGTCTATGGGATGTATTTGATTGTTTTTTCTTTTCTGCCATTTTAATAATTAAAAATCTGCTTCCGGTTCAGTGATGATTTCTATTTCTGCATCAGCCCAGAGTTCCTCAAGCTTGTAATGGTCCCTGATGCTGTCGAGGAAAACATGAACCAGTATATTACTGTATCCAAGTAAAACCCATTGGGAATTCTCGTAACCCTCTGAGTGAAACGCCCTGATACCATTTTTTGCCTTTAGGTTATCCTCAATGTGCTTTCCTATGGCCCTGACCTGAGTCGTCGAATCTGCGTGGGTTATAATAAAAAAATCACAAACCGAGTTGTCTGTCTTTGTGAGGTCAATACGGACAATTTTCAGTCCTTTTTTCTCCTTAATGCAATCAATAATGGTCTCACCCAGCAATTTCGGGTTTTGCTCCTGCTTTTTCTTCATTACTGGATTTATCGCAAAAATAGTGAAATAAAATAACTCTTCGTGATGGCAGGTATCAAAAGGTATGCCATTGACAAACATGTAGGTATTCTCTAACTAACATATTTTCACGAACTTTGTTCAGCTTTACGCGAATCAATATGTTAATAATAAATGCAATGAGTTTTAGGGAATTTAGTGGGGAAACCCGGGAATACAATGAGATCGGGTCAACCAACGAGGAATTAAATCGATTGCTGGGTATAGGGAACCTGGAGGAAGGTACTGTTGTAAGGGCCGGTTTTCAATCTGCCGGTAAAGGTTACCAAGGGAACAGATGGCTGGCCGAACCCTTGAAAAACCTTTTATTCAGCATTCTTCTTAAACCGGGTTCACTTACTGCTGATAAGGCATTTCATCTTTCCAGAATTGTATCCATTTCCTTGGTTGAAACACTTGATAAACAGGACATTAACACCTCGATCAAATGGCCGAATGATATTTTTGTTAAATCCCGGAAGATCAGTGGGATACTTATTGAGAACAGCATAATCAGGAACAGGATCAGTCAATCTGTTATCGGAGTAGGATTGAATGTTAACCAGGTGAAGTTTGATCCGGGAATTCCTTCACCTACATCCATGTGTCTGGAAAAAGGATGCCATTTTGACATGAAATTGTTGCTTGATGACTTCAGAACTGCCTTGCAAGCCTGGTACCAGATCCTTTTGGAAGGGAATGAGAAACTCATTATGGATGTCTATCTCAACAGACTTTACCTACGAAACCTGATGTCTGAATTTTCTGATGGTAAGTCTGCATTTATTGCAAGTATCAGGAATGTTCTGCCCGGGGGAGAGCTGGAGATCCTGGTTGAAGATGGTGAAGTCAGGCGATATGGATTCAAAGAAATCGAGTACGTTCAGTCCTGATTCTCAATAAAAAGAATATTTGCCGGGGCATTTAGCCGGATTTTCTCACCGGTAGAAGAGAGTTCACCGGTATCTGCGTCAATAAGGTATAGTTCGATGTCATCACTTCGCTCTCCGGCAACCAGCATAAATTTTCCTGATGGATCAATATTAAAGTCCCTCGGCCTGTCAGGTACTCCGGTAAGTATTTGTATCCGCTCCAGACTGCCATCATCCAGAATGCGAAACCCTGCAATGCTGTTTAAATCCCCCCTGTTGGAGGCATATACGAATTTTCCGTTCGGGTGTACCCGCACAGCCGCAGATCCGTTAAATCCAATAAAATCATCCGGGAGGGTGGAAGCAGTGTTGATTTCTGCAACTTCTCCTGTACTGCTTTGAAATGAGCAAGCAGTCAGTGTGCCATTAAGCTCGTTGATAACATATAAGTATTGGCCATTAGGGTGAAAATCAAGATGTCTTGGTCCGGCACCCGGAGCAGTCTGAAAGAAAGGCTGGGCAGGATTGGGAATCAGTTTACCTTCCGAGGGATCAAATTTGAAAATAAGCACCCTGTCCGAGCCAAGGTCCGGAGATAATAAGAAGTTTTCATCCCGGTCAAGTGTAACATAGTGTGCATGCGCAGATGTTTGTCTTTGTTGATTGGGACCTGAACCGGTACCTTGATAAACATCTGAAGCCGGTAGTATCTCCCCGTTCTCATCAAGCGGAAATGCGGCTAAACTTCCACTGTTATAATTGGCCGTGAAAATATAGCTGCGATCTTTATTGCAGAAGACGTGACATGGTCCCTGTCCCTTACTAGATTGACTGTTTAAGTATTCCAGTCCATAACTGGCTGAATTTATACGGAAACTGCTTACCCTCTGCTCTCCTGAACTTGTGTCCCATAAAGTCTTGTCAATTGCATACATGAACTGCCTGTCGGGGGATAATGCAAGGTAGGAGGATCCGTGGCTGCCTTTAAACGAATCAACTACGCTGATTTTAAAGGTTTTATAATCAAGTTTGCAAAGAGAGATGGGGTGGCTTATGGAACCATTTGAAGACCCTGTGTAAAACAGGACTTGATCTGGTTCTGTATCAGGGCTCTTGCATCCCGGTGCTATTAGGATCATAATGGAGAGGATTATAAATATCTTATTCATAGGATAGTTTTTCTGCTTGGTCAATAAGGGTATCTACAAAGTTTTTAAGCGGTTTCTTTGCCATAGATGCCATCATGGGATTAAGGTTAACTTCGGTTGTGATCCTGATTCGTGAATCACCGGGTTCAAGTTCTTTAATCTGTATCCAGAGCAGGAAATCGAAAGTGGTGTTCTCATCGCTGCTGATCTTGATAAGGTTAAAAGGTATCTTTTCAATAATTTTAAGTCCGGCATGTCCCACACCCTCAACGGTAAAACTGCAGGTATCTTTTGTAGATTCAAAGTCTTTAACCTTGTCTTCGGGTATAAGGGATTGAAAATTATTGAAATCAGATATATACTTGTAAATTTTCTCTGCAGGCTGATTGACCACACCGGTTTTACTCTCTATTTTTGACATATTCTCTTCAGGTCTTTAAACTTTCCATCCGGCCGGATCTTCCCTCCATTTTCTCAGAGTTTCCATATCTTCAGATTGAATGTATCCAATTTCTACCGCCTCTTCGATAAGGTCGTGATAATTTCCAAGGGTATGGAGAATGACCCCTGCTTTCTTGAAATTTTCTGTTGCCAGCGGAAAGCCGTATGTAAAAATAGCTGTCATTCCCAAAACTTCCAACCCGGCATTTTTCAATGCAGAAACTGCTTTGAGGCTGCTTCCTCCGGTCGATACCAGGTCTTCAACAACAATGACTTTTTTACCCATATTTATGTCCCCTTCGATCTGGTTCCCCAGGCCGTGGGATTTTTTGGCAGACCTGACATAAAGCATTGGGAGTCCCATACTTTCAGCAACAAGCGCTGCATGTGCAATAGCACCTGTGGCAACCCCTGCAATCATGTCTGGTTTGTCAAATTTCTTTCGGATCTGAGCGATAAATGCATCCCTGATATAGCTCCGGATCTCCGGGTAGGAGAGGGTTTTACGATTGTCGCAATAAATGGGTGAGTGCCAGCCTGAGGCCCAGGTAAATGGGTTTGCAGGATCTATGATAATTGCTTTACTTTGCAGTAAATACGAGGCCAGGCTCACAGAAGTCTCCATATCACAAATGTATAAAGTTTTTTTCAACGACCGTACCATCTATCTTGACGATACCCTTCCGGATATGACTAAAGTTGGGAAGGATTATGTATGTGCATTTGAGAATATTACTGATCTCAAACCTCAAATCAAACAATTTCTTGATCCAGAGAAGAAGGGCAACCTTCATATATTTCATGATGACCAGGAGTCTCTTTTCAAAATCTTCAAACAGTGTTTCACCAATATAAATGCAGGAGGGGGACTGGTAAGAAATTCAAAGGGTGAGATTCTTCTGATTTTCCGTCGTGGGAAATGGGACCTTCCAAAAGGAAAGACTGAGGAGGGAGAATCTATCGAGCAGACTGCAATAAGGGAAGTGCAAGAAGAGTGTGGCCTGGATGGTGTTGAACTAAGGGACTTTCTGATGTCAACCTATCATATTTTTAAAGATTCCCTGAGATTGGTATTGAAAAGGACAGATTGGTATTCCATGCATTATCCTGGAAATTCAAAGCCAAAGCCCCAAAAAGAGGAAGATATTACAGATGTGCGATGGTTAAAACCTTCCGGGTTGGATGAGATCTATTCAAATACTTTCCTTTCAGTCAAAGATATCCTTGAGGCAGGTCACTGATCGAGGTAAATCCTATTAAATGTTGGTTCAAAGTTTTCCACAGGTGATGGCGCCGGGGAAAGGATCAGTGTGCCGTCAGGTCCGATAAGGAAATAGGATGGATAAGCCCGGATGTCATAAGATTCCATTACATCAGGCTGGTTTGAGAAGTGAAGGAAAGTCCATGGATAGTTATTACTTTTCACAAGTTCTTCCATACTCTCAACACTATCATCCACAAGTATTGTTACAATTTTTAACCTGTCTTTCAACCTTTCATGTATAACTTTAAGGTATTCGAATTCCCTGATGCAGTAATAACCGAATGAATTACAGAAATTAAGGTAAACATAATTGCCTTGAAGATCTGACAGACTGATAAGGGTGCTGTCTGCATTGTATAAAGTAAAATCCGGTGGTTTATAACCCGGTAGTATTTCAGTGATTTCAAGCATTATGTCCTTCACAGCCTGCTTATGAATATCAATTTGAGTATGATATTGAAGAGAATCAAGCAGTTGTATCATCGATGAGGGAATATTTTTCTCATCAAATATTCCATCGTATAATCCTTTCAGCAATACGAGTTCGCGCAGTGAGTCATTTTTCAGAGATGCTTCTTTTATAAGTATTTCATTAACTTTCCTGTAATCCTTCTCCCGGTTCAATACGATTGGTAATTTCGGACCAGGATTCTCTTCAGCAAATGCCAGGAAAAAATTCTTGTTGAGCTGGTTGAATAATTCCATGTAAGCAGGATTGTAATGGAGTACAGGCTTCTTTTCGAAGTATTCCCCGAATATTCTTTTGTTGCTTTTCTGGCCGCCATAGTGTTGAAGCAAACCCATACGGTACTCAATATAGGAAACAAGAAATGGATGGGACATGGAATCGAATGGAGCCTTGATTTCCAGTTCAGCTTTGTCCAGTTCCCCGCGATCAACCCTTTTTCCATAGGCATTAATGGCATATTTGTAATAATAGGGATAAAAAGCATCATTGAACGCTCGTATTGTGAAGTTAAGTTCTTTCTCAAGGTCTGATACATCCTCATTGTTTGTGGTTGATTCAACCTTTGCACTTAAATGAATTGCAGTTTCTTCGAAATAGGGATTAACAAGGTCCTGGAGGCTCTTGTCACGTCTTCCCGGCAGTTGAATATTGTATACCAGATCCGGTTGCGCATAGAGATAACAGTTATATACTCCGAGGTATATAAATATATGTTTGGTCTGGCTAAGCTTTATCCTGCATTCAAAGAATCCACTGTCATCAACAGCACAGACTCCAACCCTTTCTTCATGGAATGAAATCATATTCGAATAAGACAAAAAAACAAGTGAATCCCCTGCATAGTCTATCTTTCTACCCTTCAATATGGTGAATGAATCTCCAGCAGTAAGAGGATTTGTCAGAAACAGTAACAAACAGAGGAAAGAAATAAACGGTTTATTCATCAGAGATATATTTTGAAAGCTCTATGGCTGCCGGGAGGAACTGCCTGGCGTCTCCTCCATGCCTGATGACATCCCGTATTATGGTGGAATTTATAGGTGTATGTTCGGGCAAGGTCAGTAAAAACACCGACTCCAGCTCGGGAAACATGGCCTTGTTGATCTGGGCAATGGCTCTCTCATATTCAAAATCTGCCGCAGTTCTAAGTCCCCTTAACAGGTATTGGGCGCCGCATTGTTTGCAAAAATCCACTGTAAGGCCAGTAAAACTTAAAACTTTGATCTGGGAATTATTCGTGAAAACTTCCCTGATCATTTGCACCCTGTTTTCCATTGAGAAATAGGCTTGCTTTTTAGTGTTTTCCCCAATGGCTATAATGATTTCATCAAATAGAGGCAGAGCACGGTTAATGACAGATTCATGACCAATTGTGAAAGGATCAAAGGACCCTGGAAATAGCGCGATCTTTTTACTCATGCGTATGGGTTCCTGAATGATTAAGTAAAATTATAAAATAATGGGACATAAGGATTATTACCCTTATTTGATTTCCTTTTCTTTGGTGCTGCTGACGAAAAGAATATTCCCAATATCCTCATAATCAGTAAAAATTTTAATCCCTTCTGCCTTAAGTAATTCGCTTCTGAAACCGATAATAGTCAGATCGGCATCGAGGGATTTCTTGGAAATAATAAGCTTTGGATTAACATCCGGGTCGGCAGGGATAAGTTCAACATTTGCCGATGATATTGGAAGACGTCCTGATTTAATCAGGTCAAGCAGGTCGATGCGCTTGCGATCTAATTCGTCCGGAGTATGCATGACAAAAATCTTGATTTGTCCCTTTCTCCACTCGGGGTGACCCAGTATAATATAGGCAAGAAGGATCATCAGGTTGGCATTTTCATAATCCATTATTGAAATCCAAATATGGATATCCTTTTTATATCCGAAGCTTTTATAGCTTGTATTCAATACGCAGATATCGAAATTGGTTGTCTCAAGCAGACGGTGGTTTTTCAGGACCTCAATAAGGGCTTCGGGATTTGTCCTTGAGAATTCGAACAGAATCATATTATTTCCTTTGCCGGAAATTCCGCTGAGCTGAATGACCTGTGCAATTGCCGAGGTGTATGAGGGACTAATAATTGTATCAAGGTATACCCGGTTTCGGCTTCCAGCCGCGAGGTTGATGAGTTTTTTCAAGATCTCTTTTGAATCCTGGTTGGTTTCTTTTGAGAGATAACCCTCAATGTAATGGATATAGGTGCCAAAGCCGTATTTAAGCGATAGCCAGCGCAATACATCAAATGCTGATCTTCTTACAAAAGTATCTTGAGAGATACAAATAACAAATGGCCTCCAGTATTTGTCAGGATCTTCCTTGTCTGCCCTCTGGGCAAAGATCTGAAGCTGTCTGCTGAGCTGGAAAACGACTCCGCGGAAAAGCTTGCCAAGTCCTTTTTGTTCCTTGCTGTATGTGGTTACATAATAGTAGATCATTCCCATAACCACAAGTGAAATCGTTGCATAAAGTCCGTTCATTTTGAAAATGAGCCAGATCGAGAAGATAGCTCCTATCGCAGATATGTACCACTTTGATCTGAAAGTAGGGCGGTATGAAGGGTCAGCAGCGAAATGTTCCAGGAGCGAAATAACACAGATTGCACCGTAGGTAACCATAAAAAACATTGAGATTGTCTGGGCCACAAAGTTTAGTTCCCCGACAAGGACAAAAGCAAATGCTATTACAATGGTGATCAGGGAGCTGTTAAATGGTTCGTTCGAGACCGGTTTTCCCTTGGCAAACCAGTCATTCATAAATTTTGAGGGGAAGATGTTATCGACACCGATTGCCTGCAAAGTTCGTGGAGCAACCATCATTGAACCCAGGGCGGAAGATATCGTGGCAGCGGCAAGTCCTATGGGAATGATTGGTCCCCAAATAGCAATCTTTTGCATTATAAACTGGTCAGAAGCCAGCTGTTCCGGGGTTGCTGAGATTGTCAGTTTATATGCTACTACCAGGTAAACCAGCATTCCGACAAATGTTGCCCAGAGGGTACCGGCTGGGATAGATTTTGTCGGATTCTTGAGATCACCGGAGAGTCCCAGTCCCGCAGCCAATCCCGTAAAAGCCGGAAATATTATTGTAAATACATAGAAAAATGGATCCGCTCCGGAGATGCGGTCATTAAGGACAAAAGTGATTTCACCTCCGGTTGATTTTCCGGCAAGAAAGAAAAGAATTGATGTAAACAGGAGGGCTACCACAAAATACAAAGCCTTCATCCCCAGATTGGCACCACGTCTTAAAATAAGTGCACCGATACCGAGGGTGGCTGGAATGGTAATAAATCTGTTATCAGGTATATTTATGTTGTAAGAATCAGATAGCCAGTTCATTACAGGTTCAAACGCTTCCCCGAAGGCAATGATGTAAAATGCAACTGATATGGCCTGAGACAGATACAGTGTTATTCCGATTGCAGCCCCGATATTCAATCCGAAGGAGCGCGAAATAATATAGTAGGCGCCTCCACCGAGGACCTTCTGGTTGGTTGCGATCTCTGCAACTGCAAGAGCCGTTGGAATTGTAACCAGGTGCCCGAGCGCAATAATCCCAACTGCCCCTATAAAACCCACATGACCCACTGCATATCCAAAACGAAGGAAAAGTATAGCACCCAGGATGGTTGAGATCGCGGTCATGAAGACCGGCAGGGTGCCAAAATTGGCTTTGTGATTTGATAAGGTACGGGGCATATTGCCACAGAATATGAGATAAAAATAAGAAAAACCCTAAAACAAAATCTGCGGAAATAAGTAAGAGCCTTTATTATTGGCTCCTGCTTACCACCGCAGATTATGGCAAGAAGGCTTTTAGGTACTATGTGGCAATGGTTTACTCCCTTTTTACTTCAACTCCTGCAAAAACAACATCTAGCTTTATTTTCAGGTAATTGGTGTCCCGGGAAAATGATTCTGTTTCGTATGAGGATGATCCGAATACTGCTGTATTGCCATCTGGCATCACCGCTCCTGAAAATACTGCATCCGCTTCAATCCTCACCGGCATACTACCGTCGATCGTGATTTCAGATGCTCCGAAAACGGTACCAATTTTCACATTTACATTTCCCTGGCTAAGATCAATGTCGGTGAAATCAAATACACCTTTACCAAAAACCACATTATACTCCTTGTTGTGCTCAGGTTTGTAAAACGCCTTTTCATTGAAAAGAACGTCATTAGTACTTGTCTCAAACCTGAAAATACCAAAACTTCCAAAAAGTATTCTTATTCCTATGTATATAAAGAATAATGCAAAAAGCACCTTAAACACAGGAAAATTAACATTAAATACGAACCTGATAATCAGTGTGAGTCCTATTATTATCAGTAATACTCCCCAAAAAACTCCAGCACCCATTTTCATAATTTTTAATTATTACTGTTTTATTATGATTCAAAAATACAGCTGCTAACATTACCTGACTAAAAGGAATCGGTAAACTAACCGAATTTATCGGTAAAAAATAAGAATTCTTCAATATGTATTTGGTTAATTATCGCTTCGTTGTGTCAGCATGTGAGTTCATAGCCCAATAGTGGGACTTTATACAATAAGCCTGCAAGCCTTGCCCAATAAAGCAACTCTGCCTTATTTTTACAGAACCACTTTTACACAAATCACAATGATTGAAGTTTTCAACCTTGAAGGCAAAGCAATCTTTAAGGACAGGGCTGATGACGATTACAGTTCCTGCCTTGCCAGAGTGTATGATAAAAACTGTTTTAACCCCAAATATGTAAGCAAAAATTAAGGTATTTTTCAATTATCATATACCGTCCTGATTTTCAGGTGTTATAAATTTCATTTACTTTCGCTATTGCTACCCAAAGAGGACACAAGCTCTGCTGGAGAGCAACTTGCCA
>DRHS01000094.1 GCA_011053095.1 Bacteroides sp.
GACTTATTGGGACCAGGGTACTCAAAAAAACCCCTGCAGCTGATCGCCAAGGCCCGTGTAACGGTCCGCGCCAACATCAAGCAACTGGTTGGTGGTGCAGGAGAAGATACCGTTCTTGCTAGGGTAGGGGAAGGTATTGTCTCATCCATCGGTTCTGCCGACTCACACAAAGCCGTGCTGGAGAATCCGGATTCCATATCCAAAGTTGTTCTTGATAAAGGTCTGGATGCAGGGACCGCCTTTGAGATCCTTTCCATTGATATCGCTGACGTCGATATCGGTAAGAACATTGGAGCCTTCCTGCAGACTGACCAGGCAGAGGCAGACAAGAAAATTGCCCAGGCCAAGGCCGAGGAACGCCGTGCAATGGCTGTTGCCCTCGAGCAGGAAATGCTTGCCAAGGCACAGGAAGCCCGCGCCAAGGTAATCGAGGCAGAGGCAGAGATTCCCCTGGCCATGGCCGACTCCTTCCGCAAAGGAAACATGGGAATAATGGACTATTACAAGTTCCAGAATATCCAGGCCGACACCGACATGCGCGAATCCATCTCCCAGGCCACTGGTGGGGCGGAAGAGAAGAAGAAAAAATAGGTTTTGTCATTCTGAATGACCTTAAGACCTGCCGCCCATCCGCGGCAGGTTTTTTTGTTATCTTTAACAGGTGCAGTCACAATCTTCCATTAAGACACCTCTCACCGGACTTGCAGTCCTTGCAGTCCTGGGTCCTTCCATCGTTTGGGCTTCTGAATACATCGGATCCGGAGAAGTGATCCTGGCCACAAGGAGCGGAGCAATTTTTGGAACCGGAATTTTATGGGTCGTTATAAGCGGAATCTTTCTGAAATTCTGGATTGGAATGAGTGGTGCACGTTATACTGTATGCACAGGTGAGGGGATGATAGATATGTTTGCCCGTATGCCCGGTCCCAGGAACTGGGCCGTCTGGATTGTACTGGTTGCCCAGTTCGTCTCTGCAACCATTGCCATTGGCTCCATTGCAACAGCTGCAGGGGTTTTTTTGAGTACCCTGGTCCCAATAAGTCACTCCATTGGTGGTTGGATTGTGACAGTTTTTGCATTCATGGTTGCCTGGAGCGGCAGATTCAAATGGATTAAAATTGTGATGAGCGCCCTTGTCCTGATTATGATACTTGGAGTGATCTGGGTAGCAGCTACAGTATTTCCCGGCTGGGATGAATTTTTCAGAGGTTTCATACCCCATGCTCCAAGGGTTCCTGAATGGGCCATCAGAGGAGGAGTAAGCAGTAATCCCTGGAAAGAGATCCTTCCTCTCCTGGGATGGGGCGCCGGTGGATTTGCCAGCCAGGTATGGTATAGCTACTGGGTCATTGGTGCCGGGTACGGGGCAGCTAAAAAGGATGTCTACGGGAAACCCGCGGATGTAGTCAGGCTAAAGGATATGGATCTGGAGGATGCAAAAAAGCTGAAGGGCTGGTGCCGGATCGTATATTATGATTCAACCCTTGCCATTGTCCTGGGTATCGCTATAACGGCCGGATTCATTATTGCGGGCGCAGGTGTCCTCGGTCCCGCTGAACTTGCTCCCAGCGGTGAAGGGGTAGCCCTGCAGTTATCCGGAGTTTTTTCTTCAAACTGGGGGAAAACAGGAGGCTTCCTGTTCCTTCTTGGAGGCACCGCAGCCCTGATGGGAACCCTGGTCGGACAACTTGCAGGCTGGCCGAGGTTACTTGCCGATACATTCCGAATCTGCATTCCGGCATTTGCCAGGAAATTAATATGGATCAAGCAGTTCAGGCTTTTCCTGGTTTTCTTCTTCCTCTCAAATATGATCTTTGTCTACAGCTTCAACCTTCGACCGGTTGTCCTTATAAAGCTCGGTGCCCTGCTTGATGGATTATTACTGACGCCTTTGCAGGCCCTTTGGGTTGGCATTGGACTCTACCTGGTACTGCCACGGTTATATAAACCTGAAATTGGTAAAATCCTAAGGCCGGGTTGGGGGATAGGTATCGGGTTAATTATCGCCTTCCTTGTGTTTGGATATTTTTGTGTCGTTCAACTACCGGCTGTTTTCTAAGAATTTCCTAAATTTATACGTACTAAATAAAACCATACTGCCATGAAAAAGAATGTTAAGCGAGGAATAACGGTGTTGTTGGCTTTGACCATATCTGCCTGGGCTTTTTCCCAGCAAAAGATCAATAACGTTGAATTTGAGGGGGATAAAACGGAAATACTGAAATCGTCTTCCACATCGTATGGCAAGGGAACATTATCTTCCGGGGAAGCGATTACTAATGAATGCCTGAAAGGTACCTGTTATATGACGATAGATTATAAGGGACGTAAAATACAGACTCCAATTGGGGAAACAATTACCAACCTGACGATCTTTGAATTTGATTTTGCCGGAGATGAGGATAATGAGTTGGTTATTGTCAATGATTTTAAGGGGACCTCAGTCCTTTACGTATTTGCATATGCCCGGGGAATAATTCAGAAGCTCTACCAGAAAGAGGTATTCAATAACCGGACGGTGATAAAGACGAATTATATTGAAATGTATTCGCCCGGAGGACTGGATACGGTCTGGAATTACTACCAGGGAATCTTCTGGTCTATGACTGCAGAAGACTTCTAGAGAGTCTTCCTTCCGAATATTTTGGATTACTTGCTTTTAGTCCACACCCCAAGAATAGCTCCACTCAAGGTCAATGCGACTGTTGTGAATCCGCCCGTTATCCATGCAAGTCCATAGGGTTCCATGGCAAACATGCCACCGGTCATCTCAGCCAGCAAAACAAAAACAAATCCAATTAAGAATCCCATTGCTGCTCCCTTTCCAAGACTGTCCGTACCCATCTTGGTAAATAGCCATGCAAGCAGATATACTCCTGCAAAAGAGGAAAAAATGTTGGTAATCCATGGACCTGCACTTGGATTAGCTTCAAGGGTTGCCATATCGAGTCCCACCATATCCATCCAGACATCTCCGAACAAGGGAGCATACCAGATGAACCCGAGGACAAATTGCAGGACAACGGCTACCAGAACTGCGAGGTGATTGATTTTTAATTCTTTCATGAAAGTTAGTTTTTTGGATTAAGATTAAATAAAAATAGTAATTGATCTTTATATATGCAAATCTTAACCGGCTGGCACCATGTTAATTATCTCTATTTGGCGGGATCAATCCGACAAGGTTTTGCAGGGCTGCAAGATCTATGGAGGTTTCGTGCATGGTTTCCATCCACCTCGGACAGCGGTTTGCGTTCAGCGGAATTCCTACAACGGGAAGTTCTGCTTTCATGCAGAGCCTCATTCCCTCAATCAGTTCCACCAAACAGGCAATACCAAGCACTCCTAAACTGCCGTGCTTGTTGCGAAGTTCTTTAAGAAGCTGGCTCACCCTTCCCCGGCTGAGTATGTAGGGATGAATTCCATCGTCCTGTAAGATCTTACTCAATCTGTTGATGTAGCAGGATTTTCGGCATGATTTGCATACATAGTCAAGCTCGTCCGGCTCGGCCTTGCAATTGGTATGGGTTTCCTTGAGACAATAGGGCAGGAGTGCCAGCTTAAAATCGGCATCCCTGAATTTCCCTGAGTATATTTTGTTAACGAGTTCAAATTCGATCATATACAAATAATACTGCTCGCGCGTTGTAAGTATGGATCTGTCGTCCAGGCGCTTGCGGAGAGATACCATCCTGTTATGCTGTTCTACATCTCCCAGAAAAACTGAAAGATCATTATGGGATCGGTTGAGTATATATGATAACTCTGAAGGATCCCCCGGGATTTTCTCCTTCCAGCTTATTGATCTGCTGCTGTGTCCCATTGATAAGTTGCTGTGTCCCATTGATAAGTTGCTGTGTCTCATTGATCTGCTGCTGCGTTTCAGATTTCTCCTGTTCCGGCTTACCGACTGGATGTATTCAAGAAGTTCTGCTTCAGTACCCGGATACCATTCCAGCAATTCAAAAGTAAGTGCTTGTACAGCCTGGTAGAATTGCTGAGTGGTAGAATTCTTTCCGAAAAGGGAATAGGTTTTGCCGGATATGGGAGCGTAATCTTCCAAATCTGATTTTCTGTCTGGTGGTACCAATTTACAGAATTTTCACCTTCCAACCCATTGACTTTCATGCTTGCTTTTTATAATTTTGAAATTTTATGAAAGACAACAAACTATCCACTTCATTTCTTTTCCCTGTAATCCTTCTCCTCACCGTAATGAATTTTCAAGGGTGTACCCCACCGGTACAGGTACCGGAGAATATTTCCATTTCGATTGAACAGGCCTCCGGACTGGCTGCTCCTGCATTGCACTGCGTTCAGAAACCCTATCCATATAAACCGGGGAATGTGCTTGTGGATGACAGTACCTTAAAGCCACCACGTGTCCAGCACCCTGCCTTCTACGGATGTTTTGACTGGCATAGTTCCGTACACGGACACTGGACCCTGATCAAATTATTAAAGGAGTTCCCTGACCTGCCTGAGGGGGATGAGATCCGTATGAAACTTGCAGAGAATCTCAGTGCTGAGAACATTGCCATGGAAACTGATTTTTTCTATTCCGAGGGAAACAAGACATTCGAGCGAACCTATGGCTGGGCATGGCTGCTGAAGCTTTCCCTTGAACTGGAGACCTGGGATGATCCCCTGGGAACAGAACTGGCTCAAAACCTCAAACCCCTTTCTGACTCTCTGGTAGAGAAATATCTTGCATTCCTCAAGATCCTTCCATATCCCATAAGGGTAGGAGAGCATACCAATACGGCCTTTGGATTGTCCTTTGCATGGGATTATGCAGATTATGCCGGCATGCAGGAGCTGAAATACCTGATTGAAAAAAGAGCAAAGGATTTTTACCTGGAAGACCAGGAATGTCCACTCTCATGGGAACCCTCGGGATTTGATTTTCTCTCACCCTGCCTTATGGAGGCAGACCTGATGTCAAGGATTCTTGACGATAAAGAATACAGAGCCTGGATTAAAGAATTCCTGCCGGGGATCCTGAAACCGGCACAATTAAATTTGTCCCCGGCCAAAGTCACCGACCGCACTGATCCGAAGATTGTTCACCTTGACGGACTAAATTTCAGCCGGGCATGGTGCCTGTATCATATATCCGCAAAATTGGAAGGGGCTTCTCATTTACAGGAACTGGCGATTCAGCATTTAAATACCTCCCTACCATATATTGCCACCGGCAACTATGAAGGCGAGCACTGGCTGGCATCATTTGCCGTATTTTCCTTGTATTCAAACGGAAAAGTAAAGGAATAGCCAGGTGGTTTTTATTCTTTTGCAGACTTTTCCTTTTCAGGGATGGTTTCCTCCTTATTTGAGGGTGATCTCCTGAATAGTCCGATCACTTCTTTCAGGGCATATCCAAGTATCTGGAAGCGAAGCAATTGAAAATCAGTTTTCAGTTTACTTTTGTCAACCTTGAGCTTGTATTCAAGCCGTTCGGTTTCTCTTCTGAGGCCTGAGAGGTTATTTATCTTCATCTTCCCGGATATTGAATATGTTAACGAGTATCCTTACGAACAGGCTGGTCAGTAAGGGTACCTTTGTCCGCTGAACCAGGATTACAACCAGGATGGCCATCAGAATGTCGGCACCTCCCACAATCAGGTATCCCCAGTAGGCATGATCCAGCAATGTATTCAGGTAACTTGCCAACGCAATCGAACCGAATACTATTCCCAGGATAATGAACAGCAGAACGATGAAAAACGTCGCTATTACACCAAGGAGCATCGAAGTTTTTTCGACTCCTTTCAAAGAGTACAGTCGGACCTCATCCTTAAAGATGGTCTGCAGGTTCTCCTTAATATCTTTTATGCTATCCATCTTTTCCATCTAAAATGTCTTCAACGTTTCCAAGTATGTTTTTGACCTTGTTCTTCAGGTCCTTTGCCTCATTCGTATCCAGGTCCTCAAGTTCCTTAATGATCTCGCTGAGGGAAGAAATATGTTTAGAAAGCTTCACCTTTTTCTCATCCCCGCCCCAGAGGATCATCCCGATGAGGAGTCCACCGATAGTCCCGATGGCTGCAGCCACTAATAGTCTTACATTGTCTTTATTCATAGGATAATTATTTTTTTAATCAAAAGAATTCCTCGAGGCTCTGCCTCGGGGTATGGAGGAAAGTTAGGAAAACCTAAGGTTTTCGTATGCATGAAATTGCATATTTTTGATGCATGAGCGAGCATATAGTAAAAAGGCATAATAAAAATCTGCTGCTGTATCATATTGTATTGCCACTAAAGTATCGTCGTAAGGCAGTGACAGCATCAGTAGGAGAAACATTGAAAGCTATATGCCAAGGGATTGAGGAAAGATATGAGATATTCTTTTTGGAGATTGGATACGAGGAAGACCATGTACATTTCTTAGTACAGAGTGTTCCAACAAATTGCGTTGATGAAATAATAAGAGTGATAAAAAGCATAACAGCAAAAGAATTATTCAAGCGTCACCCTGAGGTGAAGAAAAAGTTGTGGGGAGGCAAATTTTGGACTAGTGGTTACTATGCAAATACTGTAGGTCAATATGGTAATGAAGATCTTATCAGGAAGTATGTTGAAGACCAAGGGAAGACCTATGAAAAAATATTTGAAGGACAATTGAACCTGTTTTGATACCTCGGGGTTCTACCCCGGGGTAGTTCATTTCCATACCGGGATATTTTTGTGGTGTTTTCAAGCTAAAGATACATTAAAAACAATATTTTTATTTAGTATTTTGGACGGATTCACTTTTTAAAAGATTAAGATATGGGAACCCAAACGGTAAGCAAGTATCAAAATGCAGCAAGGAGTATTTTCACCCTGCTAAGGATTTTTATAGGATGGCATTTCCTCTATGAGGGACTCGCCAAACTTTTTTCACCCTGGTCATCCGCCGGGTACCTGATGGAGTCTCAGTGGCTATTTTCAGGCATGTTTCACAGTATTGCGGAGAATCCATCACTTCTCCAGACAATCGATCTTCTTAATATCATTGGTTTGATCTTTATCGGGATCTGCCTTTTCCTTGGCGTATTTACCAGGATTGCCGGGGCCTTGGGTGCCTTTTTGGTATTGATCTACTATATCGCCAATCCCCCGTTTATAGGATACTTCAGCGAGAACACCGGTGAGGGGCATTACCTTATTGTAAACAAGCAACTGATCGAGATGGCTATCCTGCTTCTTTTTGTATTCCTGCCCAAGGATTTTTTCTGGAGCCTGGACCGGTGGGTTGTACGGCTTCGTGACAGGCTGGCTTCAAAAAAGGATTCTGATGCCCCTGTCGCCCAAACCAGCATGGAGCGAAGGGAAATACTGAAGGATCTTCTTGCCCTTCCTTTCCTGGGTGGGTTTGCATGGATGGCGGTGCGCAAAAAGCAATGGGAAAGTTTTGAGGAAGTCAACCTCATAAGCAGGCCGAGCAGGGTTGATGCAGTTTCCGGTGCCACAGGCCGTATAGATTTCGCGGGACTTGACAAGTTGAAGAAAAAGGTGCCCATGGGGAAGATTAAGGGATACGAAGTAAGCAGGCTGATCTGTGGAGGAAACCTTATCAGCGGCTATGCTCATTCAAGAGATCTGATCTATGTATCCCACCTGGTACAGAGTTATTTCAGCGACGAAAAGGTACTGGAAACCTTTAAGTTATGTGAGGCAGTAGGTATCAATACAATGATCGTAAGAGTGGATAACAATACCCTGAGGGTACTTGAAAAATACAGGAAACGGGGGGGGAGCATGCAATGGATTGCCCAGTGCAAGGCTACCGATGATGATATTAAATCTGACTTTGATGCTGCAGTTGCAAATGGTGCTATTGGCATATATCTGCACGGTGGAGTTAGTGATCAATGTGTTCGGGATCAGAAACCTGAATTTCTACTGAAATGCCTTGAACATATGAAAAAGCATGATCATGTGATCCACGGGCTTGCCGCGCATGACCTTAACGTTATTATAGAATCAGAAAAGCATGGACTGGAGCCGGATTTCTTCATGAAAACACTCAACAGTGGTAATTACTGGACCGCCGGTCCCAAATTAATCGACAAGCCCGATTGGAAACCGGATCCCAAAACCATAGTCGAACCCGAATACGGAGCGCTTATCAAGGATAATATCTGGTCAGTCACACCAGAGCAGACTGCTGAATTTATGAAGGAGGTTGAAAAGCCATGGATCGCATACAAGGTGTTAGGTGCCGGTGCAATCGATCCTAAAAAGGGATTCAGATATGCTTTTGAGAATGGAGCCGACTTCACATGCGTGGGAATGTTCGACTGGCAGATTGTTGAAGACGCGAACCTGATCACCGAAGTACTTGATGAACTTCCTTCCCGGAACAGACCCTGGAGGGCATAAAATTCACCAATTAATAATTTCTATGAAAAGCTTAAATTTTAAAGCGGCCTTGTTTTCCTTCGCGGGAATCCTGATGGCTTTACTATGCAGCACGTCGTCTGCAATGCAGGGTCCTCCTGACTCACCCAAATATCCTGTCGAACTATCGATGACACAGGATGAGTTGATGGATAAGATTCGTGGGGGATGGGCAGGTCAGGTCATCGGATGCACCTATGGCGGTCCCACTGAATTCAAATTCAAAGGCACTATGATTCAGGACTATACACCCATTGAATGGGATGAAAATAAGATGGAATGGTATTATGAAAACAGGCCCGGCCTTTACGATGATGTATATATGGACCTGACCTTTGTGGATGTAATCGACAAGGAAGGAATCGATGCTCCGGCCTCTTCCCATGGATACGCTTTCGCAAATGCCGAATACAGCCTCTGGCATGCCAACCAGTCAGCACGGTATAATATCCTTAACGGGATTTTGCCACCTGCCTCGGGACATTGGGAAAACAATCCCCATGCCGATGATATAGATTTCCAGATCGAGGCTGATTTCGCGGGAATAATGAGTCCCGGAATGGTAAACCCCGCCTCTGAAATCTGCGACCGTGTCGGCCATATCATGAATTACGGTGACGGTTGGTACGGAGGCGTCTATGTTGCAGCCATGTACTCTTTAGCCTTTTACTCTGATGATGTAGAACTGATTGTTAATGAGGCGCTTAAAAGCATTCCGCCTCAGAGTGATTTTTACAAATGCATTAGTGATGTAATCAGCTGGTACTATTCATATCCGGATGACTGGAAAAGGACCTGGTTTGAAGCCGAAAAGAAATGGTCATCCGATATTGGCTGCCCGGATGGGGTGTTCAATGCATTTAATATCGATGCAAAGATCAATGCTGCATATATTGTTATTGGCCTTCTTTATGGAGAGGGGGATTTTGGAAAAACCCTTGATATCAGCACCCGCTGTGGACAGGATTCGGATTGCAATCCGGCCAGTGCAGGTGGAATCCTTGGTACTATGCTTGGTTTTCAGGGTATACCTGATTATTGGACGGCGGGAATTGAGAAAGTCGAATACAGGGATTTCAAATACACAGAAATTTCCCTCAATGATGCGACTGCAATGAGTCACAGACATGCCCTGGAAATGATCAGCCGGAATGGGGGTGAGGTAGGGGAAGAAGAATTGGTCATCAGGGTAGAAGAGCCACTACCTGTGAAATATGAGAAAGCTTTTGAGGGAATTTTACCAACCGGAATAATTGATATTGGATATGAAGAGAGGACATTGGAAATCGGTAAAATGACTGAATACAGCTTTGATTTTGATGGAAAGGGATTTGTGCTCAAGGGAAGGGTTAGAAAATCAAGTAATGATGATGAGTGTGCCAGGTTGATACTTGATGTATTTATAGACGGTGAGTTTTATGAATCCGTAAACTTGCCCACGTTACCGAGCGAAAGGAGGAATGACCTGGCATGGAAATATACCCTTGAGAATGGATCTCATGAGGTGAAGGTCATTCTGAAAACTCCGATGGAAGGATACAGGATAGAGATGGACAGGGTCCTGATCTATGGTCCCGCATAATTAATCGGAGGTAGTGGTATTCCTCAGCCTGCTTTCTTTGTCTGAATCCCAATATGCACAGTCCAGTTCTATAAAAACCGAGGTGTAAGGCAGAGTCATATTGGTCTTCAATATGAGAATATTAAACAGTTCTGAAGTTTCATCCAATCTTGAGATGATCTCAAGATGAGGCAGGGAAGATGTATTCCGGTTTCCAAGTGCATTGGCCAGATTTGACCTGTAACGGTCTATGCCTGCTGCAGATTCTTCTGATAGCATGTCCAGCTCCCGGTCAATCATTATCGTTGGACTGATATGAGGGGACTGCTCAATCTGATCCAGAACATATTCCAGTACAGTCAGGTGATCCTCTCCCGTGAAAATAGTTTTAATCCCACCAGCACTCTGGCTGGGATAAGCGTAGTCTGCAACTACAATCCAGTTCCGGTGTCCAAACTCATGTAAATCCGTTTCTAACTGTTCCTTCCATTGCTTTTCGGATGAGCAGCCCAATAATAAAACTGCCAACAACACGGCCTGAAAACAAAGTAGTCTCATGCTTAAGGTCTGTTATTTTTTTGATTTAGCAAGCTTCCTGATATCGCGGTTTTCAAGGTTCTTTTTTTCAGAACCGAATAATGCCGCATTGATCATTGCCACTCCCATTTCCTCCGCCTCCACGCAATACTTTTGTGAATTTTTGATGAAAGGATAAATAAGTTTTGCCATTGCAGCTCCTCCTTTATGTCCCTTTACAGGATTTATTAATCCGGGCCTGAATTTGAATAATTTGAAATTGTAATTTCCCAGACCTGATTCAGCCTTTCCCTTTATCCTGACTGCCATCATCCTGCTATTTTGTGTTTCATCTGACCCCATAGCGCTAAGGTAACAGAATACCATTCCGGGATTCAACTTCTCCAGAACTTTTGCTGCTTCCATGGTGAATTCGTAGGTTACCCTGTGATAGTCCTCTTCCTTTCTAATTTTTAATATAGGGGTACCAAGGCACCAGAAACATGCATTATGACCGGACAACTGGTTTTCAATTTTCGAATAGTCCAGAAAATCAGCATGAATGATCTCGTGGAGTTTCTCATTTTTAATTCCCGTACTTTTCCTGGTAAGCGAGGATACCTTTTCAACCTCAGGGTGATTCAGGCATGCGGCCAATACACCGGATCCGGCAACACCTGTTGCTCCGGTTATTAGTACAGATAATTTTTCAGGCATATCCAATAGATTATTGACTAAATATACAAATCTAATGTCAGCGTGAATTTGAAAGCTTAACTTATTTTTTACTTCCAAACACCATCCGGGTTAATGACTTATTAACTATCTTGGAATACTTTCATCATTCAATAACTGAAAAACAGAAAATCATGAGGCATCATTGGGCAGTATTTATTTATTCCGTCATTGCTATCACAACATTTAGCGCCTGTGCAGGGGAAGTGAATAACTCACCACCAAATGTGGTTTTTATAGTTGTTGACGACCTTAACAATACCCTCGGATGTTACGATCATCCTGTTGTTCAGACTCCCAATATTGACCGGTTGGCCGGGCAGGGCATTCTTTTCAGGGATGCTTATTGCAATTATGCTGTCTGCAATCCGAGCAGGTCTTCTTTTCTTACCGGCATAAGGCCTGAATCAATAGGTATTTTATCGAACCGGATACCACTTAGTTCTGTGCTGGGGGACAGGGTTACTATGCCTTCCCTGTTTCGAAAAAACGGATATTACACCATTAGTATCGGCAAGGTATTTAACGGTAGTAATGAAAAGAATGATCCCGGAGCATGGGATGAGATTTATAGTTTTAAAAGTACAGACCTTGGCCGGGAAGGTGAGGGAAGAAACCTGACCGGGGGAAAGCTTAAATGGTGCAGATGGCTTGCCGCTGAAGGAACGGATGAAGATCAACAGGATGGACAGACTGCAAAAAAAGCTGTTGAATTTCTTCAGGGTGTGCACGATCAGCCATTTTTCCTTGCCGTTGGACTTGCAAAACCCCACGATCCCTTCATTGCACCAAAGAAATATTTTGATCTTTATCCAATTGAAGATTGTGTACCTCCTCAAATTCCAGATGGATGGGAACCTCCTTATCCTCATA
>DRHS01000095.1 GCA_011053095.1 Bacteroides sp.
GGTCATGAAAAAAATGCAGGAAGCAAAAAAGGATGAGACTAAAATACCCCGTAAAGTTTTATTGTTGGTCAGGCAAAAAGAAACAATGGCAAAATTGATATATTTGATAGCGAGTTAAAAATCCAAAGGGATTTTGGAACAATAGTACTTTTTTATACATTTAATCCATTCGAGAAACTATTCGGGCGAATGGAAATTTTAAATCATATCAGATAATGAAGTACTCAATCATTCCGGCATTTATTACTTTGCTTATGATATCGGTGGCTTGCCAGACCGAAAAGACTGAGCAACAGCCCAACGTAATCCTGATTATGGCTGATGATATGGGTTATGAATGTATAAGCAGCTATGAAGGTGCCTCCTACAGTACTCCGGTGCTCGATTCACTGGCAGCAAACGGGATTCGTTTTGACCAATGCGTTTCTCAGCCTCTTTGCACGCCGTCAAGAGTAAAAATTATGACTGGTCTTTACAATTATCGAAACTATGAATACTTCGGATATCTGAACCCCAATCAGTATACCTTTGGAAACCTTATGCAGGACGCAGGGTATGAAACTCTTATTGCAGGTAAATGGCAGCTTAATGGACTGGCATATAAGGACAGTCTGCCTGAATGGAGTGATAGTCTGAGTCCCGGTGGATTCGGATTTGACGAATACTGCCTCTGGCAACTGACCCGTGCAAGAAAAGAAGGGGAAAGATTTGCAGATCCCCTGATCCAGCAGAATGGTGTGACACTTGAACGTGATGCAGATATTTACGGACCGGATGTATTTTGTGATTACATTCTCGATTTTATAAGCAGGAATAAGGACAAGCCATTCTTTGTCTACTATCCCATGGTTCTTGTTCACGATCCCTTTGTCCCAACCCCGGATTCAGAGGAATGGGAAGATCCGGGAAATCGCTACAAAAAGGATACAGCATTTTTCAAGGATATGGTTGCCTATACCGATAAGATTGTCGGTCGGATTGTAGGAAAACTTAAGGAGCTTAAAATCGACAAGAATACCATTGTCATTTTTACAGGAGATAATGGGACTCATCCTTCCATTTACACTCCTATCCCCAATGGATCCATTCGGGGAGGGAAGGGTAATACCATTGATGCAGGAACTCATGTACCACTCATAATCTCCTGGCCAGCGAAAATAAGGAAGGGGTTTGTTTACGATCAGTTAATTTCATTCAGTGATTTCTTTCCGACCCTGGCGGATATTGTGGACCGCGAAGCAGAAACAGATGGTCAAAGTTTTTATTCACTGCTGAAAGGAGAAGAATACAATTCAAGGGAAACCGTATTTGTACACTATGATCCGAGGTGGAGCAATAATGTTAACCGGTTCCGGAATCAATTTGTCAGAACTGCTGACTATAAGTTGTACCGGGACGGAAATTACTATAATATCTCCAGGGATATCCTTGAGAAAACACCTCTTAATCCGGATTCACTTACACCCGAAGAAAATACCATTCAGGAAGAACTGAATACAGAAATGCAAAATCACCCGGTTTTACAGGAAGATTAACGATATTTCCTGAAGGGAGATCAATCGCCAGCTTAGTTTTTTAAACCTGGTATGGATTTATCAGTATCGTCAAAGTCATAATTCCATAGTTTCATAATCTCCGGACCTGGAAGGAAGGGATCCTGGGTATATTCAAGAAGTTTATTTAACTCGGACTCAAGTTCAGCCTGCAGGTCCTCGTAACCATCCTGACCTATCAGATTGTTCAGCTGAAAGGGATCTGCTTGATTGTCGTAAAGCAACCAGGGTCCCTCCAGATCTCTCGCATAGGTATATTGCTTGGTCCTGACACCCCGGTACTCTCTTCCACCTTTAGCATAACTCCATTGGTGAAAAGGTATGGGGCACATGATCAGGGCAGCTTTCACATCGAGTTTCTCTTCCCCTTTGAGATGACCGGAATAGTCGAGTCCCTGTACCGACTCCGGAACCTCAATTCCGCTTAGTCCCAGCAGTGTAGGCATGATATCAGGAGTTCCAAAAGGAAGATCCATGATCACAGCTTCCTCTCCCAGCAGGTCTGGATACCTTAAAAGCAAGGGAACATGAATGGATTCTTCCCAGGGCTTTTGTTTTTTTGTCATATCATGTGAGTACAACATATCCCCATGATCAGAGGTAAAGACAAACAGTGTATTGTCCTCTATACCACTTTCCTTAATCGCATTTCTCAATTGAAGTATGCAATCATCAAGGGCAGTAATATGCGCATAATACCCGGCAATTGACTTTCTGGCGATCTTCTCTCTTGACTCCGGAACATTATCCCTCAATTTTATATCCTCCGGCCTGTACATCTCCCTGTAGTTCTCAGGAGCAGTCTCATAAGGTGCATGGGGCGAACCCCAGGAGAGTACCAGCAGGAAGGGATCCTCCTTGTTGTTATTGATATAATCTATTGCCTCACGGGTTTGGGCAATGGCATCGTAACCTTCCCAGATATGTTTTTCATTGTTTTCATCAAAATAGATGGAATTATTGTAATCATGTGTGCATTCATTTACCTTCCAGAAATCAAATCCCTGCCGTCTGCCTGCCTGGATTGGAGATTTCCGACCATCCTGGGTGGTTTCCCCTTTTTGATGACCGTTTACATGCCATTTCCCGATATAGGCTGTCTGGTATCCATTTTCTTTATATACCTCTGCGAAGGACAGGACATCCGGGGATAGAGGCTTGTCATTATAAAAAATGCCATGTTTCAGAGGATACTGTCCGGTCAGGAGGGAGGCTCGGTATGGACTGCAGACCGGGCAGTTGGAGATGGCATTGGTAAACATTACACTTTCGCCTGCCAGCTCATCCAGGTTCGGGGTTTGTACCTGTTGGTTGCGGTTGTATCCAATATCCTGAGCCCTCCATTGGTCGGCAAACACAAAAATCACATTGGGTTTCGTAGTTGCTTCATTTGCTGATTCCTGACTGCAACCAGATAGTAACAGAAAGCTGACGCTCAGTGACAGAATAATGCTGCTAAGTTTCATTGGTTTATAATTAGTATTTTCGGCTAAGTTCTAAGTATAACAGCATTTTGTTTAAACATCTCATAAAAATGATATGCTTGATCACTCAACAGCATTATCAAAAACCATTGTTTCAAGGTTGTTTTACTCTCCCTTATCTTGTCCGCATAAGCGTACCAGTTCAGA
>DRHS01000096.1 GCA_011053095.1 Bacteroides sp.
CGGATAAGTTTGAACAATTGTTTGCCCAATGGGTACAATCACTTACTGGTATCTATTCCCCCAGGGGAACCAGGTGAATGTTCCGGAATTCAATGGGTCCGCCTTCCGACTGCAGTGCGATCCTGCCGGAAGTCAGGGTCGCTTCGATGGCTTTGTTCTGCCTTACACCATTGACAAGCAGCCCGATGTTTTTCCTCCGACAGGTAATATCATACGAATTTCACTCACCGGCCGGATTCTCACTGTCCGCTTCCATTCTGGCACCTACCTTGTACCTTCGTTCGTCCGTAAGGATGGTATAAGCCGAGTCGCCCAGGGTAGCGCCGGACCCGTGGCCGATGAAAACAAAATCACCCGCCGGGCATCTTCATGCTAAGCGGAAATCAAGATCTCTCTTTGTAAATTTAATTTTGCTATTAGACAGAGAGTTTAATGCGTTCTTGATATGTATTGCTTTGTCCTGTTTTATAAAAGTAGGTATCAAATCCTCAAGCTTAATTTTTAAAAGGCGGTTAATAACGACGATATCCTCCTTTGAAAAAGGTCTTAATCCATTAATCAACTCTGACATATATCCTTTTCGGTGTCCAAGTATTTTGGCAAGGTCATTCTGATTCAATCCAGCTGCTTTCAGCTTTTTTCTTATCAGTTCCTTTCTCTTTTGATAAAATTCATTTTCAGCCTGAATAAATGATTCTGCCAAATCACTTTCCTTTACTTGTTCATCCGTAATTTGAGAATCATCTGACCATTGCTCTTCCTCAAACTTAAATATCAACATCCGAAGATGCTTACGTATGGGTTGATAACTTTCATCTTCTTTCTCTAATTTACGCAATTTCAAATATAGTGAAGAAGCACGTTCATGTTCTAATTCACTTTTCAATGCATCAAGTTTCTGTATATTATTTAAAGATAATCTGTCCATTTTAAATCAGTTGGTCAATTGCATTAATCAACTTACTATTCCCTCGATTTTTTCTCTTTAATTTCGCAAGCTTATCCTTTCGTAATAATTCCAAGTTCTATTTATTTATAATAATGCAAAGATACAGTAAAAGTTTCACAAATTGTAGAACTATTGCGTGAAATTTTAATATTTTGGATCGCAAAGAATTACGGGAAAATAGTTCTGTTTCCGGCCGGTACAAATTCTTATCATCTGCTGGAAGGGGAAAAGGTTTCCCTCATATACGAATACGATTTTGGATATGGCTGGGGGATGAGTTTGATCCTGAGTATTTCGATGTAGACGAAGTAAACCTGTTATTTCGGGGAATGAGACGCTTTACAAAGTCAAAATAAATATGATCAGGAACCGGAACTAATACGGCACACCGGACTCAGGAAAATAATCTGCATTAATTAACTGTTATCAAATGCCTGCTTTGTCTTGTAAATCTTTTAAAATCCGAGTCAACTTCCGGTATTAACTGGTTTCCGGTATTATTCTCGATTTGTTTGGTTTCTGCGCATGCAACCAGCAACTGACAGCGCTGTATGATCATTACCAAGTGGTGGATCTTCGCTCGAAAAGAAATAAAGTAATCTTAAGCCTGCTGATCCACCAGGGACTTACTACGGATGAGCTACGCCGCCTGGAGCCGGTCCACCTGAAACTAAGATCCGGGAAAATATGGATTCCAGGCAGCAGGCATACCGGAAGCCGCACCCTGGAACTAAAAGCTCACCAGGTGATCGACCTGCAGGAGTACGTTACAAAAACACGCCCTCAGATCCTTACCTCAATTAAAAAGAAAACACCCCGGCCAGCCAGGAAAGCCGAGCGGACAGATTGGGAGCGGCTAGAAAACCAGCTATTTATCAGTATGAACGGATCTGCCAGTATCAAGTCCAGCCTGTATCATATGATGCGAGCTCTCAGGCAGATCAACCCAAAAATAAAAAGCTGCCGGCACATGCGCCAGAGTGTTATCACCTACTGGCTGAAGATGCATGATCTGCGAAAGGTGCAGTACATGGCTGGCCACAAGCGGATCAGCTCAACGGAGCGGTACCAGGTAGGACACCTGGAAGATCTGCAGGAGGCACTCAAAAAATATCATCCTCTGAAGTGAGAAAACATATATGGAGATTAATCCGTAAATTTGTATAAAAGCAGAACAGCATGGGAACAGCAGAATTAAGAAAAAAGGTTCAAAGCTATATCGAAAAAGCAGACGAAGAGGTTCTTAAAAAAGTCTATGCTTTAGTCAAGAGTCACGAAGACGAAGAAGACTACACCCTTCCCGGACCTCCGATGGATGTTGAAACTTACAGGGCCAGAATCCTAAATGCAAGCGATAAGGCAAGGGCTGGTCACTACACCACTTCGGAGGATCTGGACAAGGAGATGGAGCAGTGGTAAAAAAGCATTACAAGGTTGTCTGGCAAGACGAGGCAAGAGCTTCACTTCGTAAGATCTACAACTACATCAAGAAACGGGAATCCAAGGAACAAGCTACACGGGTAAGATCAGAGATCAAGAAACAGGGTGACAGTTTAGGTTTTATGCCCCGTAAATACACCAGAGATCCGTTTTTGGAAAAATACCGCAGGGATATCCGCTTCAAGGCAATCTGGAGCTACAAGCTGGTGTATGAAGTTACAGAGGAAGCTGTCGTTATCCTTGATGTGATCCACACCAGCCGGAACCCGGAGAACATGAAGCTGGTCTGATAGCAATCCCGGTTTATTCACTCCCCACGCCCGCGCTGCTGTTTTGCCTTGTGAGGGGCAAAACAACGGCTAAGACTAAATAACATAATGAACATTATAGTCGCAACTGATTTTTTGATGATTTTGCAGACGCCGTCTGCAAAATTGGATACTGCGAAACACATTGAATGCACCGTGTTCTCTGCTCTTTACGGGGGTTGGCCTATAATGGGCACTATGTTAAATAGCCGCACAGCCAAACCCACCCGGACCTGGTCGCACTGATCCTGGGTTCCTTCCTACTTCCAGAAAACTTGCACCACCAGTGCAAGAATTACCAAATCTGCCACTGCTGGTGGCAGAACTATCAAAAACTGCAACCGGTGGTTACAGAAATTAAAAGGACTTACCTGGCGACTTACGTTTTGCGTGCTTAAGCCAGCCAAGTAAGTATACTTCCGGTCCTCCGGATCTTTATTCTCCACTGAAATACCTGTATACTTTTCAATTGAAATAAAAAACAGCGTGCCTGATCTGTGGGGATATTTAACATAATAACGCTTTATAGGACCCGCCTGGCGGATCAGGAGAAATGTTGAATGGATCCGGGACCAGCAACTCGTCATTAAGCCGGTTGTTACCTGCGGGCTACAATAAGGACTATTATGTTACTTAGCTTGAGTCGTGTGCTAGCGAGCGGAGTGGCAGCCAGCAGAGGTGGCGCAGCAGGGCTGGCTGACACGTGGGCAGTGTCCCATGAAATGTCCTTTTTCTTTTAATTGAAACATACATCAAATTACCTGGGAAAATTGTACTCGGATAAAAAGAAAATCGGTATTTTTAAAGTAAGAACGTTCTTTGAAAGTGTGTTGTTCCTGGAGTATCTGAAGGTATTGGATAGTTGTTTTTTGGCAAGCAGGGTGTTAGGATTTTCAGGCCAAGGCTGAGCATGCAGGCATATGCTTAAAGAAGTCACGTATTCCGAAAAACTCAAAGGGATGTGAGTTTTGGATTTCCCGATAACCCTTAATCCCAGACCTGGCCTGCAACATAGAAAATATAAGCCCGGATAAGTTTGAACAATTGTTTGCCCAATGGGTACAATCACTTACTGGTATCTATTCCCCCAGGGGAACCAGGTGAATGTTCCGGAATTCAATGGGTCCGCC
>DRHS01000097.1 GCA_011053095.1 Bacteroides sp.
CCAATAATATGTCTATGCATATGCACTGGGCCAGACTGATTGAGATACTGCACTCCGCTGAAATGATGAAGGAACTACTTGAAGATCCGGATATTGTTAACGGTGAGCTTGTAGTCAAAGGTGAGAAAAGGAACCAGGGTGTGGGACTAATAGAAGCTCCACGTGGTACTCTATTCCATCATTATGAGATCAATGGAAAGGACCAGGTGATCATGGCAAACCTCATCGTATCTACAACAAATAATAACCAGCCAATGAATGAGGCGGTTAATTATATTGCCAAAACCTATATGACCGGCCAGGATGAGATCACCGAACCCATGATGAATGCCGTTGAAGTTGGCATACGGGCCTATGATCCATGCCTGAGTTGCGCCACCCATGCATTCGGACAAATGCCACTGGAAATTTCACTATTCAACTCCAGAGAGCAGTTGATTGATCATAAAACAAGATTCTGATCTGAAACCACGAAGATCCATACTTGTTTACGCCTACGGGAACCCGGGACGTCAGGACGATGGACTGGGTAACCGTATGGTGGATGCACTCACACCCTGGCTCAGGGAACAGGGATTTGACCACGTATCGGTGGACAGTAATTTCCAGCTAAATATTGAAGATGCTGACAATATTCGGGACAAAGATGTGGTGGTATTTGTAGATGCTTCCATTGAAGACATAGAGGATTTCAGGCTCGATGTAGTTGAACCATCTGAAGGAAGGTCAGAATTCACCATGCATGCAGCCTCCCCCGCCTTTATCCTGGCCCTCTGTATCAAACTCTATAATAAGCACCCAGAGACCTACCTTCTTCAGATCAAAGGGTATGAATGGGAATTCGAGGAACGCCTGTCCGACGAAGCCACCAGAAACCTTGATTCTGCCCTCTCTTTCCTTAAGGAGAGAATCAGGAGCGATAAGTTCAAATCTTAATAGCGGAGTCTGATTCGATACTGATCAGGTTTTTCATCCTGGCTTCTAATATTGAAGCTAGTTTTCGATTTTTGTGACTGGTTTTTATTATATTAGTACTGGCAACCCCTAAAAACCAGAATCATGAACATCTTTCGCAGGATCCTTCTTGCCCTGATATGTTTCATTCCCCTGTCGACTGCAATATCCCAGAACTGGATCGGAGGCATGGTCTCTACAGATACTCTGTACGCAGGACAGACCAATGTTATCCTTATGAATTCCGGGTTCCACCAGGCTGACCAGCTCGTGGCCTCCATTCAGGCAAATTTTTGTTTGGATGAACCCCAACGATGCCAGGATTGTTATACGGATACATTACGGACTTCGGATATCGAATCCTTGAACGACACTCTGGTGAAGATTACCTTTGACATCCCCGCCTATGCCTTTCCCGTGGAATGGGACCTGTCGCTGAGTAATGGAATGGGCTATTATCCAATGCAAATGTTTACCCGCGCCTATATCGTTTCACAACCCTTCGATAATACGGTATGCCTGGGTGGTAATGCCCGGTTTGACATATGTGCATACGGCTACCGGGACCTGGACTATGACTGGTACCACAATGGTAATCTGGTACAGAGTGAATACATGAATCCTGTCCTGGAAATCGAGAATGTTGGCTTTGCGGATACCGGGATGTACTACTGTGTAATGGAGGATTGGACCAACCAGGGCACCCATTCGGATACAGTTTACCTTCACCTAAAAAAAATACCTGATCAGCAGGATGTTCCAGAAGGCCCGGCATTCATTAGTTATAACCAAGGGCCTGTAATATACAAGATTCGTCGTGATGAACTCATAACCGGGTACAACTGGGTATTAATGCCGGAAAATGCAGGTCATGTTGATAATATCTATGACACTGTTGTTGTATCCTGGGATAGAGATTTCAGCGGGCAGGCATTCCTGTTTGTGGAAACAACCCTCGGTGAATGCCCGGGACTGAATTCTGATACTTTATGGATCGATGTTGCAGGAAAACCGGAAACCCAGGAAATATGTATTGTCGGAATCGATGATACAACTGAAAATTGCAGAGTTGTCTGGAATAAATCCGCGGATCCAAAGGTCAGATATTATAACATCTACCGCGAATCCAACCAGGCAGGGATATTTCTGAAGCTGGTCAGCATCTCCGCAGCAGATCTCAGTATATACGTCGACTCGGCTTCAAGACCGGAATGGTACCCGCATTCCTATAAAATGAGCGTTACCGACACATCCGGGATCGAGTCTCAATACAGCAAGATCCACACAACAATGCTGCTGGTTGTAAACCGTGACATAGATGGATTTCATAATCTAGAGTGGAGTCACTACCAGGGTTTCCCGTTTCTGTCCTATGAGATATACCGCGGACTTAGCAGGGACTCCATGATCCACATGAATACCATTACAAGCAATGTGAACCTATACAAAGACCTCACCAGCCCTCTGGCTTCATACATATATTACCAGGTAATTGCCCGCAATCCGGATGGTTGTGTTCCAACCATGAAATCAGGAATTGATTACAGTGCGAGCAGGTCAAACACAGCCAGGATTCATTACCCTCTGGGAATACTTGAAAATTATAGGAGCAACCGTCTGAATATTAGTCCCAATCCAACATTCAATACCCTCCGGATCCAATATTCAGGTACATGGAAGGGGGCGATGGAAGCGACTTTATTAAACCTGCTTGGCCAGGAACAGGACCGGTTCCTTATAAATAGCAGTGATCAGGAAATCGATGTTTCAATGCTTGAACCCGGGATGTATCTACTTCGGCTTAAAGAACCAGCCGGATTTCTTCTTAAAAAGCTTATCATCAGGAGATAAATCAATTTCATACCTCCGTATCCTTTTTTCATCGTAAGACTTGATAATTAAGGGATTTTTAGCTTATTTTGCAATCCCAAATCAAGCTCCATTGAACATTTTACCGTCTCAGGAGTTTAGCATTTATACTATTTTAAGAGTAACAGAAATGCCGATAGTAAAAACGAAAAACAATATAGTATCTGTTCTGAATACCAGACACCTTACAGACACAACCTATGTAATCCGTATTGAGTGTGACGGGATGGAATTTGAAGCGGGACAATATATCTCCCTTGGATTACCAGGAACCAGCGAAAAGAGAGAGTATTCAATATACAGTGGGATGCAGGAGGATTACCTGGAAGTCCTGGTGAGGGAGATAGATGGAGGGATTGTTTCAAAACAGCTGAAACAAATTCAGCCTGGAGCAAAGGCCGAGATGGACGGTCCCTTTGGATTCTTTACCCTGGGAATGAACCAACGCTCGGGGCATAGGCTTATATTTTTAGCCAGTGGTACCGGCATTGCCCCATTCCATAGTTTTGTAAATAGCTTTCCGGAATTGAATTATACCCTGATCCATGGTGTAAGATATGCTGAAGAGGCCTATGATTCCGGTGCCTATGATTCCGATCGATATACCCTGTGTACTTCCCGTGATGACAAGGGTGACTATCGGGGAAGAATTACGGATTATCTGCAGAACATCCCGGTGGATAAGGATGCTGATTACTATCTTTGCGGGAACAGCAATATGATCCATGATGTATATGATATACTTAAGGATCAGAAGATTGATGCAGGGAAAATACATGCTGAAGTATATTTTTAAAAGGATTCGATGAAGTACCACCTTGTTACGCTGGGATGCCAGATGAACAAATCAGACAGCGAACGGACAATGACCGTGATCGAGAGACTGGGCTATCGGTGGACTGCCAGTGAGGATGAAGCAGATTTGCTGGGCATACTTGCATGTTCTGTCAGACAGAAATCCATCGACAAGGTTTATTCACGTATCAGCAAATGGAATAAGAGTAAGAAGGACAGGAACCTTCTGACATTTGTATCCGGTTGCATACTTCCGGCTGACAGGGGAAAATTTTTGAAACTATTCGACCTTGTGTTCACCATGGATGAATTACCCGATCTGGGTTCCATGATCCGGCAGTACGGGGTTGTCACACCTGTTTCTTTGCAGAGTCAGTATCCAACCGGCCTTGCATCATTGGATGAGGGACAGGACACTCCGCTGGATCTTGTAACGGTGCTGAAGGATAATAAGATTGATATACCCTCAGATCCCGGGCTGCTCACACTCAAAAAGGATCCCTCGGAAATTAAAAAATTCTGGAAGGTGGACCCACATTACACATCTGATTTCGAGGCATTTATTCCAATCCAGAACGGCTGCGACAAGTTCTGTACTTTCTGTGCCGTGCCCTATACCCGGGGCAGGGAAATTTCAAGGCCTTCTTCTGAGATCCTGGATGAACTGAGGGATCTTGTTGAGAGAGGTTACAGGTCCATAACCCTCCTTGGACAAAATGTGAATTCTTACGGCCATGACAAGCAGGGTGATGAAATCCCCTTTCATGAGTTGCTGGCAAAGATCGGGGAGTATGGAGATTCATCAGGAAAAGATTTCTGGGTTTACTTCACCTCACCTCACCCGCGTGATATGTCGAACGAGGTTATTGATGTTATCGCCAGATACAAATGTCTGGCCAAACAGATTCATCTCCCGGTACAGAGTGGAGATGACAAGGTTCTGATCACAATGAACCGAAACCATAACATTGACCGTTACAGGAATATAGTTCAGTACATCCGGCGGACTATTCCCACAGCAACCCTATTCACCGATATTATCGTAGGATTCACGGGAGAAACGGATGAACAGTTTGAAAACACCAGGCTGCTTATGGAAGAATTCAGGTTCAATATGGCCTACATTGCCATGTATTCACCACGGCCCGGTGCAACCAGCAGCCGCTGGGAGGATAACATCCCACAGGAAACTAAAAAACAACGCCTGCAGGTTCTTACAGATGAACTTATAAAACATAACCGGGACTATAACCGGGCACTTATTGGTAAGAAAACACAGGTCCTTGTTGTTGGACAGGACAGGAAGAAAGGATACCTGAAGGCTCTCACAGAGGGAAAACTTATAGTCAGGTTTCCGTCCACCGACAAATCCCTTATCGGACAGTATACAGAGGTGAAAATAAATTCAGCGGCAGATTTCTCACTTGAAGGCGAGAACCTTGCGATCATTGAGCAACTGAATGAACAATGAGCAGGAAAATTGCTTTTAAAACACTTGGTTGCAGGCTTAACCAGTTTGAGACAGATGCACTGGCATCAGAGTTCCACAATGCAGGTTACCAGATTGTCGATTTTGAAGGAAAAGCCGATGTCTATGTAGTCAACACCTGTACGGTTACCAAGCAGAGCGACAAAAAATCCAGGAACATAATTAACCATGCTGCCAGGAAACCTGGAGAGGGACTGGTTGTTGTAACAGGCTGTATGGTGAACAGTCAGAAGGATGCCCTGGAAAACCGTGATTCGAGCACCTATTTCGTTGAGAATGACAGGAAGACTTCAATTTTCCCCATGGTTGAGGCGCATTATAAGGGAGAGATCCTTCACCCGAACAGCCTTGATCCCGATGTGTTTGACTATAAACCCGCCGATACTACCTTTCATACACGTAGCCTGATTAAAATACAGGATGGCTGTGATAATTTCTGCACTTTCTGTATTGTACCTTTTGTAAGAGGACGAGCAGTGAGTCGGCCTTTTGAAAAGATCCGGGAGAATATCCTGCAAGTCCTGGAATTCGGTTTTAAGGAAATTGTACTTACCGGGGTTAATATCGGGCGCTACGATCATGAGGGTATGAATTTTGAATTACTGGTGGAAAAGATTCTGGAAATACCCGGGGATTTCCGTGTACGGATTTCCTCGATCGAACCGGATGGATACGGGGATCGATTCATCGAACTTTTTAATAATCCAAAACTGTTGCCGCATTTACATATTTGCCTCCAAAGCGGTTCCGATCCAGTCCTGTTGCGGATGCGTCGGATGTATTCCCTTTCTGAGTTCAGGGCAATCGTTGATAAGGTCCGTAGCAGCCACCCGGATTTCAACCTTACAACCGATATAATCGTTGGGTTTCCCGGTGAAACTGAAAATGATTTCAAGGCAACCTGTGATATAGTGAAGGATATAGGTTTCAGTCATATCCATACGTTTAAGTATTCCAAACGTAAAGGCACCCGGGCTGAGCGTATGCCCGGACAGATTCAAGAGAATCTGAAAAATGAACGCAGCGAGATAATCCGGCTGATCGGGGAAAAGAATAAGCGTAAATACCGAAACTCACTTATTGGTCAGACACAGACTGTCCTGGTTGAAAAAGTACTTGACGGTAAGGCCCGTGGATATGGTGAGTATTATGTGCCCATTGTTTTTCCTGTAAGTTCTGCTTCCAAAAACGATACTATCACGGTCCGGGTTACCGGAATCTCGGATGGGGATGACCCTGACCTTATTGGGGAGATGCTTCCTTAGTTTCCAAATTCATTTCACCCAATCCAGAAATCTCTCAGTCTCTATTTCTTTTAGAACGGGGGGGAGATCATTAAGGGATTCTCCGGCGAGAACCCTTTTATATAGACCCAGATATTTATCGGCCATTTTGCCTGAGTTGAAATTCTCCCGGGCATATTCATGACATGTATGAGCAGAGTAATTTGCGCTGTTTTCGAGGGCCTCTGCCAGCGATTCAAGATTGTTGGAGAGGAAGCCAATATCTTTTGTAACCAACTCGGAGAGAGCACCATAAGGGGTACCGAATACAGGGCAGCCATAGTAGAGACTCTCCGGAATTGCCAATCCAAAGGGTTCATGCCAGCGAACAGGGAAAAGAAGTCCCTTGGATCCATTGAGAAGCCCTTCTTTCCGTATCCCTCCTACCATTCCATGGAAGCTGATACGTGGACTCAGGGTAAATCTCATCCCCATCTTTAGATTTATCCTCGTGCCTCCCAATACCTTCAGTTTTTCCCTTCTTGTTTTACTAATTGTGTCAATTGCTCCCTGGACATTTTTAATCCTCCAGGCAGCCTTCCCGAGAAAATGAAAATATTTTCTTTCGGCGGACAGATCAGGTTTTGAATAATCACTCCAGTCAAGCCCGTTATAAACCCAGGTAGACGATCCGTAACGTAAGGCGTGATTCCCGGAAACGAAGACTGAGTTAATATCATGCTCACTCTTGTCATTCCTGTTCCCATGCACGGTTATCAGGTATGGAACAGGGGTTTCATAGACATCATCCGGTGTATAGTGATAATGGACCAGATCAATATCGTCCGGAATCTGGTCTGCGACCTTTCTCTCGAGGTCAAGGATTCTAGTTGTCGCAAAATCGGATTTTGAACCGGCCTTAACCAGGTAAGTAACTTCATGCCCAATCTTCACGAGTTCCCTTCCAAGGTACCAGGCGATACGCTCAACCCCGCCATAGAGAGTAACCGGGATAACTTCTTTGCATACGATTAATACTTTCATGGTCCTTCGATGAAAGTACTAAAAAGATTGCGGAGGAAAAATAGTATCTTCAAGAATTAATCCTTTAAATATGATAAAAAGGCTCTGGATATCCTGTCTCTGCCTGTTGATTGGCCTTTGGTCTGCCGAGGCTCAGGACGTGGTCCATTCTATTAAAATGCTTCTGCTCGAAGATCGCTTCGAGGAAGTAATCCTGGTAACAGATACTATTGCAGTAGCCGACTCAATACAAGATGAGATCTTTTACTTCAGGGGTCGTGCTTACCAAGCACTCTTAAGTTATGACCGTGCCTATCACTACTACTACTTCGCTGCAGCCCTTGACAGCAATTCGATTTCATACCGGGTTGCTGTGGGACAAATGCTGGCAAAACTTGGGAGGAGCAGGGAGGCCATTGAGGTATATGAAGGCCTGCGTGCTGACTCATTGGCCGGTACTCAGCAACTTGCTGAACTTGCAAGCCTGTATTCCCTCAGAAAGGATTATAAGAGCAGCCTGGAGATATATCACCATCTTTTGTCCTATGATAGCCTTAACTATTTTTTCCTGAAGCAGGCAGGAAATTGTTACGAGGACCTGAACCAGGCCGATTCGGCATTGAACTTTTTCAAATCTGCATTTGAACTGAATCCGGCCGATGTCTACCTGACACATCATATTACTAACATCTATCTTAAAAAACAGGATCTTGAAAATGCCATTTACAGTATGCAGAAGGGATTTGTTTATGATACCAACAACATTGACCTACTGAAACTCAGGGGCTATATCTGGCTGCTTACCAGTCAATTTGAGATGGCAGTATGGGATCTGGAAAAAGCACGTGCACAGGATTCAAACTCTGTGTTTATAATGAAATACCTCGGACTAAGCTACCACGAAGTAAAAGCTTTTGATGAAGCACGTGAAACCCTGAGAAGAGCATTCCTGCTCGATAGCACAGATGCAGAGATAGCATTTTTTCTTGCTTCATCACTTCGCTGGAGCAAGCATGAAGAAGAAAGTATCATATATTTTAATAAATCAATCGAATTGCAACAGCCGGATCCCGATGATCTTAAAAAAGTATATCTCCAGCTCGCTGAACTTTACAAGGTCCTCCACCGTTTTGATGAAGCACTTGAATCCTACGACCCTGCTCAGGTCTGTGATCCGGAAGATAATGTGATATGGTTTAAGATCGGCCAGGTATATGACCACAATCTCAATCAGAAAAAGGTTGCCATAGAATATTATGAGAAATACCTGGATAAGGGACCAACCGGCCAGCAGCTATTCAATACAGCTGAAGGAAAATCTTCTTCTCTCGAACAGCAAGTCAAAGAAAGAATTGATAAACTTAAGGAAGACCTGTTTTTTGAAAACCAGTTAGAATGAACGGAGACCCCAAATTATACGAGGCTTTAGAAAGTCTGTCGATAGAATTTGAATACCATGAACATCCGGCTGCACCAACAGTGGAGGCAGTTCTGGAGCATTGGGAAGGTATTGACTCAACCCACTGTAAAAATCTGTTCTTCAGGAATCACAAGGGAAACAGGCATTACCTGGTCATCCTTGAGCATACCAATAAGCTTGCCATACGGGACCTGGAGCAGATGCTGAAGCAGGGCAAGCTAAGCCTTGCCTCGGACCGGAGGCTGGAGAAATGGATGGGACTTACTCCTGGGTCTGTCTCACCATTTGGACTGATCAACGATTCAGAGAACCATGTTCATCTCTTTATTGATGACAATCTCCGGCAGGCAGAGAAACTGAGCTTTCATCCCAATATTAACACGGCCACTATTGTTATCTCCTTTGATGACTTTATGCAGTTCCTTGACTGGTCTGGTAACAGTTTTGAGTTTATTAAACTCTACTGAAACAGGTACACCGGTTTTAGAATCCCAGAAACAGTATCCCTATACCGCTGAGCATGATGGTTGCACCTGCAATAATATGTGTATACTTCTCAAGCCTGCCAAGTTTGACAAAGTTCAGGCCGAAAGATGCCAGGAGAACAAGTGCAAGCATAGTTAATATAGTAACTACCCCGAATACTAACGAAACCTGTATAATACCCCAGGTACTCGCCTGGGCAGCAGGATACATCAGGATGGGTATCAGGGGCTCACAGGGACCCAGAAAGAATATTGTAAATAGGATCCAGGGAGTGATATTGTTCCGGTGTTTGTGATCATGCCCGGGCTGATGTGGGTGGTCACCAGTATGTGCATGTTCATGAACGTGAAGGGTTCCGTCAAAATGCCGATGCTGGTGTTTGTGCAAACGATTTCCGGTGATGCGCCAGATTCCCCAGATCATATACCCAAATCCAAATAGTATAAATAACCAGGCTGCCAGGTCACCCCTGACAGATTCGAGGAACTCCAGTTTGTTTAATCCAACTCCAATCCCGATTCCAACAGCCCCAAGCAGAACAGAGCTTAGAACATGTCCCAATCCGCTGAGTATAGTTACCCAGGTGGTTTTTACTATGCTCCAGTGGCGGGCTCGTGCCATAACAATAAAAGGCAGGTAATGATCGGGGCCTATTATTGTATGAATAAATGCAATGCTGGCTGCTGTCCAGGTTAAAACGGTGAGATTTGCTGACATGTTTTTAATGTGTTGAACTCATTACCAATTCACCATGCTGAATCCCTTTAATGGCCTTAAGTTTATCGGTTAGCTTAAGAAGTTTTCCTGCCTTCCCCTTTACGGTAATTGTTTCCAGGCACATATCGTGATCCAGATGTATATGCTGGCTGGAAAGGATCAGACAATGATAATCATGCTGGATTGAGGTCATCTGCTTCTGTATGTCTCTTTTATGATGATTATACATCAGCACCAGGGCACCGGCTACCTCCATATCTCCTTTCCATAGATCTTCGACTTCATTCTGTTTAATAAGGAAACGAATGGCTTGAGACCGGTTTGGAAATTGATTATCCTTTACCAGCCTGTCAAGTCTGTCAAGAAGTTCTTCCTCGAGGGAAACTCCAAATCTTTTTACTGACATCGTGTTACTTTATTTCAATATGATGTTACGAATTTATTATTAATCCTTGAATATTCATCACCTCATTTGCGCCACAGAGTTATTTAAATTGGCCAGTTGTTCCGGATCTCCCGCATCATAAAACGGATGATCCGTTCCAAGTGGTACAGGCCAGGCATTTCCTGTTCCGTTGACTCTTACAAAGTATTTACTCATCCCCTAATAACTTTTTTAACTCATGATACATCCTCTGCAAGGGAAGTCCCATAACATTGAAATAAGACCCTTCGATCTTCTCTACCCCAATATATCCTATCCAGTCCTGTATCCCGTAAGCCCCGGCTTTATCCATAGGATTAAAATGATCAACATAAAAACTGATCTCATCATCACTGAGTTCTGCAAACCATACCAGGGATGAGGCATGGAAAGAATGCTTCCGGTCTCCTGACCTCAGCGAGACCCCGGTCAGAACCTCATGCATATTACCTGACAATTTCCGGAGCATCCTGAAGGCATCCTCAGGGTCTTTTGGTTTATTTATCACCTCCTCTCCCATCCAGACAATGGTGTCGGCTGTGATAAGCAGTGTGGTTTCAGGAACTGTGGCCATTAGATGTTTCCCTTTCAGTTCAGCCAGGTACACCGGAATTTCCTCTTTAGAAAGTCCATCCGGCCAGTTTTCTTCAAGGGAGCTATTAACCATGACCCTGAAGTTGAGTCCCATCTCCTCAAGCAGGTACTTTCTCCTTGGTGAACCGGAACCAAGAATTATATTATAATTCCCTAATCTTTCGTAAAGCATTAATTATCAAGAAATGTAGGAATGAATAATTACGTAAAATACTACCGAATAAAGTATGCCCGAGAGCATTATAAGCTTGGTCAGGTTGCTGCAGACGTGGTATTCTTTCTTTTCCCTCGCTGCGATAAGACGGAATACAAGGTACAGAAAGGGCAGAATAAGCATAAGGCTGAACCAAAGCAGGGACAATAGGTCGATTTCGCCCCCGGGTTTCCTGAACAGGTAGGTAACATATGCATAGACCAGGGAGAATACGAGTAATAGTATCAGGGTAATTACCAGGATTTTTGTCGTTCGAATACCAAGGACAATGGGAAGGGTATTCCTGCCGTAAGCAGCATCTCCTTCAAAATCCTCCACATCTTTAATGATTTCCCTGATAAGTGTCGCCAGGAATGCGAAGAAGGAAAAGCCACCCACCCAGGCAAGTATATTATTAAAATTCATTCCCCTGTCAATCATAATTTCCCCATATTCCCTGATGAGAAGCGGCACTTCAAAAACAACTACCACAAAAGGAACCACAGCTGTAAAAACAGCAACAATCAGATTACCAACCAGGAACTGCCGCTTATAGGTGGTTGAATAAAACCAAAGGAGTCCTGCAGCAAGAAAATAAGCGATCCCGAACCCAAGCATATCAACATACCAGCAGAGATAAATTCCCGTAAAAATACCGACAGAATTCAGAATAATATGTATTGCCATGGCCCATCTGCGGGTTATCCTTTTTCCCACGATAACCGTATCCGGTCGGTTAAGCAGGTCCGTCTTCATATCAAAATAGTCGTTGATCACGTAACCTGCTGCAGTAATTGCCATGGAGGAAAATACGAGTAGGAAAAAATGGAAATGATCGAGCTGGGGAACGAAACCATTTATTGCAAGAATGGGCTCAACAATAAATAATCTCATCATATATTGCGTTGCCGCAATGATAAGAAGATTCTGGATTCTTATAAGTCTTAATAATGCCATATTACCAGGTAAAGGCGTCCTCTTGCATCCATTTGCCTTGTAACCTCAACACCTGCTCGATCACGTCACGAACGCATCCTTCCCCTCCGGGTTTATCTGAAATATACAGCGAGATTGATTTGATCTCTTCTACAGCATCTGAGGGACAGGTAGGAAATCCTATCACCTTCATAACCGGGTAATCCGGAAGATCATCACCCATATAAAGTATATTCTCGGGTCCGAAGTCATACCTGCCAAGAAAATCTTCCAGGTCTTTCATCTTATTTCTTGACCTGAGAAATATATCCGTCAAACCGAGGTTCTTGAATCGATCTTCAACTGCTTCTGAATTACCTCCTGTAATAATACAAATCGGGTATCCTTTCCGAATAGCATACTGGATAGCATAACCATCCTTAATATTTGCAGACCGCATCATCTCATTTCCGGGATGCAGGTAAATCTTTGCATTGGAAAGCACTCCATCAACATCAAATACGAATGCTTTTACTTTGCTTAGTTCTTCTTTGAAATTGCTCATTAAGAATTGAAATGATTTGTGATGCTGTCTGTAACAAATGTATATATTTTTTGCAACTCGGGAAGGTCTTTTAATAGATCTGCATGATCTTGGATTACATCGGTGTCGTTTCTGGAGGCCGGTCCTGTCTGGGAGGCAGCAGGTTCCATCTCCATAATCTTTGAAGCAGTTTCCATGATCAGAGGTTTCAGAATTTCAAAGTCCATTCCCCTTGCAGACAGAAAATCCGCTGCAAGATGATACATATGGTTGGAAAAATTTGAAGCGATTATTCCTCCAAGATGCAGAATCTTCCTTTCCTCTGAATTAATCTGGTATATTTTTTCGGAAATACCTCTGGCCATCCTTTCCACCAGGGCCAAGCTATACTCAGAGCTCCCCTCAATGCAGAATGGGACATTTTGCAGATGGAGAGTACGGTCTTTCGTAAAAGTCATCAGGGGATACAGGACACCCGATTCCTTCGCAATTCCATTAAACACATCAAGCGATACACTGCCGGCGGTATGAATTAATACAGGCCTGGTTCTTAATTCAATCCTGCACATTAAATCCGGTATTGCATTATCAGAAATGCAGAAAACCAGGGTCCCGGCCTCCTCATCAATCCCGGCAGGGTCGGTAATCCACTCCACACCCAGCCTCTCACCCAGCAACCGGGCAGAATTTTCGGTACGGCTGCAGACCTGCAAAATAGTAAATCCTGCATTCTGAAGTGCAGGTCCAAGATGCCATGCCAGGTTCCCCGAACCGAGAATAACCAGCTTATCTGAATGATCAGTTTCCATAGGAATTGGAATTTGAACTAAATTACAAGCTTTTACTCAAAAGAAAAAGGCTGTTCTTCCCTTCCCGGGTGATGAACAGCCTTTTATATTGTTGGAAATATTTTCTTCCCTTAGAAGCAGTATCGGTTTTCGTCGATCAACTGATCGGCAATCCTGCGGCGGGCTTCCTTCACATTCACCCCTGCAACACTTGTATAGTGTGAGATTCCCTTTTCCAGAAGCTCACGGGTTTCACCGAAAGCAAAGGAATAAGCAGCATCTTTGATACTCTTTGCGATCTTTGATGCAGCATCGAAAACAAATACATCCAGGATATCCCTGTATACCTTGATCTCGTCCTCACCCTTCAGAGCTTCCAGTTTCTTTACCCTCAGCATGGTAGATTCTGCAGTATACATTTGCATAATAGCATCAGAAATACTTGCCAGGATCTCCTGCTCCATGACAATTGTACGGGTGAATTTTTCCGAAGCTGCTTTGGTAATCATAAGGATAAGCTTTTTGAAGTTCGCAATGTATTTACCCTTCTCTTCATAGTATTCAAGCTCTGCCGTTTCCCCTTCTTTAAGGTTTTTAATCTCCTCAAAAGCCTTTTCTGCCTCCTCATTGATGGGCAGAACACCCTTGGCTCCCTTCTTCAGCACGTTATCCAGGATTAGCAGGCGGTTGATCTCATTGGTACCCTCAAAGATCCTGTTAATTCTGGAATCACGGTATCCCCGGTCAACAAGCATCTCAGCAGAATAACCCATTCCACCATGAATTTGTACGGCTTCATCGACAACATAATCCAGCATTTCCGATCCAAAAACCTTCAGAATGGCAGCTTCAAGCGCAAAATGATTGAATGCTTCCATGGTATTCCGGCCCTTATCATCTCCTTTGGCAACGTAATGGTTAATGGCATCATCCAGTTGTTTGCATGCACGGTATGCTGCTGATTCATTGACAAATGTCAGGATAACCTGTTCTGCCAGCTTATGCTTTATCGCCCCGAACTGGGAGATCAGGCAGTTGAACTGCTTTCTTTCATTGGCATATTGCACCGATTGGTCAATGGTTTTTTTGGCAAAACCAGTAACATTCACTCCGAGTTTTATCCTTCCCATATGGAGAATATTCAATGCAATCCGGAATCCTTCTCCCCTTTTCCCAAGTAGATTCTCAACGGGTACTTTGCAGTCGTTGAAGAAGATCTGTCGGGTGGAAGATCCTTTGATCCCCATCTTCTTTTCTTCGGGATTTAAGGTGATGCCATTGTATTCCTTTTCAACAATAAAGGCACTGAGTACCCGGTCGTTATCGATCTTTGCAAAAACCGTCATAACATCTGCAAACCCGGCATTGGTGATCCACATTTTTGCCCCGTTAAGGATATAATGTTTCCCGTCTTCGGAAAGTACAGCTTTCGTTTTTCCTGAGTTAGCATCCGAGCCGGCTCCGGGTTCTGTAAGGCAATATGCCCCCAGCCATTCTCCGCTGCCAAGTTTCGGAATATATTTTTGTAGTTGTTCCTCGTTCCCATAATACAGGATGGGAAGGGTTCCTATACCCGTATGGCAGGACCATGCTACGGCAAAGGAGTAGCCCGAACCCATAACCTCACTTGCATACATCGAAGTAACGAAAGACTGTCCGAATCCTTCAAGTTCCTCCGGAATGGAAACTGCCATCAATCCAAGCTCACCGGCTTTCTTAAGTAGCTCAGGCATCAATCCCTCCTGCTGTGCATCAATCTGGTCAATGACAGGGAAAATTTCTGCATCAAGGAAATCCCGGCAGGTCTGCCCGATCATCATCTGTTCTTCATCGAATTCTTCAGGAATAAAAACGTCAGCCGGATCGGATTCCTTGACAAGGAATTCGCCACTGGAAATTAATTTTTGATCATTCATAGTATCTGGTATTGTTTGTTCTATAAGCCGAGAGCAAGCACAACAAGCTCTGCGATATCGTAATTCTTTATTTCTTTTTCCTTGTTCTTGTATTTCAGTCCATCTGTCATCATCACCATGCAATACGGACAGGCTGTTGCAATAATATCGGCGCCGGTTTTGATAGCTTCTTCCGTTCGTTCGATAAATACCTCCTTGCTGCCTTCCTCAGCTTCCTTGAACATTTGTCCCCCCCCAGCACCACAACAAAGTGCGAAGCTCCTGTTCCTGCCCATTTCGGTATTACCGGCGGCAAGTGATTCAATAATCTGCCGGGGCGCTTTGTACTCCTTGTTCGCTCTTCCCAGGTAACAGGGGTCGTGATATGTAATGTTCTTGCTGGCCAATGCATCCTGAGGTATTTTCAGGGAACCATCTTCTATCCTGTCACGCAAAAACTGGGTATGGTGTATCACCTCATAAGTCCCACCCAGGTCCGGGTATTCATTCAGGAATGTATTATAGGCGTGAGGATCGCATGTAAGGATTTTCTTTACTTCATATCCTTCAAAGATCTCTATATTCATAAGGGCCTGCATCTGGAACAACATCTCATTTCCGGCACGGCGGGCCACATCCCCACTAGATGATTCTTCTATCCCCAACACCGCATATGAAGTTCCGAGGTAATCCAGGATCTTTGCAAAGGCACGTGAAACATTTTTGTAGCGATCATCGAATGCCCCGGCACTGCCAACCCAGAATAGAAATTCGGGTTTTTCACTCCTTGCAATGCAATCCGCAAGTATGGGTACCTCAACTTTCTTCTGCTTGGGTTCCATATTATTTTTCGATTTCGTTCATCATTAGATCTTCTGCCCAAATCATCCTGTCTTCCTGTGAGAACTGCCAGGGGGCGCCATTGTTTTCGATGTTTGAGAAGATTGAGTTCAATTCGCCGGGAGCGGCAGATTCTTCCATGACAAGGTATCTCCTCATGCCTACGATTATGGCGGGCTGGTTGATGTTTATCGGACATTCCTGGGCACAGGCA
>DRHS01000098.1 GCA_011053095.1 Bacteroides sp.
ATCAGGACATCCTGGCTGTACTCGGTTTTCGGCCACAATTTTGTTAAAACAATCCTTCGACTAAGTCAGGAAAGGGAACAATTGCAGGTGGTCTTTGATCAGACAGGATCTCCCACAAATGCAGGATACCTTTAGTCCCTGTCTTTGTTCAATGGTATGGATATAATTGGCCGCCTGGACCAGGCTTTCATGAGTTCCGGTGTCGAGCCAGGCCATTCCCCTGCCAGTTTTGTCTTTCCATAGATTGTCTGTGGACTGACCGGGTCGTTCTCCCGGTAGGGACGATTATTTTCCCCGTCAAAGACATAGTCGGTTGAGATGTGAATCAGTTGAATTTTCCGCCTGTCCGATTCCCCGGCAAGGATATCCGCCGCACCTGCATTAATGGCCATAGCTTTCTCAGCTTCATTTTCTGCCTGATCCACTGCCGTGTAAGCTGCACAGTTAACTATGAATTTTACGGGATTCGAATCAAGATAATCAGATACAGCCTTAGCATCGCAAATATCAAGTTCCTCTATGTCCGTGAAATGGAATGACATACCCGGGTAATTCCCGGCTTTTCTTCTGATCTCACTGCCAAGCTGTCCATTCGCCCCGGTTATCAGGATAGGTATCATCAATACTGAAAATTTATTTTTGCATCTCTGAGATTTTTCATCCCGAGATCACGGTCAGAAAGTTTCTGCTTGCCAGCCTCAATTTTCCAGTCCACAGCGATTTCATGATCATCATACCGGATACCGGCTTCATGATCGGGTGAATATAGCTCGTCACATTTATAAAAGACAACTGCAGTTTCACTTAGTACCGAAAAGCCATGGGCAAATCCTTTTGGTACAAGAAACTGGAGGTGATTTTCCCCGGAAAGTTCAACTCCTCTCCATTCAAGATAGGTTGGAGAATTCTTTCTCAGGTCCACTGCTACATCCCATATTTTTCCTTTCAGCACCCTTACCAGTTTTGTCTGGGCCTTGGGTAAAAGCTGGTAATGCAGTCCGCGGATAACTCCAAACCCGGACATTGACTGGTTATCCTGGACAAATTTGTAATCCAGTCCCAGATCTCTAAACAATCCTTCATTATGAGATTCGAAGAAATATCCTCTCGAATCTTCATAGATCTTTGGTTTGATTATCTTAAGATCCCTGATCCCTGTTTCACTGATTTCCATGGATGCTTAATTGTCAAATGTGAAAATCTTCTCTTCCGCTATATTCATAAGATACTGTCCATACTGGTTTTTCATCAGAGGTTCTGCCAGACTGATAAGCTGATTCTTGTCAATATAGCCCCTATTATAGGCAATCTCTTCAATGCAGGATACCTTTAGTCCCTGTCTTTGTTCAATGGTATGGATATAATTGGCCGCCTGGACCAGGCTTTCATGAGTTCCGGTGTCGAGCCAGGCCATTCCCCTGCCCATTATCCTGGTCTTCAGCCTACCCTCCTCCAGATATATTCGATTTAGGTCGGTAATTTCCAGTTCACCCCTTGGAGATGGTTTGAGAGACTTAGCCTTTTCAATTACATCATTACTGTAAAAATACAGACCGGTTACCGCATAGTTACTTTTTGGTTCAGCGGGCTTTTCTTCAATGCTTAGCACATTTCCGCCGGAATCAAATTCAACAACACCGTATCGATGGGGATCTGTAACATAATATCCGAAAACAACTGCTCCATCTTCAATTTTTGCAGTATCGAGCAGTGTTTTCCCAAAACCATGACCATAAAAAATATTATCTCCGAGGATCAGACAGGCAGGCTCGTTTCCGATAAATTCTTCACCGATAATAAAGGCCTGAGCAAGTCCGTCAGGTGAAGGTTGGATATTATAAGAAAGTGACAGGCCGAGCTGGCTCCCGTCTCCCAGTAATTCACTGTACAGATGAATGTCTTTCGGGGTTGAAATGATCAATATCTCCCTGATCCCTGAAAGCATCAGGACAGACAGTGGGTAGTAGATCATCGGCTTGTCATAAACGGGCAGTATCTGTTTGGAAATTGTTTTTGTCAGTGGATACAAACGTGTGCCGGAACCACCGGCCAGAATAATTCCTTTCATTGTATTTCTTTGTTCATTTGTCCAGTAAATTCCTAAAGTATGAAATTGTTTTTTCAAGTCCGTTTTCCAATTGTATTTCAGGGGACCAGCCATTCAGGATTTTTTTGGCAAGGGAAATGTCCGGTTGTCGCTGTACAGGATCATCCTGGGGCAGAGGCAGGTTAACGATCCTGGATTTACTTCCTGTCATACCCAGGATCAGGTCAGCAAGTTCACGTATTGTAAATTCAACAGGATTTCCGAGGTTAACCGGCCCGGTAATGCTATCGTCCGTAGCCATCATCCTTATAAATCCTTCAAGAAGGTCATCCACAAACTGGAAGGAGCGGGACTGTTCTCCGTCCCCGTATATTGTCAGATCCTTATTCTGCAGGGCCTGAACTATGAAATTTGAGACCACACGTCCATCGTTCGGGTCCATCCTCGGTCCATAGGTGTTGAATATCCTGACAATCTTAATCTTTACATTGTTCTGCCGGTGATAGTCCATACACAGTGTTTCAGCACATCTTTTTCCTTCATCGTAGCAGGAGCGTACTCCGACCGGGTTCACATGTCCCCAGTAATCCTCTGGCTGCGGATGTATCTTCGGATCTCCATATACTTCGGAGGTTGAGGCCTGGAGTATTTTTGCCTTAACTCTTTTGGCCATTCCCAGCATATGAATGGTACCCTGTACCGAGGTCTTGATAGTTTTTATCGCGTTGTACTGGTAGTGAACCGGGGAGGCAGGACAGGCGAGATTGTAGATCTCATCTGCCTCGATGAAATAAGGCATTGTTATATCATGCCGTACAAGTTCAAAGCAAGGATTATCAATAAGGTGAATAATATTCTTTCGTGATCCGGTAAAATAATTGTCCAGGCAGACAACCTCATTTCCCTCATGAAGAAGTCGTTCACAGAGATGTGATCCTATAAAACCGGCGCCACCGGTGACGAGTATTCGCTTAGTTCTTTCCAATTCCGTAATATTTAAATCCGTGTTCTTCCAATTCTGCTGGATCGTATATGTTCCTACCATCAAAAATAACCTTTTCCTTCATCAGCTTTTTCATTACAGGGTAGTTCAGTATCCTGAATTCAGACCATTCCGTAACCAGTATTAACCCATGTGTATCTATTAGAGCCTCATAACGGTCCTTTGTGTAGCTTACCTTATCATCAAAATTATTCTTAAATTCTTCCATGGCAACAGGGTCATATGCTTTGACCTGGCAACCTGCCTTCAGAAGTTCACTTATGATAATTGCTGCTGGAGCTTCACGTGTATCATCTGTATTTGGTTTGAATGATAATCCCCAAACTGTAAAGGTTTTTCCTTTCAGTTCCTTCTTGAAGTGTGTTTTGACCTTATTGACCAGTACTGCTTTCTGATCCTGGTTTACATCCTCAACGGCCTCAAGTATCCTCATTGGATATCCGTAGTCATGGCCTGTATGTATAAGGGCTTTTACATCTTTAGGAAAACATGAGCCCCCGTAACCAACACCTGCATAAATAAATTTATTACCAATTCTGCTGTCACTGCCGATACCCTTTCTTACAAGGTTTACATCAGCTCCTGTAAGTTCGCATAAATTAGCTATGTCGTTAATGAAACTGATTTTTGTTGCAAGCATTGCATTGGCTGCATATTTAGTCATTTCAGCAGAAGGGATGTCCATGAAAATCAAGGGATGTCCGTTGAGAAGAAATGGATGATACAGCCTTCTCATGATCTTCTCGGCCCTCTCTGAGTCAATACCAATCACAATTCGGTCTGGCTTCAGAAAGTCATCAATTGCATCACCCTCCTTTAGAAATTCAGGATTTGATGCCAGGTCGAATTCAAGATCTGACTTCCTCTTATCAAGCTCATCCTGAACTGCTTTCCTTACCTTCTCTGCAGTCCCGATGGGTACGGTACTTTTTGTGACTACAACAACATAATCCTTTATCAGTCTTCCGATTTCGGAAGCTACCTGAAGAACATACTTCAGATCAGCGCCGCCATCTTCACCAGGAGGTGTTCCAACTGCAATAAATACTGCATCCGATCCTTCAATTGCTTCTTTATAGTTGGTAGTAAATTTCAAACGGTTATCAGCTGTATTCCTTTCTATAAGCCGGTCAAGTCCCGGTTCATAAATTGGAATAATACCTTCCTTCAGATTTTGGATCTTCTTTTTATCAATATCCAGGCAAACTATATCCAGTCCCGTTTCAGCAAAACATGTCCCTGTGACCAGTCCCACATATCCGGTTCCGACTACTGCTACTTTCATAATTCTAAGAGCTAATATTTGATGTAACTTATAATGATTCTAATTTGGGGTCTAAAGATAATTTTTTTCTTTTCCCTCACATACTTAACGGCTAAATAATCAGCAAATTTTGATTGAAGATTGGCGCAATTAAGAATATTGTTTTACTTTTGCACCTCAATTTACCATAAATATTGTCTAACTTATTAATTATTAATTATTTTGTTCAATGAATGCAGAAAACAAAAACACCCAGGACGAGGTCGTAGAGAATCCTGAAAGTGTTGAGAAAAAAAAGGCCCCGGTAAAGAAGAAAACGGCTGAGCAGGCAGTTACCGGGACAGAAAAACCAGCTGAGGTTAAAGAAACTCCAAAGGCAAAGTCGCCGACCAAAGCAAAAGAAGACTCCAAAGAAGCTCCTGAGGCAAAAGCCGAAAAGGAAGCCAAAGAAGAAACCCCAAAAGCCAAGACTGAAAAAGCAGTCAAATCTGAAGATCCTGTAAAAAAGTCCAAAGACAAAGTCTCCGAAACCAAGGTTGAAAAATCTGAGAAAGAGGACTCCAAAGAGGAACCTCAGGCTGAGACTACAACAGAAGCTACTGAAACCAAGGAAAAAGAAGTTCCTGAGGTTAAGGCTGAAAAAGAAACAAAAGATTCCCCGGAACCGAAGGCTGAAGAATCTGCAGATGCAGATGCACAAATAGAAGAGGCTGTAGAGGCTCCAGCAGTTCCGGAAGCTTCCCGGGAACTTAAGGTATCTCTTGAGTATGGTGATTCGGCCGGTGAATTTGATTGGGAGAATTTCGGTAAGAAGGAGACACAGGTTGTCAGCGATGAGAGGGCAAAGTTTGAATCAATGTACGATGAAACCCTTTCATCGATATCAGAGGCTGAAGTTATTGACGGTACGGTCATCTCTTTGAACAAGAGAGAGGTTGTTATTAATATTGGCTACAAGTCAGAAGGTGTGGTCAGCCTGAATGAATTCAGGTACAATCCTGAGCTTGCTGCTGGTGATACCGTCGAAGTATATGTAGAGAGCCAGGAAGATAAAAAAGGACAACTGGTACTTTCACACAAACAAGCACGTGCCATGCGTTCCTGGGACAGGGTTAATACTTCCCTTGACCAGGATGAAATTATCAAGGGCTATATTAAGTGTCGGACAAAAGGCGGTATGATTGTCGATGTATTCGGTATCGAGGCTTTCCTCCCCGGATCCCAGATAGATGTCAAGCCTATCCGTGATTACGATGCATTTGTTGGAAAAACTATGGAATTCAAGGTTGTCAAGATTAATCATGAATTCAAAAATGTGGTTGTTTCACATAAAGCACTCATCGAAGCAGAACTCGAACAGCAGAAGAAAGAGATTATTGCCAAGCTTGAAAAGGGACAGGTTCTTGAAGGCACGGTGAAAAATATCACTTCATACGGTGTATTTATTGATCTGGGTGGTGTTGATGGATTAATCCATATCACTGATCTCTCATGGGGCAGGGTAAACCATCCCGAAGAAATACTTCAGCTTGACCAGAAATTGAACGTTGTTATCCTGGACTTTGATGATGACAAGAAAAGAATTGCTCTTGGCCTCAAACAACTTACTCCTCATCCGTGGGATTCACTTGATGAGAAACTGAATATTGGAGACAAGATTAAAGGTAAGGTTGTGGTTATGGCAGACTATGGGGCTTTCGTTGAGATTGCTGCAGGAGTTGAGGGACTAATACACGTTTCTGAAATGTCATGGTCTCAGCACCTGCGCAGCGCCCAGGAATTCCTTAATGTTGGCGATGAAGTTGAGGCAGTGATTCTTACCCTTGACAGGGAAGATCGTAAGATGTCTCTGGGTATGAAGCAGTTGAAGACTGATCCTTGGGAAGAAATTGAAGAAAAATATACCCTTGGAACGAAACATAACGCAAAAGTTCGTAACTTTACTAACTTCGGAGTGTTCGTTGAAATAGAGGAAGGTGTAGACGGATTAATACATATTTCTGACCTCTCCTGGACTAAGAAAATCAAGCATCCGGCTGAGTTTACAGCAATCGGTGAACTGATTGAGGTGGTAGTCCTGGAAATTGATAAGGAGAACAGGCGATTGAGCCTCGGTCATAAACAACTGGAAGAAAATCCATGGGATGTATTTGAATCTATGTTTACACAGAACTCGGTTCATGAAGGTACTGTTCTTGAGGTAGTTGACAAGGGTGCTATAATTGCACTTCCATATGGTGTTGAAGGTTTTGCTTCACTGAAGCACATGAAAAAGGAAGACGGTTCTCTTATCAAAGCAGATGAAAAACTTGATTTCAAGGTTATTGAATTCAACAAGTCTGCCAAAAGAATTGTCCTTTCTCACACCAGGACTTTTGAAGACAAGCATAAAAGTGCTGAGGATAAGCAGAAAAGAACTGAAGCGGCTGACACCAAAAGGACCACAAGGAAAATCAAGAGTAATCTTGAAAAGACAACTTTGGGAGACATTTCTGAACTGGCAGCCTTAAAGACCGAGATGGAAGAGAACGAGAAGAAGACCAAAGCAAAAGAAGACAAGCCAAAAGATAAGTAGGCATTACAATTAAATTCTCTGCATATGGAATTCAAGATCGATAAACTGGACAACTACACATTGATTGAGGTATTGGAGGAGAAACTGGATACGCATATTGCTCCGACTCTTAAGTCAGAACTCGTGCTGGTTTCAGGGAACGGTGAGAAGAACATCGTGCTTAATCTCGAAAAAGTACGGTATTGTGATTCTTCCGGTCTTAGTGCGATTCTTGTTGCCAATCGTCTTTGTAAAAATGCAAACGGTACATTTGTCCTGACCGGACTTAATGAAGCTGTTGAACGTTTAATTACAATTTCTCAATTGGATACAGTATTGAATATTACCAATTCTGTTGAGGAAGGTGCAGATTTGATAAAGTCAGTCGATTAATAACCCTGAGGTGTCATTTGGCGTGACTATACTGGGCAGCAGTTCTGCTTTGCCTACATCTGAAAGATTTCCAACTGCTCATTTGCTGAAAGCGAATGAGCGGTTTTTTTTGATCGATTGCGGAGAAGGTACACAGATGCAGCTGCGCAAATACAGGATCAGGCTGGGGAAGATCAACCATATATTCATTTCCCATCTTCATGGAGACCATACTTTTGGTTTGTTCGGGTTGCTCTCTACAATGAATTTGCTTGGAAGGAAGGAACCTCTTCACATTTACGGTCCCGGGTTACTTGAGGAAATGCTTCTGGATCATCTGAAATTTTTTCAGAGTGATTATGATTATGATATTGCATTTCACAGAATCCAGAGTAGAAGATCTGCGCTTGTTTACGAAGACAAGAATATAGAGGTACGAAGCCTGCCTCTCATACACAGGATACCAACCTGTGGTTTTCTGTTCCGCGAAAAAGAGAAAGAAAGGAACATGATTAAAGAAAAAATAATTGAGTATAAAATACCAGTACGGGAAATTGCAAAAATTAAAAAAGGATCCGACTTTATTCTGCCGGATGGCAGTGTAATCTCCAATGCTGATCTTACAATGAATCCACCTGTCCCAAGGTCCTATGCATATTGTTCGGATACAAGACCAAATCAGGCCATTCTGCCACTGATTAAGAATGTAGATCTCCTGTATCATGAAAGCACTTTTCTGCATGCGGATGAAAAACTTGCTCATGAGACTTATCATACAACCTCCAGGCAGGCTGCAGAGTTTGCCAGGCAGGCAAATGCAGGCAAGCTGCTTATCGGGCATTTCTCATCACGTTATAAGGATTCTTCCGGGTTTGAATTGGAGGCCAGAGAAACCTTTGAGAACACCATAGCAGTGAATGACGGAGATGTTTTTGAGGTAGATTAATTGATTATATTTGCCTTTCAGATATTCTTACATAATATGCAGGACACAGTCTATATTCTTGATTTCGGATCACAGTATACCCAACTTATCGCCAGAAAGGTCAGAGAACTGAGCGTTTATTGCGAAATCCATCCTTACAACCAGATAACAGAACCAGGTCCCGATATTAAGGGCATCATACTTTCAGGCAGTCCTTTTTCTGTGAGGGATGAGAATGCCCCGATGCCAGACTTAAGTGAGATTTACGGCAGGATACCAATACTTGGAATATGTTATGGTGCACAGTACCTTGCCCAGTCCAACGGGGGTGAAGTCCGCCCATCTGCCAGCCGCGAATACGGCAGGGCCAACCTGTCCTTTGTTGATAACAGTTCTCCCCTGCTCAATAAAGTAAGCCAGGATTCCCAGGTATGGATGTCACACGGTGATACTATTATGAGGCTCCCGGAAGATTACAGGGTCATTGCCAGTACAGGTGATATTGAGGCTGGAGCATTTCAGGTTCAGGGAGATTCTGTATTCGGACTCCAGTTCCACCCTGAGGTATACCACACCACGGAGGGGAAACAAATTCTTCAGAATTTTCTCAAGGACATATGCGGGTGCAGTATGTCATGGACACCGGACTCATTTGCCGAATCCTCTGTAATTGAGCTAAGGGATAAACTTGGAAAAGATAATGTCATACTTGGACTGTCTGGAGGTGTCGATTCATCTGTTGCTGCTCTGTTACTGCACCAGGCCATTGGCAAACAGTTGACAAGTATATTTGTCGATAACGGACTTCTCCGGAAGAATGAATTTGAAAAAGTGCTTGAAACTTATAAGGAGTTGGGACTTAATGTAATAGGGGTAGATTCCCGTAAAAAATTCCTCGACGGCCTCTCAGGTATAACAGATCCTGAGGAGAAAAGAAAAATCATAGGCAGAAACTTTATTGAGGTTTTTGAAGAGGAGGCTGGTAAATTGAATGATGTCAAATGGCTGGCACAGGGTACTATATATCCTGATGTTATCGAATCTATTTCTGTAAACGGACCTTCTGCCAAAATAAAATCTCACCATAATGTTGGTGGAATTCCGGAGAAAATGAACCTGAAGATTGTTGAACCGCTTAAACTTTTGTTTAAGGACGAGGTTAGAAGGGTGGGTAAGGCCCTTGGCCTCGATCCAATTGTTTTGCACAGGCATCCCTTTCCCGGTCCGGGACTTGCGGTGCGAATCCTGGGTGACATTACAGATGACAAAGTAAGGATGCTTCAGGAAGCCGATGATATTTTTATTGGTGGTTTAATGGAAACGGGTCTTTATGATGAGGTATGGCAGGCAGGTGTGATATTACTTCCGGTACAATCCGTCGGTGTTATGGGTGATGAAAGAACCTATGAGAAAGCAGTTGCCCTAAGGGCAGTTACATCAACAGATGGTATGACGGCGGACTGGGCCAAGTTGCCCTATGAATTCCTCGCCCGGGTGTCGAATGACATAATTAACAAAGTACGTGGTATTAACAGAGTCGTCTACGATATAAGCTCTAAACCACCTGCTACCATTGAGTGGGAGTAGTTAAATACTGGTTAATTCAGGAGCCACCCCGAGTATACAGAATTAAACAGTCTTTTTTTTAATATCTTTGAAATCTTATCGAAATTCGGAGGACAAAAAATGAAGAACTCATTCCGGATCCTGGTGTTATTCTTAATGATTACACCCATGATCACATCCAATATCCAATCACAGGTATTTACTGATGAATCCTTGAAATTCAGCCAGGCATTGAACTGGATAGGCAAGTATTATGTTGATAGCGTCGATCAATCTGAACTGGTTGAAACCGCGATCAAGGAAATGCTGCATACTCTGGATCCGCATTCTACTTATCTTACCAGCGAGGAGGTTAAAGCGATGTCTGAACCTCTGCGAGGGAACTTTGAGGGCATAGGTGTCAGCTTCAATATTCTGAATGATACCATATTCGTAATCAATCCGGTACCCAACGGTCCATCTGAGAAGGTCGGTATTCAACCTGGCGACAGAATCGTACTTATCGAAGACGAGAATGTCGCCGGAATAGGTATTTCCAATTCCGGTGTGTTTGACAGACTGAGGGGCAAAAAGGGTAGCAGGGTTACAATATCCATTCACCGAAGGAAAGTCGCTGAGTTACTTGATTTTACTATTACCAGGGATAAGATTCCCATATACAGCCTTGATGCTTCCTACATGATAAAAGACAATGTGGGGTATATAAAACTCAACCGTTTTTCCTTTACAACCATGGACGAGTTCCGGCAAGCTACCAATGATCTGTGGAATGAAGGAATGGAAGATTTAATACTGGACCTATCAGGAAATGGGGGCGGATATATGGATGTGGCCATCAAACTTGCCGATGAGTTTCTGGCTGAGCGTAAATTGATCGTATATACGGAAGGAAATACTCACCCCAAACGCAAATTTTTTGCTTCAGCACGAGGAGATTTCCAGGACGGTCGCCTTGTGGTGATAATTGATCAGGCCTCTGCTTCCGCCAGTGAGATTGTTGCCGGGGCTGTTCAGGACTGGGACCGCGCAGTGATTGTGGGAAGAAGGTCCTTTGGGAAAGGTCTGGTTCAAAACCCTATGTTGCTGATTGACAGTTCAATGATTAGATTAACCATAGCAAGGTATTACACACCAACTGGAAGGTTAATCCAAAAACCCTATGATAATGGTTTCGATGAATATTCAAGAGATCTGATCAATCGCTATAACTCTGGTGAGTTAAGTAGTTCTGACAGTATTCACTTTCCGGATTCCCTCAAATTCAAGACTCTTGTAAGCCAACGGCCTGTATATGGTGGCGGGGGTATAATGCCCGACTATTTTGTCCCAATTGATACCAGCTTTATTTCCGGATATTTTAACAAGATGGTGAACCGTGGAATTCTCAATTTCTTTGTGCTTTCCTATGTGGATAATCACAGGGATGAATTCCTTCGGGATTACACATCTTTCAAGAAGTTTAATGATGAATTCAAGGTAAGTGATGATATCATGAATGAACTTGTTGCATATGCAACTGAAGAGGATCTTGAATTAAATGAAACGGATTATGAAAAATCCAGGGAGCATATAATGATGATTGTTAAAGCCTACATGGCGAGAGACCTTTGGAATACAAATGAGTTTTACGAAGTTGTAAACAGAGAAAACCAAAGTGTTAAAAAGGCTTTGGAGGTATTAGAAGCTCAGGGTATTTACCAGGCACTTCTTCAGCAAATACATTAACAGTTGCACTGGCTCTCCGGGAACTATATTGAAGTCCTTGGCGTAGTTACGAGCCTGGTTTATCTTTATTTCTCCGTAAGGCAAATCATCTGGCTATGGCCATTCGGCATACTTTCCTCAGTATTATTTATCTGGATTTTTTTCTTTAGTAGGTTCTATGCAGATATGGGATTACAGGTCTACTACCTGGGAGTTAGTATATATGGATGGATTTACTGGGTGAAAGGGGGACAGCACAAATCAGGACTGGAAAAATTACCTGTTACAAATATCACCTCAAGGCTGATCTGGACGCTTTCCGCGGTGGGAATGGTGACTTTTCTTGGTATTGTGGCCATACTTAAAAATTTCACCGATTCAGACGTACCCTGGGGAGATGGGTTTACGACAGCTGCAAGTATAATTGCGACCTGGATGTTAGCCCGGAAAATCCTGGAACACTGGCTCGTTTGGATAGTTGTGGATGCAATAGCAGCAGCACTCTATTTTTACAAGGGCCTGTATCCCTCATCGATTTTGTATTTAATTTACTCGATCATCGCGATTTTTGGATATATACAATGGAAAAAGGATCTTGTTGTCTATGGATAATCCGCTGATTAAAATAGTAGTAACGGGACCTGAATCTACAGGTAAAACGGAGATTTCCATGCATCTTTCCTCCCTTCTGGGAGAAAAATATATACCCGAATATGCCCGTAGTTATGTTGAGCAACTTGACCGCAGATATACATACGAAGACGTGGAACATATAGCCAGTGTCCAGTTGAAACAGCTTAAGGATGCCGAGAGAGATACCAATCAAGTTATAATCCTGGACACCTTTCTGATAATAACCAAGGTCTGGTTCCAGGAGGTATTTAAGAGAGTGCCTGATTGGATTACTCCTGTTCTGAAAGACTCCGGAATTGACCTGTTCCTGCTATGTAATATTGATCTTAAATGGGTAGAGGACCCTGTCAGGGAAAATCCTGGATCCAGGCGAGCGTATTTGTTTGAGCGGTACATGAATGAGTTGGAAGAACTGGGAGTTCCCTGGGAAATTGTAAGGGGTAGGGGAACAGAGCGAAATGTAAACGCACAGAAGGCAATATTAAGGCATTTCCATTATCTTCATAATCGAATAAAATGAAAGACCTGCTTGCTACAACACTCTTCGGCCTGGAAGAGGTCCTTGCCGGAGAACTTGAGTCGATGGGCGCAGAAAGCGTCCGCATCCATAACCGTGCAGTATCCTTTGGAGGGGACAGAGATATGATGTACAGGGCAAACTATCACCTTAGAACCGCTCTGAGGATACTTATGCCGATTCGCTCCTTTCCTTCAAGAAACGAGAATGATATCTATCAGGGAATCAGGGACATAGAGTGGGAAAAATTTATGAATTCAAGTGATCTTATCGCCGTTGATACTGTGTTGTTGAGTAAACTCTACCGTCATTCAGGATTTATTTCCCAACGCGTAAAGGATGGGATTGTTGACAGGTTCAGGGACAGAACAGGTAAAAGGCCATCCGTAGATCTAAAAGATCCGGATGTCAGAATTAATATTCATCTTACAGATAGACAATGCAGTGTGTCGCTTGACAGTTCGGGAGATTCACTTCACAAAAGGGGGTACAGAACAGAACCATTTCTGGCTCCACTTAATGAGGTCCTTGCCGCAGGAATGATCTTACTGACAGGCTGGAACCCTGGACAAGCATTCCTGAATCCGATGTGTGGATCCGGAACCCTTTCAATTGAAGCTGGAATGATAGCAAAAGGAATCCCAGGGGGACATTACAGGAATGGCTTTGGATTCCAGAAATGGAAAGATTACGATCCACTCCGGTTTAATTCCATTCGGCGCGAAAGATATCTTATTGAAAATAAAGAATTTACTATCATTGCCTCCGATATTTCTGCACAGGCAATAAGGGCAACCCAGAAGAATCTTGCCAGTGCTGGATTGCTGGGGCAGATTCAAGTCAGGAAGTCTGCTTTTGAATCCTGGAACACTGATCTGAATGATGGGATTCTGATCATGAATCCGCCTTACGGGGAACGATTCGATGAGAGCAATTTATTTGAACTGTACAAGAGCATTGGAGATTCTCTGAAACACCGATTCAAAGGATTTCAGGCCTGGGTGCTGAGTGGTAACCCCGAAGCTTTAAAACACCTTGAACTCAGACCCGGCAAAAAAATATCGCTCTTTAATGGCCCCATCCAATGCAAATACCAAAAATATGATCTATATGAAGGATCAAGGAAAAATGTTAATAAGAGTAAGACTCAGTAATAAAAATTTTAATTAACTTGACATCCGGACAGGTTATCTAAGGGTGCGAAAATTCAATTAGTAAGTGCGACGATTAGAGATCAAAGATAAGCGAGCTCGCTCGCTTATCTTTGAAGTGCTAAAAAATATTAATCGTTGCAAAATGACAAAGAAAAGTTATTGCCATCTCACAATGGAACAAAGGTACAAAATTGACGCATTACACAAGGCTGGACATAAGGCTCCGGATATTGC
>DRHS01000099.1 GCA_011053095.1 Bacteroides sp.
ACCAGGCTGCAAAAGCTGAGACTGTTGAGGTCAAAGGCTCCGAAATAATAAAAAACTGGATAAGGTTTTCCGGCACGGTCTGGAAGGCGAGGGTCCCGAATTCACTTTTTGGGGATTATAATCCATATAAAGATCTTGTAAGTGGGGACTGGTTCAATGATCTGGGACGCATCCATCATACTGGTGAGGTTTATCAGAATGGAAAATCCTTTTGGGAGATGGAAATTCTGGAAAAAGTACTCAATCCAAAACCGGTGGAAGATAATTTTGACCCTGAAGGTTCAACTTATACATGGTTTTGCGAAAGCGATGATGAAAACACATACATCTATGCAAACTTCCATGAGTCAGATCCAAACAAGGAACTCGTCGAGATCAATGTCCGCAAAGCTTGTTTTTATCCGGATAGCAACAATATTGATTATATCACAGTCAGTGGATTTCACATGAGCCAGGCAGCTACACAATGGGCACCACCTACGGCTGAGCAGATTGGATTGATCGGAACAAACTGGAGCAGGGGTTGGATTATTGAAAATAATACCATCCGAAATTCGAAGTGTTCCGGGATTACACTCGGGAAACATGGAGATCAATGGGACAATACATCCGAAAATTCCGCAGAGGGTTATGTTACAACCATAAAACGGGCAACTGAAAGAGGCTGGAGCCGGGAAAATATCGGCTCACACATCATCCGGAACAATACCATTTACGATTGCGGACAAACCGGGATTTGCGGAAGCATGGGCGGGGTTTTCAGCATAATTGAAAACAATGATATTTATAATATATGGACAAAACGCCAGTGGACCGGTGCTGAGATGGGTGGCATCAAGATACATGCATCCATTGATATGATCATCCGGAACAACCGTCTTGCAAACTGCGGGCGGGGGTTATGGCTCGACTGGATGGCCCAGGGAACCCGGGTTACGGGTAATTTACTTTATAATAACACTACCGATGACCTTTTCGTGGAAGTGAACCATGGTCCCTTCCTAATCGAAAACAACATTTTTCTGTCGGATCTTGCCATAAGGGACTGGTCCGAAGGGGGAGCCTACGTTCATAACCTGATTGCCGGAAATATTGATTTGCGTCCCCAGGGCAGGGAAACTCCCTATCAACTGCCGCATTCGACAAAGGTCGGAGGCTTAAGTACTACCGTCTGCGGAGACAATCGCTATTTCAATAATATTTTTGTCGGGGGAGTTGAGGAAAACCCAAGATATAAGTCAGGCCTGGGCGTTTATAAAAAGACTGAAATGCCCATGTTTGTGAGTGGAAATGTTTATCTGAATGGTGCAGTTAGGTTCCTCCGGGAAGATAATCAATTGGAATTGGATTATAACCCGGACATCCGGATTGAAGAAAAAGATGATGGAATATATCTTACCATGATAATGGATAAAACCATTGCTAAAATGAAAAATGCCAGGGTGGATACTGAACTCCTGGGGGTAGCAAAAATTCCGAATCAACGATTTGAGAATCCGGATGGAACAGAAATTACCATTGCCAGGGACTATTTCGGAAACAAGAGAAATGCCCGGAATCCTGTCCCCGGACCATTCCGTATCGAAAATAATAAGACAATCTCCATTAAAGTCTGGCCGGGTGTTTCCCCCACTCATATCTTCTAAGCGGATCAAATTCCGGATTCGGCACAGGCATGGCGGCCCTGGTATCCTCCTGCCAGTTTTTCAGTGCAGCTTTCATTTCCTGCAACCTTTCCGGATAGCTGAATTTGAGGTCAGTCATTTCATTTACATCGTACTCCAGGTTGTACAGGTCAAACTCACCGGTTACCAGATTTTCCACGATTTTCCAGTCCCCTTTCCTGAGGGCCGACATGGGTTGTTCATGGTGGTATACCGGATAATGTGTAAATACCTCACGCTCGGGATTAAATTTGTTCCGGTTCAGGGCCGGAAGCATTGAGACCCCGTCAAGAACCTGGTTTTCCGGTTTCTTTCCTTTTGCCAGTTCAAGGAATGTAGGATAAAAATCGACGCTGGACACGATAGCCTCAGACTTTGATGCCGGCTTAACTTTTCCCGGCCATCTTACGATCAGGGGAACACGAACGCCTCCTTCGTACAGGGTTCCTTTCCCGGCACGCAGGGGAGCATTGGTAGTGGCGATATAGCGCAACGGATGATCATCCGGATAAACGTCTGCACTCTCACCGCCCAGCAGTGGTATATTATCAAAGCGGTTGTCGACACCCCCGTTATCCGAAAAGAAGATAAATACCGTGTTTTCCGCCAGTCCCATTTTTTCAATGGTATTCATGATGGCGCCAACGCTATTATCCATATGCTCAATCATAGCTGCGTAAACGGCATTGCAGGCATAATCCGGATCCTTTTCCTTTTCCAGGTATTTATCAATCAATTCCCGGTCGGCATCCAACTGAACGTGGACATCGTAATGGGATATGAATAAAAAGAAAGGCTCATTCTTGCTCTCTTTTATAAAGTTGATCCCCATATCGGTAAGCATCTCACTCAGACGCTTTTCTGCAGGTCCTTTATATTCGGGCACAAACCTGGGTTGGTAAAATCCACCTCCCGCATACATGTATGCCTGGTCATAGCCGCGGGCATTTGGTAAATGTTCTGCATCATTTCCCAGATGCCATTTACCGAAATAACCTGTTTTGTAGCCTGCCGCCTGTAAGGCTTCACCTATTGTAAATATATCATCGGGTAAATGCTGTACACGGTGAACCGGAACCGTTACCTCCTCGTACGGCCGCCAGTGACCGGTAATAAAATCAAAAATCCCCACTCTTGCCGGGTACTGTCCCGATTGAATACTGGCTCTTGTGGGAGAACAAACAGGTGCTGCGTAGGCGTTGAGGAACTGTATTCCATCTGATGCCAGTCTCTCGATGTTCGGAGCTTCATTAAACTGATTGCCATAAACCGGAAGGTCTCTTCCCCCCAGATCATCTGCCATGATCAGCACTATATTTGGACGGTCCTGTCCAATTCCAATGTATGAGAAGAGAACCAGATTCAGAATTGTAATGAGTAATTTCTTTTTCATTTTGTTTAATTTTATACTAAGCAAAAAACAATATTACCATTGCACCTGTAAGTAAATATAATTAGATTTAGCTATTACTCCAGTTTTTCCAGGCAAGCCGGAGAATAAAACATTTTAATGATAACAAAATGAATCACCTTCGACCATTGCTGAATCATCTTCTCCACAGATCCACGCTATACTTAATATTGATGCTTGCAGGCATCTTTGTTTCTGGTTGTATGAATAGGAGCAGTCATACAGCGGAATCCGATGAGGTTTTCAGGCATGTCAAAGCAAACTTTCGGGCCCCGGAACAGGCTAGCGGAGTTAATTGCTGGTGGTGGTGGCTCAACGGCAATGTGAATAAGGCAGCCATTACAAAGGATCTGGAAGCCATGAAATCCAGAAATTTCCACGGCGCCATGATCTTTGACGCCGGCGGGCATAACCAACGGGGGAACAGGGATATTCCTGACGGGCCTCTGTATGGCTCGGACCCCTGGAACGAATTATTTGTATTTGCCCTGGATGAGGCCAGACGTTTGGGCCTGCAAATGGGATTTAACATCCAGAGTGGCTGGAACCTTGGCGGTCCCAGGGTAACACCCCAATATGCAGCCAAGCAGCTAAGCTATTCACAGGCAAAAGTTTCGGGCGGTAATGGTGTAACCATACAACTCGAACAGCCGGAATCCCGGGACGATTTTTACAAGGATATTGCCCTGCTTGCTTTACCCTTACAAGCACCAAATAAAATTCAGGGTGGCATTTCAGACCTGGACCTGAAACTGAGTTTTCGCGAACTGGGTTATTCAGCACCCGACTGCCGGTTTTTACTTGAAAACAGACCTGGCGACAACAAGTTGAGAGAAGAAACATTTACGGTGAATAAGAATGAGATCATCAATTTGTCTTCCAGAATGGATGAAATGGGAAACCTGAGCTGGGATTCTCCTGCCGGGGAATGGACTTTGCTCCGCATTGGTTATACCTGTACCGATGCACATGTTTCAACTTCCAGTAACGACTGGCAGGGAAGGGTGTTGGATTACATGAGCAAAGAAGCCTTCGATTTTTACTGGAACGACGTGGTGGAACCCATTTTTGAAGCTGCAGGAGATCACATCGGTACCACCCTGAAATACATGGAAACGGACAGCTGGGAATGCGGGGGAATGAACTGGACCGGTAAGTTCCCGGAAGAATTCATGCAGTACAGGGGATATGATCTGATAAGCTATTTACCCATTGTGGCAGGTTTTGTGGTGGATGACATGGAAACCTCCAACGCTTTCCTGGCCGATTTCAGGAAAACCCTGGCCGACCTGGTCGCCAATAATCATTATGCACGATTCCAGGAATATGCTCATAAATATGGCATGGGGATCCAGCCCGAATCGGCCGGTCCACACGCAGGGCCAATGGATGGAATAAAGAACTACGGTTTCAGCGATATTGTGATGAGTGAGTTCTGGTCTCCATCACTCCACCGACCGCAACCAAGTAACCGTTTCTATCTGAAGCAGGCCTCCTCGGCCGCCCATATCTACGGGAAGAAGATCGTAGGTGCGGAATCCTTCACTACCATCGGGCCCCACTGGAACGATGAGTTATGGCATGACCAGAAGTCCGCCTTTGACCACGAGATCTGCGCGGGATTGAACCGTATGTATTTTCATACTTTTACCTGTTCACCGCCAGAAATGGGACTGCCCGGCCAGGAATATTTTGCCGGCACACATGTCAATCCCCAGGTTACCTGGTGGGATCAGTCGGGGGCTTTCATTGATTACATGCACCGGATACAGTCGGTGGTGCAGGAAGGTGAATTTGTTGCAGATGTGCTCTATTATTACGGCGACCATGTGCCCAACGTGTTCCCCTATAAACATTCCGATCCGGCTGGGGTAATGCCTGGTTTTGATTACGATGTGACCGGTGAAACCATCTTCCTGCAATTGGAGGTGGATGATGGAAAGATTGTCGTTCCGGGAGGTGTGGAGTATCAGGTTCTGGTACTGCCAGACCATAAGGTATTGTCGCTGGCCGTGCTGGAAAAACTGGAAAAACTGGTTCAGGAGGGCGCTACCGTCCTGGGCCATAAACCCGAAAAGCAGGTCAGCCTGGCAGGTGGGTCGGAAGGCCAAAAGAGGTTTGGCGAATTGTCCGACAAGATCTGGGGGGAGATTGTTTCGGATACCGGTGAACGAAGTTATGGCAAGGGAAAGGTTACCTGGGGAATGTCGGCAAGAGCCTTGTTGCTATCAAAAGAGGTACCGTCAGATTTCGATGTCCTGGATAACGAGAGTAAAACCGACTTCGATTACATTCATTATACTATGGGTGAAAGGGATGTCTATTTTATCACCAACCAGACCACCGAACGCCAAAAAATCAAGTGCGCCTTCCGTGTTTCGGGGAAGCAGCCCGAATTATGGGATGCTTTAAGCGGGGAAATCCGAAAAGCCAATGCTTTTTCTCAGGAAGATGGATTGACAAGCATTCCGCTCACCCTGGAGCCATATGGTGCCGTCATGGTGGTATTCGACGGGAAAATCCCGGCTGAGGAGCAAGGCCGATCGGTTCGGAATTATACCGATTTCGAGACTATGGCAGAAATCACGGGCGAATGGACCCTCAGCTTCGATCCTGACTGGGGCGGACCCGGATCTGTAGTATTCCCCGAACTCATGGATTGGTCACAACATCCGGACCAGGGAATCAAATACTATTCGGGAGCAGCGGTTTACAGGAAGAGTTTTGCATGGGAACCTGAATACCAGAAATCGAAAAAATACTATCTGCAACTGGGAAGCATAAAAGATGTGGGCATTGCCGAGGTAAAAATCAATGGAGTAAGCAAAGGAGTTGTCTGGACATCACCCTTCAGGATCGAAATCAGCGAAGAACTGAAAAAAGGAGAGAATACCCTGGAAATCAAAGTCGTGAATTCATGGTTTAACCGGGTGGCTGGCGACCAGATGTTCCCGGATAAGAAACAATACACCTCAACCAATATAGACCTGAAGTATGATTTCAGGGGCAGGCCCATTGACGAGATTCCCCTGGAACCATCAGGATTGCTGGGGCCCGTTACGATTGAGGTAACAGAAAAAACCACGGTTAGGCCATAATTACACAAAAGATTATCCTATGAAGACAGCATTAGCAGTATCCTTCAACCGGAGATTTGTTATCCTTACGACTGCAATAGCAGTTCTATCACTTTCCTTCTTTTCGTGTACAAACGAAAGTTCCGGGGGACTAAAAGACGAATTCAATAATCCTCCCGGCACATCTTACCCGGGCGTGTATTGGTACTTCATGGATGGAAATTTATCCATGGAGGAAATGACAAAAGACCTGGAGTCGATGAAGGAGGCCGGGATAAATCATGTGATCTTTCTGGAAGTGGGAATCGGGGTTCCAAGGGGACCGGTTGATTTTATGTCGGAAGAATGGCAGAACCATTTCGTTCATGCAGTCAGGGAGACAGAGCGCCTGGAAATGAAAATACTGATGGGGGCAGGTCCCGGATGGTGCGGAAGCGGTGGTCCCTGGGTTAAGCCGGAAGAATCCATGAAGCATCTGGTTTACAGCGAGACTAAAGTTACAGGCAATAAGAAAATTGATATAGAGCTCCCGCTTCCCGCACAAAGGAGCACGCGCTGGCACAGGCTGAAAGATCCATATTATGAAGACGTAGCGGTATATGCCATCCCCGGTTCAATAGATCCCACCATTGAGGACATAAATGAAAAAGCGCTTTACGAGAGATCTCCCTATTCCTCCGTTGAGAATGTGAAACCATATTTACCGGCGCCTGCAAACTATGATAAGATTGATAAACTGCCGGTTCTCAGACAGGAAGATATTATTGACATTTCCCTGTACCTGCAAGCCGGAGGAAAACTAGTATGGGAGGTTCCTGAAGGCGATTGGACGATTGTCCGTATGGGTGTCAGGGTAACCGGTGCAAGTACACGCCCGGCGCCGGAACCGGCGATTGGTCTTGAATCGAACAAACTGGATTCTACGGCATTTAAAAATCATCTGAAGAACTATACCGATGTCTTGATGAAGAAGGCTGCACCCCTTAAGAAGGGTGTTGGCTGGACGGGTTTTCACATGGACAGCTGGGAGAGTGGAGCTCAGAACTGGACCGAAGGTATTGTGGATGAATTTATTAAAAGGCGGGGCTATGATCCCGAGCCCTATTTCCTGACCTATACCGGTCGTGCTGTACAGAGTGTGGAAATTACAGAGCGTTTCTTATGGGACCTTCGGCAGACCTGCAAGGAGTTGGTTCTGGAATACCATGCTGAGTTCGCAAAGTCGTATGCACACAGAAACGATCTGGAACTAACCATTGAACCTTATGATATGAACCCGGCAGGGGACCTTGATCTGGGGGCAGTGGCTGATGTAATCATGGCTGAATTCTGGAGTAAACGATTTGGATATCATACTGCCTATGCAGTGCTTGAAGCCACCTCTATTTCGCATATTACCGGGCAACCGGTCGTGGGTGCGGAGGTTTTTACCTCTGATCGCTATGAGGTCTGGCAGGAGTATCCCTGGTCGATGAAAGACCAGAGTGACTGGGCATTGGCTTTGGGCGTGAATCGCTTTGTCTACCACACTTTTGCCCACAAACCACTGGGTGATGATCACCGGCCCGGTATGACGATGGGAGTACACGGGGTGCATTGGGACAGGGGACAAACCTGGTGGCCTATGGTGGAAGCCTATCACAAGTATATCAGCCGCTGTTCACATATGATGCAGCAGGGACAGGCTGTTACCGATATCCTTTATCTTACTCCCGAAGGCAGTCCCATGGTATTTACGCCTCCGTCGGATGCGCTTGAGGAAAACGGCGCCATTCCGGATAAAAAAGGATATGGATTTGATGGCTGTTCACCCAAAATGCTAATGGAAAGAGCCGGCGTGGAAAACGGAAAAATAGTTTTCCCGGGAGCCTCTTCCTACGAAATTATGGTGCTGCCCAATTTTGAAACGATGACACCTGAACTGCTTGAAAAAATCACTTCCCTGGTGGAAAAGGGTGCCAGAATAATCGGATCACCCCCGATAAAATCACCCGGTCTTACAGACTATCCAAATTGCGATAAGCAGGTAGAAACGCTGGCAGAAAAACTTTGGGGTTCACTGCAGATACCGGCTAAAACCAGCGAGAGAATATTTGGTGAAGGAAGGATATACTGGGGCGGGGAATTAAACACATTTTATCCGGGATCGTCTCTTTATCCCACTTATGAAAGTACAGGTAATCTTCTTGCCGGATTGAATATTGCAGAAGATTTTAAATCCGGGAATAATACCATCCGGTTTGGTCATCGCAAAACCGCAGACAGGGATATATACTTTGTTGCCAACCGGACCGGGGAAGCACAAAAAACAGCCTGTACATTCAGGGCCTCCGGTGAACCGGAATTATGGTCGGGAGTCGATGGAAGTTCAAGAAAACTGCAGCAATACCACACAGCAGATGGCATAACAAGCATCGATCTTGAATTCTCGCCTTACGAAAGCTGCTTAGTGGTTTTCAACCGGAATAAAGCAGTCGCCAGTGAGAAAATAAATGAAGGGCCGAATTATGAAACATTGAATACAATTCAGACAATTGATGGTGCCTGGGATGTTGCATTTGATCCCAGATGGGGAGGCCCGGAAAAAATCCGGTTTGATGAATTGCAGGACTGGACCCAAAATGCAGACAGGGGAATAATGTATTACTCAGGGATTGCTGTTTACAATAAGACCTTCATTGCAGATCAACCAGAAGATGGTAAATACTATCTGGATCTTGGCCTTGTGCATGACATTGCGAGAGTAAAATTAAATGGCCGGGATTTAGGTGTTGTATGGTGTGCACCATGGCATATTGAAGTATCAGCTGCCCTGATACAAGGCGAAAACAAACTGGAAATTGAAGTTGCCAACCGCTGGACTAACCGATTGCTGGGAGACAGACTGGAGCCGGATGCCAATGTCAGAACCGTGAAATTTGAAAACGGCCTGTTGGAAGGAGAAGAATACTCCACGGGAAGGTACACCTTTACGCCGGAAGTGTCTATGAGGGGATTTCAGCTTAAAGAACCCCTGCCTTCCGGTCTGATTGGACCTGTAACAATACAAAAAGCGATTATTAAATAATATTGTATAAGATGCCTACAAGGATTGTGAAAAAAAAGGAATTAATCACTCTGCCGGTGCTGTGTATTATCATGCTTTTGTCTGCATGCAACAAGCAACCAATAAATGTAAACACCGGTTATACAGGAGATATACTGCGATCTTATATTTCACCAACAGGGATCATCTGGCAATCTGAAAATGCTGAAATAGTCAATCCTGAATGCTTGCTAAACGAAGGAATTCATCAGGCATCATTGATTAACAGCGATGTATGTAAGTTGAAAAACACGATGGATCAGGCCTCCCTAATTCTTGATTTTGGTAAAGAAATACATGGGGGACTGGAGATTGTTACCGGCATGTGGCCAGGTAATGTGCCCATAGATGTGCGGGTGCGTTTTGGAGAATCCGTATCTGAAACAATGGCTGAAATTGGTGGAGAAACAGGTGCAACCAATGATCATGCAATCCGCGATTGGGAATTAAAACTGCCCTGGCTGGGGAAAATTGAAATAGGAAATACAGGGTTTCGTTTTGTGAGAATTGATTTGTTGAGTGATGATGCAGAACTCCATCTAAAAGAAATAAATGCAATCTCCATTATGAGGGATATACCTTACCTGGGGTCCTTCAAATCAAACGATGAACGATTAAATAAAATATGGGAAACGGGAGCCTATACGGTGCATCTGAACATGCAGGAATACCTCTGGGATGGCATTAAGCGTGACCGTTTGGTATGGGTAGGTGATATGCACCCGGAAGTTATGACAATATTGTCGGTTTTCGGAGCAAACGAAGTAGTACCCAAATCGCTGGATTTTATTGCAGAAATTACACCATCCAATGAATGGATGAACGGCATTAGCTCATATTCCATGTGGTGGATATTAATACAGCATCGGTACTATATGAATACGGGTAATCTGGATTACCTTAAGAAGCATGAGGATTATATTTTTGAATTGCTTGTGAAACTGGAAAGTAAAATAGATGAAAACGGAAAAGAAGTACTGGATGGACACCGTTTTTTGGATTGGCCTACAAGTGGAGATCCATCAGCCATTCATGCCGGCCTGCAATCTATGATGGTAATGACTTTCGATGCCGGAAAGGAATTGGCTCAGATACTCGGGAATAGTGAAAAGGCAGAATACTGCGATAATGTAATACAGAAGTTGAAATTGCACACACCTGAATTGCCCGTTCGAAAATCACCGGGTGCATTAATGGCATTGGCCGGACTTGCTGATTCGAAAACTGTAAACAGGGAACTGCTTGTAAAAGACGGGGTAAAAGACATCTCTACTTTTTATGGCTACTATGTATTGAATGCTATGGCAATGGCTGGGAATTACAATGATGCCATGTCCTTTATCAGCGAATACTGGGGAGCCATGCTCGATTTGGGAGCAACTTCATTTTGGGAAGATTTTAATATAGACTGGGCAAAAAATGCAGGCCGGATTGACGAAATCACACCAGAAAATAAAGTGGATGTGCATTCCGCTTATGGTGATTATTGTTATGTTGGTTTACGTCATAGTTATTGTCATGGCTGGGCATCAGGCCCTACGGCATGGATGTCTCAGTTTGTTTTGGGTGTTGAAGTAATGGAGCCCGCTTGTAAGGTTGTAAAAATAATCCCCCATCTGGGTGAGTTGGAATGGGTAGAAGGAACATACCCCACGCCAATGGGAGTAATAAAAATCAGGCATGAAAAAATGGCCAATGGGGAAATTAAATCAAACATATCTGCTCCCAAAGGGATTACTATTATCCGGGAATAGGATTTATGGATATTACCCCAATAAATCTTGACTCTCAATCCCAGGCAGGATCGAAAATTATTAATCAACTAAAGCTGCCGCTGTGAGAAACCTGAATACTAATAAATTGAAATACCTCCTGGTCCTTCCGGTATTGTTTTTTACACAGTGTAAGTTATCCGACTCCTCAGATAAAATAACTGTCCATCAACAATGGACTGTTTTTGAAACCTCTTTTGAAACCTCCAAAGAATACGCCAATCCTTTTATTGATCTTGAAGTAAATGTGGTTTTTGAATCACAGGGGAAGCAATGGATAGTACCTGCAGTCTGGTCCGATGGTAACAAATGGACAGTCCGGTTTGCACCTCCCCTTACCGGGGAGTTTACCTATTACCCGGATTGTTCGGACAAAAGCAATCCTGATTTTAAGGGGAAAAAGCAGAGTATCGAGGTCATTCCGTACGGGGGTGAGAACGATCTGCTGAAACATGGATTCCTACGAATAAGTAAGAACAAAAGATTTTTTGAACATGCAGACGGGACGCCCTTCCTGTGGCTTGGGGATACCTGGTGGAAAGGACTGTGTAAACGATTAACCTGGGAAGGCTTCCAGGAATTGACGGCCGACCGAAAGTCGAAAGGATTTAATGTTGTGCAGATTATTTGCGGTCCCTATCCCGATGAAGATATGATGGAAGAACGCTGGGAGAACGAAGGTGGAAAACCATATGAAACTATAGATTTTAGCGAAATGAATCCTGCCTACTTCGATTATGCCGACCGTCGCATTAAACATCTCGTTGATAATGGGATTGTTCCGGTAATTGTCGGAGGCTGGGGGCGTCCTCAGGGTGGGGGCAGAAGTACACTTGCCCAGGTGGGACTTGAAGGATTCAAACGGCATTGGAGGAACATCGTTGCCCGGTATGGTGCATACCCTGTTGTATGGATGGTTGGAGGTGAAGTCAAGGACAAGCATGGTCCCTGGTCTGAATTGGCTAAATACCTGAAAGATACAGACCCATATAAGCATATCCTCTGCTATCATTCTCCCGGTCATCCACGGAAAATGTTGGAGGATAATTCCATGTTTGATTTCGATATGCTGGCCATTGGTCATGCCGGAATGGAAACAGTCAACCGTACTTTTGGTTTGATGAATTCATGTTTTGAAGCGGTGCCAAAAAGACCGGTGCTATGCGGGGAGGCTTGCTACGAAGGTCATATGCAAACAAACTTTCAATATATACAACGTCACATGTTCTGGAGCTTTGTGCTTAGCGGGGCAGCGGGACATACCTATGGAGCTGCCGGGATCTGGCATGCCGGTGTTGAGGGAGATCCGGGACATACCGGATACTGGGGATAGGAGTATGATTGGACAAGCTGGGAGCAGGGAATGAACTACCCTGGTTCAACACAGGTGGGACTGGGCAAGAAACTTCTGGAACAGTATCCTTGGTCGGGCTTCGAGACGCATCCCGAATGGGCAGATTCCATTTGTTTTGCCGCCGGAATTCCGGGGGAAGTCCGTTTCGTATACCTGCCCCGGCGGAATATTTACAACTGGGAAGGGCCCCTCGTCAAAGATCTGGATCCGACGGTGGATTGGCATGTATATTATTTTGATCCGGCCACCGGCCGGGAGTTTGACCAGGGTACGATTAAGGCAAGTTCTGAATCGGGAGACAATACGGCAAAACCTGTTGATTTTAAAAAGAATGTTCCGTCTCCGCAGGATTGGGTGTTGGTTTTTGAAAAAACTGGATATTAAAATTTGATTTTAATGTTTGAACCAGGAATAGATAAGATCGTATCAGTCACCGTGGCAGCAATCGTAATATTGCTGACAGGGTGCAGCAATACAGCATCAGTCCAGAAATACGAGGATGGCCGGCCGGCAGCTTTGCTGAGGATGGATGCGAGAGACCATGGGGTTGTACTACGGTACGGAGACGGACCAGATCAATGTGATATCCTGGGTGCACGCGATGTTTGGGTATTTGAGTCGGGTGGCACATACTTTATGCATTACGATGCGGCAGGCCCAAAAGGATGGCTCAGTTCTCTTGCAGTAAGCAAAGACCTTGTCAACTGGGAAAAGAAAGGTCCAATCCTCGATTTTGGAGAATCCGGCGAAAACGATGCTGCAGGTGCCTGCTATGGTGTGACCTATTTTGAGGATAATGATTGGCATATGTTCTATCTGGGTACGCCCAATGCATCTGCTCCGCCGGACCTGATTCCCAGCTTTCCGTATCTTACAATGAAAGCAAAAGCAAATAGTCCGGCAGGTCCCTGGATTAAACAGAAAACTGTGGTTCCTTTCCGCACGAAGCCTGATACTTACTATTCCCTCACGGCAAGCCCCGGACATGTCATAAGGAATGGAGAGGAGTATCTCCAGTTTTTCAGCTCTACAACCCGGACGCCTGAGAGCCCGCACGTACAGCGTACACTGGGGATTTCCCGAACCGATGATCTTGATGGTTCATGGAGTGTTGATTCCACACCAGTGGTTCCTGTCGAAGAGCAAATTGAGAATTCCTCGCTTTATTACGAGGAAAGCATTAAAACCTGGTTCCTGTTTACCAACCATATTGGTATTGATGAGGGAAAGGAATTTACCGATGCCATCTGGGTTTACTGGAGTAAGGATCTGAATAAATGGAACCCGGAACATAAAGCCATCGTCCTCGATGGTCTAAATTGTAAATGGTCGCAGAAGTGCATTGGTTTACCATCGGTGCTCAAAACGGGCCGGCGTCTTGCCATTTTCTATGATGCACCCGGGGGGGACAGCACCAGTCATATGAAACGAAACATCGGACTGGCATGGCTTGATCTGCCACTTGCCATTCCCACAGAATCAGACCCACTTCTGGCAAGCTTGCCGCCTCATTCCCTTATCATAGTTCATATTCAGAATTTCTATTAAAACTAAGCAGATGAAGACTTTACTTGTTTTTACATTATTATTTATCAGTTTACCGGGACAGAGTCAAATTGAAAAACCGGGAATAGCCAATCCGTCTACATATTTGAATGATCTCAGAAATGAGATGCAAACGGAGTGGCCGGATAACCGAACTATCAATCTGGTCTTTCACGGACATAGTGTGCCTGCCGGTTATTTTAAAACCCCACATGTGAATACAATTTCGGCCTATCCTAATGTAGTGATGAAAAAATTAAAAGCCCTGTATCCCTTCGCGGTTATTAATATCATCGTTACTGCCATTGGAGGTGAGAATTCAGTACGGGGAGCTGAACGGTTTGAAGGAGATGTATTGATTCATAAACCCGATGCATTGCTGATCGATTATGCTTTAAATGATCGTGGTCCGGGCCTGGAAAAATCCTATATTGCGTGGAAGCAGATGATCATACAGGCAAAAGAAAAGAATATTAAAGTGATCCTGCTGACACCTTCGCCTGATCAAAGAGTAGATTATAGTATTTCCGATAACGCATTGAAAAAACATACGGATCAAATCATCAGATTAGCAGATGAACATCAGGTGGGATTGGTGGATAGTTACAAGGCTTTTGAATTTTCATATATTAATATTAATGTGCTTGGTAAATATATGTCTCAGGTAAATCATCCAAATGAAAAAGGGCATGAGTTGATAGCCGATGAAATAATGAAATATTTTAGATAAGAAGGAATGGAAAGCTCATTGAATTAATTTGATGACAAACGAATCAGGAATAAAATTTTGGCTGATAATACCAATAGTCCTAGCCGGCTTAATAAGCTGTTCCGAAGGTGATACCCAGCCCAAATTGATTAAAAGTTAAAAAATGAGAAAAAAAAGACATTATCTGCTACAGTTGTTGATTGTAGTTGCAGCATTTACACAGTGCAGTTTTCCCGGACAGAAGTCAGAACCTGATTTCAAAGAAATTCAATCCGGTTTTGTTACTCCTTCTGACAGCAATACCCTATGGTGCTACTGGTACTGGATTGGAGATGATATATCAAAAGATGGGATCACCAAAGACCTGGAAGCCATGAAAGAGGCGGGCATTGGAGGGGCTTTTATCGGGAATATAAATCCCGCAAAGAAGGATGGAAAAGTAGCGATGCTTAGTGAAGAATGGTGGGAGCATATGGTACATGCCGTAAATGAAGGCAAACGAATTGGGGTTGATATAGGTTCTTTTAACTGTCCTGGCTGGAGCCAGTCCGGCGGACCTTGGATCAAGCCGGAAATGGCCATGCGACACGTGCGCTACTCTGAAACGAAAGTACAAGGAGGGCAAAAGGTAGAAGTGGAACTGATTCAACCCGAGGATGAATTTCAGGACTTATATGTACTGGCCTTTCCTTCCATTGAAGCTGAGGAAAGAAAAACCACAAACGAAAATGCAACTATCAAAGTAACTCCGGGCATTTCAGGAGCAAATCGATTGCTGGATAATGAAGAGTCAACGTACGCAGAGTTTTCCTTCAATGAGCCTGTCTACCAGGTTGACATTGAACTTAATGAGCCCCTGAAAGCAAGAAGTCTGACCTTGATCCCGGGAGAAGAGTGGATAAAAGCAACATGCGAGGTGCAGGCCGGTATTGAAGGGGAATTCAAAACGATAAAGACCTTTCGTATTAATCGCAGCAAACTTACACCTAATGTGGGACCGTATATCTATGCCCCTGTTGTTGTGCGATTGCCCGCTACGGAAGCATCTGAATTCAGAGTGGTATTTAATAATGAAGTTAAAGCAGATGGGTACTCCTGGATGTTAAAAGAAGTGATGATATCTGAAGCGGCTGCTATAGAAAATTATGCAGACAAAACCCTGGGGAAGATGCATCCTACACCTAATCCTGAATGGGACAGTTACATATGGGATGACCAGGAACCGCTTAAGGATGATAATCTAAAGCTGGCTCTGGAAAATGTGATTGATATCAGCGATAAGATGGATGCTTCCGGTCACCTGGCATGGGAGGTACCCGGGGGGGATTGGACCATACAACGATATGGCCTTACACCCACAGGTACAAAAAATTCTCCGGCCGCCCCACAGGGAACAGGTTATGAGGTGGACAAAGCCAATAAAGAATTGGTACAGTTTCATTACGATCAGTTTATCGGGGAATTCCTGAAACGGATCCCGGAGGATAGTAAACCTGCGTTTAAATACGTGATTGCAGATAGCTATGAAATGGGTTCACAAAACTGGACAGATGGTTTCGATGCAAAGTTTGAGGCGAAATATGGCTACAATCCTAAAAAATACCTGCCCGTTTATTCGGGAAGAATTGTAGGAAGTGTAGAAGAATCCAACCGTTTCTTATGGGATATGCGCAGAGCTGTTGCAGATGATGTTGCCTATGAATATGTAGGGGGACTCAGAGAGGCTGCGAACGAAGATAATTTATTGCTGTGGTTGGAAAACTATGGCCACTGGGGCTTTCCTTCGGAGTTTCTTATGTATGGTGGTCAATCCAACCTCTTGGGTGGAGAATTCTGGAACGAGGGCCTGGGTGAGATAGAATGCAGGGCTGCATCCTCAGCCGGCCATATTTATGGCAAACCCATAATTTCTGCAGAAGCATTTACGGCCAGTCGAAAATCATTTTTACGACATCCTGCCATGCTTAAAAAGCGTGGTGATTGGAGCTATACTGAAGGGATCAACCATTTTGTGCTGCATGTGTACATTCATCAACCGGACGATAAGAGAGTGCCTGGGGTAAATGCCTGGTTCAGTACTGAGTTTAACCGGCACAATACCTGGTTCAAACAGGGGAAACCGTTTTTTGACTATTTGAGAAGGTGTCAGCACCTGCTGCAACAAGGAAATTACTCTGCTGATGTATGCTATTTCATTGGAGAGAATGCTCCCGTTATGACCGGAGTTCAGAATCCGGAACTGCCGGAAGGTTACTCCTACGATTATATAAATGCAGAAGTTATTCTGGACAGATTGTCTGTTAAGGAGGGGGAATTTGTATTACCCGATGGAATTGAATATGGATTGATGATCCTGCCTCCCTTTAAAACCATGCGGCCGGAAATATTAAGCAGGATTGAAGAATTGGTCAGGCAGGGAGGGAAGATTTACGGGAACGCCCCGGAGAAGTCACCCAGCCTGCAGAACTATCCTGGAAGTGATGAGCAGGTAAAAAAACTGGCCGGTAAAATATGGGGAAGCAATACCGAGAAGGTAAAAAGATACGGGAAAGGGCTGATTTTAGAGGGACTTTCACTACAGGAAGCTCTGGATGAATTAAAGATGGATAAAGATGTTGACCTGAATGGTACTGAGAATGTTTTATGGACACACCGTACCATGGACGGAATGGATATTTACTTTCTTAGCAACCAGCACGATGAAGCAGTTCGTTTCTCCCCCTCATTCAGGCTTACAGGCATGAAGCCACAATTATGGGATGCAATGAGCGGTGAAATCAGGTCTTTGAATGAATACACCGAAAAGGACGGTCGAATTTCTGTTCCCCTAAAGATGGAAGCCCTTCAGAGCTGGTTCCTGGTGTTCACAAATACAAATGACAATGTTGAGGAAGGTTTTGAAAAGAATTTTCCTGAATACCATCAAGTATTAAATATAGACAGTGAGTGGCAGGTTGATTTCCAGAACAGGGAGATCGGGCCCGAAACTCCTGTAAAATTTGAATCCTTAACCGACTGGTCTGTTTCCGATAATGAAAAAATCAAATACTATTCCGGCACCGCGATTTATAAAACCTCTTTTGAACTTGAAAGCATCCCTGCTGAGGGTGATCTTTTCATCGATCTTGGGAATGTTGAGGTAATGGCAACAGTCAGGCTGAACGGGAGCGATATAGGTGGCACATGGATAGCACCCTACCGCTTAAAGGCAACCGGACATCTCAGGGAGGGCAGCAACAATATTGAAATAGAGGTCGTAAACCAGTGGCGAAACCGGCTTATTAAAGATAAAAAGCTGCCGGAAGAAGAACGCTACACCTGGCATCTGGTAGATGACATCAGTGAGGGTGAAAAACCTCATTCTTCAGGATTGATGGGACCGGTTACCATTCAGGGAGCTGGGATAAAGTAAATTTGCCTTGCTCCCCGGATCAGCAGTGGACGCCTGTTGTTTGAGTCTTTCCAGCTTCCAGAAAATCCTTGCTCCAACGATAATACAGATTTGGATTTATGCCTTCACACCGGCATATAGCAGCAATGCTATCTTCTCCACGAAGACCTTCTATGACAATACGGATTTTCTCTTCGGATGAAAATTTACGGCGGGTTTTTCTTTTGATTTCCTTGATAATCTTCTCCGGACTTCTTTTGCTTTTTTCATTCATTTTTTTTGGTTATAAAATTAAAAGATCCATCTCTTAATTTTTATACCCATATAGTTCGGATTGTTTTGAAGACCTACACGCATGAACCTTCTCCCTGATCATGAAGAATAGAGACAGTAATGGAAGTGTTATTATAGTTTCAGGATAATGTTTAATTTGAGGATTTGATAGGTTCAATATTGAGAAAATACCTTGTACTTTTTAAAGTACCGGTTTTAACCAGTATTTGTTTGTTGATTAAATCCTGTAAATCTCTGGTGGCGGTTGAGGCAGAAGCTTTGGCTATAGTTTGGTAGTTGTTAGCACTTAATCCTCCTTTAAAACCTTTATATCCTGCATCAAATAGTCGTTTTACAACTTTTAATTGTCGTTCATTCAGTTGAGATGAGAAACGGTCAAAAAACCTGGTTTTTCCTATCAAAAAATCAATACGCTTTAATGTATATTCCTGTGCATCAAGAATGGTATTTGAGAAATATACAAGCCAATCAGTAATTTCAAGTGTTGTATTACTTTTTTCAAGTAAAGCATAATAGCTCTTTTTATTGGCATCAATAGCGGAAGAAAGTGAAATTAATGATGGTCGTGAAGTGCTTTGTGCTATCGACTTCTCTGCAATTGCCCTTCCGATTCTACCATTGCCGTCTTCAAAAGGGTGTATGCTTACAAAATAGATGTGAGCTATTCCAGCTTTTGCTAAAGGTCGGAGCTTTTGATTGGAATCATTTTGATGTGTTTGGTTGAACCAGTAAATAAAGTGTTCCATTTCATCAGGTACAATTTTAGATGGAGGAGCTTCAAAATGAACTTTGGGAAGATCCAATCTTCCTGAAACAACCTGCATCGGATCTTCATGCATACGATAACAACCAATATCTTTTATGTCTCTTCTACCATTGGTTATCATTTTGTGCCACGAAAAAAGTTGTTCGTGGGTTAAGGCCTTGTCGTAGTTGAGATACAAATCAACCATCATCTCTGAGATACCATATTCTGCTGGTGGAATTTTCCTTTTTTCAACAGCTAATCCGAGATTTTTCTTTATAGATGATTGTACACTATCGCGGTTAAGGTATTCTCCTTCAATTTCCGATGTTTTTATAGCCTCATCACTTAAAACTTCTACAAGAAAATTGTCTTGTGATTCTTCTTGAACGTGCTTTAATATGCCAAAGACAGTACCACTATTTTCGGTAAACTGATATTCCAATGCTTCCAGTGCCTTTGCATCATAAGAAAATTGTGGCCAATCTTTGAGCATCCAATTCCAGACATTATTAGCCATGGGCTATAAATTTTATTTTATAGCCCAAATATAGTAAAAACATGGGCTATAAATATGTATTTTATAGCTCATTCCTTTATTTAGGGCTGGAAATCTAAATTAATTATAGAGTAAACGGCAAAATATCCGCTTAAGGACTATAACTACGATTGGACCCAGGTTCGAAAGCACGACGGTACCCCGGTCAGGCCTTAGATATCCTATTCGGTGTATTAGCGCAACATTATAGGACTGATTAATATCTTATATATTTATTTATGTACGGACAAAAACAAGACCATAGTTAAATACAGTGTTCTGAGCGAGGGTAAACAAATCTTTGCTTCTAAATACAAGCTATATCTTCCGAATGAAGAATCTCTGAAAGAAGAGATCAGAAGAGAGAGGGATCTCCTTGAA
>DRHS01000100.1 GCA_011053095.1 Bacteroides sp.
ATCAGTTCATTGAAAAGGCTGACATGTTGGCAGATACAAGCTTCAGCTGTATTTCTACTGTCTTTGTTCCACAGATAGTAATAGGGTGGCTGTCCGCCAAGAGTAGTAAGGATATTTGCCTGACCTGTTTTTTGTTTACAAACACTGGAGTCAGTTTCTGTTATTATCTGGATACGATTATTATGAACCTGTTTTATGCTGGTATCATTTGATGTTCGGATATCATCAGGAACAAAGACAGTAGAAATACAGCTGAAGCTTGTATCTGCCAACATGTCAGCCTTTTCAATGAACTGATACTCTCTGGTTTGTCCTGATGCAATTGGTAAATTGATCAGTTCCGTTATGAAGTTTTCACCATTATCTATGGAATAGGAGACTTCGTAACCGGGTGCTGTATCCGGCCCGGAATTACTGATTTGCACTGTTATGGCTTGCTCGCGTGTGGTTCCACAGTCCGGATTGTCAGGGGAAATCCAAACCATGGCAAGATCGTACCTCGGGATTGGCCGTACTGCAATTACCGGGCTGGGTTCCGATATATTTCCTTTAGTATCAACTGCGTAGACCACAAGTGATGCTCCGTTTAGAATCGTGTCTGTTGCAAGGATTACCTCAACATATGGAAGGACTTTTGCACTATCCTTTGCCGCTTGACGAAGGTTGCTTAGCTGCGGATCTGTTCCGGACGGAACAAGATAGACCACTCCTTCTTCACTGATCGTGACATTAACATCATCACCGCTATCGAGGATACCGGTAGTAACATTAATAAATATCGGAGGAATTGAATCAACATGTGGTTTAGGATCTAAAAACAGGACACGTTGGATCTCTTGTTCTGATAGCTCGAAATTGAAAATCCTTATATCATCCAGGACTCCTTTAAAGAAGTAGGTGCTGCCGGCAGCACCTATAGTACCCAGATTTTGGAGTAGCACAGGTATTGAGCTTTCTGTAAACTGGGTACTGGACAATTCTGCATCTATATAGAGCTTTGCGTCATAAATGTCCGATTGCCCGATACCGGCGACCGTAAATGCCCAATGGTGCCACTCACCATCATCATATTTCTCATCTGTGTCTGAATAATACTGGAAATTACTGCTTGCCATCCAGGTTGCGGGTCCTGTTCTGTCACCAGTGAAATATATGTAAAAACCATTTTCACTGGAATAGTCAGAGATAAGTGGAAGATGATTGTTGGTTGTAGTATCGGTTTTGGCCCAACAGGCTATTGTCATAGGACCTGAAACATCAATAGGATTGCCCCGGTTTAATATGATGGAATCATTCACACCATCAAAGGCGTAGGCACTTAATTGACTGCCAAACCGGTTGGGGACCAGAGTAGGTCCGTAGGCGGTTCCATCGTGTCCGTTGCCGGATTCGTCATTTGCATTTCCGTTGAAAGGATAATAAGCGACCGGTTCACCGTCCACAGGATCAAAGCCATCTTCACTGCAAATATCATTTATTTCAGTGGAGGAAAGAACCCGGTTATAAATCCTCAATTCATCGATTGCTCCCTCGTATACACTCCGGTTCAATCCATCATCATCTTTGCCGATTTTGTCAAGGGTACCTGAGGTAGTAAAAGGTTTGTCAGATTTATTGGTTTTAATCCACGGGCTTTCTTTTCCATTGAAATAGATACGCACCGAGTCTGTATTTTCAAATACAACTGCAATGTGCTGCCAATTCCTTGAAGCGATCCTGTACTCTGATTGGAATGTGATAGTACTATTACCAGTGCCGAAGTAGCCAATTACATGTCCCGGGTTTTCGACAGAGACACCAATTCCCTTTGTGTCATCGGTGTAGCCATCCCAATAGTCGCTCCTATAAACTGTACCACCTTTAATGTCTGAACCAATCTTTATGAATACCGATACTGTAACCGGGAAATCGGTTATGGGTATTTTGGTACTGCTTTCAATATAATCATCAACCCCATCAAATTGATATGCTGAATTTGCATTGCCGAAACGGTCCAGAGTAGTGGATGGTCCATGAATGGTTCCATTGTGGCCATTCCCGCTTTCATCATCGGCATTCCCGTTAAACGGGTAGTAGGCGACGAGGGAATCGGTTAAGGTAAATTGAGCTGATAAAGATGCTGTGATTAGGCAAAATATTGAGGCAATGAAAAGTCTTTTCATAACTTTGCAATTTTGATTCAATCATACGCTTCGAACGGCATAGGTGAGTAGATCAGAAAGATAGATAAAATCCTATTTAGAAACAATCTGTAATAAATGTGATTTGACTGAAGACCAGAATTATATGACAGAAGTTGCATTATTCCTATTTATTGGTATTTCCAGCATTTTTATCCCAACTTTATAGGGGAATTTTAGTGGGTTTATGGAGACAAAAAAGACTTATCTAACCACAATTCTCGGTCTGGTTCAGGGGGTGGGATTTCGTCCATTTATTTACCGGCTTGCCCATGATTTTGGACTGAAGGGATGGGTAAACAATACCAATGAGAATGTTCAGATCTGTGTTAATGCAGATTTGAATATCATGGAGAATTTTATCCTGCAGATCAAGGAGCAGGCACCCCGGGCCTCACAGATTGAATCCATAGAATTACGTGAGGTGAAAGATGAGTTGTTTGCCGATTTCCGGATTATCCGTAGTGAAAGCCTTTCGGAAGCTATAACAGAGGTGAGTCCGGATATAGCTGTCTGTGATGATTGCCTGCAGGATATGAAGCTGCAATCTAACCGGATCGATTATCCCTTCCTGAATTGTACCAATTGTGGACCTCGTTTTACTATTGTACAGGATCTTCCTTTCGACCGTGCACATACCACCATGAAGGATTTCACAATGTGTGAATCATGCGGGAAGGAATATGGCAATGTACTGGACCGCCGTTTTCATGCACAACCGACAGCTTGCAGGGACTGTGGTCCTGAGTACAGTCTGGCTGAGGGGGATATTACTCAGGATACTCCCGGAGGCTCAAGTTTATCTAATAATCCGACATATCAGCATGACTCTGAGATCATTTCGAAGACTGCCAGCCTGATTGATGCCGGAAAGATTGTGTCTGTCAAGGGCTTGGGAGGTTTCTTTATGGCCTGCGATGCTCAGAATGAGGAGACTGTCAGGCGTCTTCGTGAATCAAAACACAGGGAAGGGAAACCTTTCGCGGTTATGTTCAGGGAGATTGACGCAATACATAGATTTTGTGAACTAACTACGGCGGAGAAGGAAACGCTGGAATCCTGGAGGAGGCCGATCGTGATTTTGCGAAACAGGGAGATACTGAAACAAGTCCGGAATGACAAAACACGTCAGGATGACAAACCGGATCAGGATGGCCTATCGATCCGGGATAGTAAGAGCCTTCTGCAGCAGCTGGCCCCTTCTGTTTCAAACGGGTTCCCGACTACAGGAGTGATGCTGCCTTATATGCCCTTACACTACCTCCTTTTTGAAAAACTGCAAACTCCGGCTATTGTGCTGACCTCCGGGAATCTGTCGGAAGAGCCCATATTAATAGACAATAAAAAGGCCGAATTTGTCCTCGGACCGGTATCCAGGGCTGTTCTCCATTTCAACCGTGATATCCATAACCGCTGCGATGATTCAGTTGCAATAGTAATTAATAAAGAACCACGGCTTCTAAGACGCTCAAGGGGGTATGTACCCAGTCCCATCCGTACCAAACTGGAAACTGAGGGAATCTTTGCATCTGGTGCGGAACTTGTGAATTGTTTTGCCATAGGGAAAGGGGAGCAGGTAATCATGAGCCAGCATATCGGAGACCTGAAAAATTTCGAAACGCTCGAATTCTATACAGAAACCTTCGAAAGGTTCCAAAGACTCTTCCGCTTAAAACCAACCCTGGTGGCCCATGATCTTCATCCGGATTATCTCTCTACACGATTTGCTCAGGATATGGGATTACCTGCGGTCCCGGTTCAGCACCACCATGCCCATATTGCCTCGGTTCTCGCCGAACATGGACTGGATGAAAAGGTGATTGGGGTGAGTTTTGACGGGACCGGTCTCGGCGATGACAATAATATCTGGGGGAGCGAATTTCTGGTCTGTGATCTGGAAGAGTATGATCGTATTACACACCTGGAATACATTCCCATGCCAGGTGGTGATAAATCTACCTCTGAGCCATGGAGGCTGGCCGTATCATACCTGTATAAAATCCATGGCCGGGAATTGGCCGGACTCAATCTCCCATTCCTGACTAAAATTGATCCTGCAGCCCTTGATCTTGTAATCCTGTCAATCGAGAAAAATATTAACTGTCCACTGTCTTCAGGTGCCGGCCGCCTTTTTGATGCAGTATCAGCTCTTCTTAACGTTTGCACCATATCTCAGTTTCATGCCGAGGCACCGATGAGACTTGAAGCAGAAATCCAAAAGGATGATGGCATTTATTCATATGAAAGCCATGGCCTGGCAGATCAGGGTGAGGTGATTGGCGTTGGGCCGATTATTGAAAATATAATTAAAGATATTGGGAGAGGTATTAACTCTGGAGTAATTTCTGCACGTTTTCATAACACCATGTCAACTATTATCCTTGAAACCGTATTGGGTATCAGCAAGGATCATGGAATTAAGAAAGTAGCTCTGTCAGGGGGTATATTCCAGAACAGGTATCTCTCAGAGAGGATTGAAAATCAGCTGCAAGAAAAGGGATTCGAAGTCCTGGTCCCACTTCAATTACCTGCTAACGATGGAGGTATTGCCCTCGGACAACTTGCTATCGCCGCCAAACGTTGTGCCCTAAGCCTGATTTAAAATATCAGATATATTCCACAAATCTACATCACCATAGTGGGTGATATAAGTTTGATCTAGTCATTAAGGAGACCCAATTGTTGCGACATCATTTCTCGATTTCATAACATAAAAACTGGTAAAATGGCAAATACGCTGGCAATCCCTGACGAAATTATAACAAGCAAGATTTACCTGATAAGAAATAAAAAGGTAATGCTGGATGAGGATCTTGCAGACCTTTACGGAGTAGAAACCCGTAGACTAAATGAACAGGTTAAGCGTAACATAGCCCGTTTCCCCTTAGATTTCATGTTTCAAATAACTATTAACGAATATGAAAGTTTGATATCGCAATTTGCGACATCAAACAGAGGAGGCCGCCGTAAACTTCCATATGCTTTTACAGAGCAAGGAGTAGCAATGCTGTCCGGTGTGCTGCACGGTGAAATAGCAGTAAAAGTAAACATCCAGATCATGCGGGTATTTACACGGATGCGTGAAATGCTGGAATCACATAAAGAAATACTCACAAAACTCGAACATCTTGAAAGAAAAGATATTGAGCAGGATGAAAAGATCCTGTTGATCTTTGAATACCTGAAGCAACTAGAACAGGCCAGAAAGCAGGAGTTAGATCAGAAGAACAGGAATCCAATTGGCTATAAACGGAATATGGGATAATTGTCTTTCGCCAGGGATATATTCTAAAATAGGTATTCTTTCGGTAGAATTGAATGTGGTCACAATTTACGACCACACCTCTGCTTCCAAGCATCGTTCCCTGGCTAAAGGGCCAATTATCTGATTTCTTTGAAAGAATTGTGATTATACTGCTGGCTTTTATTGGGGTAGGTTCACAACGGGTTCCAGGCAGGGGCTGGAGGATCAGGCAAGAGTCTTTTTGCCCTGAGTGCTTTTTACGTATTCACCTATCGAGGGAACACTCAAGACCATTTTTTTTTCCTCTGGTTTAAGCTTTACAGATTTATTGCCAGTAACCAGTGATTCCAGGGGGATCCCAAGATATCGGTTCAGAAGGATGATCATTTTTAAAGATAACGGCCTCTTTTTGCTGAGAACCTCGGATACCCTGGTCTTTCCACCAATCAGCGGGGCAATATCTTTCTGCTTCAGGTTCATCTGCTCCATCCTGAACTTGATGGCCTCGATCGGATCAGGAGCTTCAATTGGGTAATGCTCCCTTTCATACTTTTCGACCAGTATGGATAGAAGCTCCATTTCATCTGCCTCACTACTGCCAGGAAGAATAGGCTTCTGGTTGGCATTGATTAGTTCGTAGATCCTCTGGCTTGCAGCTTCATATTCTGCTTCATTTTTTATTACTCTTACTGTCATAGCTAAGTTCATTTACATCTCCTTTATTATTCTCATTGTATGGCAAAATTAGTAATAAGTTACCAAAAATGGTAACTTTTGTGAATTTTTCCTTGAGATCAAATGTATCTTTGAAAGTAAGTTGTCTTAAGGTGTGGAGTAGTTTTATGCTTGACGATGAGGTTATTGCTACTGCTTACAGTTAATCCCGTAATTGAAGAATTGTTTTATTAATAAGATCCGAAGATTTTTTTTCAACTCCGTTTTCGCTTGCGTATTTGCTCCAGTCTCCAAAAACGCCCTGAACTCTTTCAATAATCTCAGCGGGATCTTTCATGCTGAAATGTTTGGCTAACTCCAGCAGATGTTTCCTGCCGGGCGCTTTGCTTTCTCCTGCAATCATGGTGCTGTGCAAACCATGTGATGAAGAGGAAAATGTCAGATCATAGGCAGGGGCCAACTGCCAGTTTCCTTCAGGGTCCATTAAAAATGAAAAGTTTTTACTGTGATCATCCCGGTTATGCCCATAAATATTAAATGCTGCCAGCCTTAGGACTTTATTATATGCTTCTACCTGGTTTTCAAGTTTAAAGGCCGAATCCATTAGATGTCCATAATCCATATTGCTCAGTCTGAAGTCATCGTGCATCAATCCACTGGCAGAATGCATATGTAATCGCCGGCCTTCAACACGGTCAAAACGCTTTGTTCCAAAATATTTCCTACCGGATTCTCCGGTAAATAACCTGCATGGATTCATCTCAATTCCTGCACCCAGGGCCATTTTATAGTAGGCATATTCTATAAATGCAATGTCAATCGGATCTGATGATGATGGAAACTTAATGATCCAGTGTTCGTAACCTTCAGGAAAACTTCCTGATCCATGAATGAGATTGTCATTGGACTCGTCATAGCCAACAAGAATTTTAGGCCTGGCCCCGCCGGATGAACCTCCAAGCGCATAAAGCTCTTCGAAAACATCGGAACTTGTTCCTTCCAGAACCTGATTCATCTGGCGGGCGATTGAATCCAGTTCCAGTTTGTTTTTGAGATTGTGTTCCAGTCCAGATTCAGGCTTGTAAATAAGAGTACCCATTCCTCCCGAACCAACGTAGGCTAGACGATCCAGGGGACTTATCTTCAATGGTGATATACCCCTGGAAGATAATGTTCTGTCCAATAAAAGCCGTCCCCATCCATCCGGCAAGGAGTCACTGAAGACTCCAAACAATCCCTCAAAAGGTTCCCTGTTTGCTGTTAAGGGTTTATCGGATAAAGGCATCCTGAAAGGGGATATCTGTATTCCCCTGTCAATAAACTCAGGGTAGTACCTGAAGTAGATTTTCTCTTTTGTACTGACCAATTCACCCAGTTCAATCATTTGTCCGCCTAAACTGATTGATACTGTAAGTTTGTCCACTCCCGTCATGATCGCCTGGTTTTGCTGCTGAACAACTTTTCCACATCATCCATGTTATCCCCCGGCTCCAAAACCATCTCAAACTTATCCAACCTGTTCAGTATGAGTAATAGTTTCAAGAATGATTCCAAGGAGATACGGCCGGTTCTTTCAAACCGTTTAATACTGCCTAACGAAACACCGGATCGTACTCCTAATTCGGCCTGGGATAATTTCGCAATTTTTCTGAGTTTGCGATGCCATGAAGCGGTTTCTGTTAAGACTTCCGAAGGTAATTTATTTATACTATATTTTCCCATAATAGATAATATATAAGCTAAATTACATTAATATTTTATAAATAGCTAATATATTATCCGAAATACGTTCATACAGGCTGTCCTATTGGTGCCCGTATCCGCTTGCAGTAATGTACTTCTCCAGATCCTGGATGGTCGCTTTCTGATCCTCAATGATGGTGTTTACAACATCACCGATCGAGATTATACCTACGAGCTTGTTGTGGTCAAGAACAGGTACATGGCGAACCTTTTTATCAGTCATTACTGCCATACATCCAAGTACGCTGGTATCAGGGTTTACAGTATGAAGTTCGGTCGACATATAGTCCACAATACTTGCTTCTTTTGACTTTACCCCGTGAAGGATAATCTTCCGGGCATAATCCCTCTCTGAAAACATTCCGACAAGTTTACCATCGCCGTCAATTACCATTAACGCACCAATGTTCTTATCCGCCATTATTCCAAGGGCCTCAAACACGGTTGCATCCGGGTTAATGCTGAAAAATTCATAGCCCTTGTTATCCAATATTAGTTTTACAGTAGTCATAGTTGTGGGGTTTTATTCTGAATATAAAGATAAATAATAAAAATGTAATGTCTGATGAGGTGATATTAAAAATGTCGGGACCTGCATCAGGAGATTCCTTTCACTCTTATGGGAGTTCAGGCCCTGTTAAATTAAGTCACGATATTCACATGAAACGCAGAATATACAGAAGTCATAATTGGTTAAATATCAGCAAGATATAAAAGCAATACATAATTTTTGTAAATACCTGCTTTGCTTGATGGGATAATCGTGTCATTTGTGCCTTCCTGCCTCAATATGCCCAAAAGCATTTATTATTTCGCTTTCAATTCTCCTGCTGAAGATTTACATTTGCATACCAGAGATGCACGAGTTTTCAATAGCAGTAAATATAGTCGAGATAGCCACTGATTATGCCGGCAGGGAAAATGCTAAAGTGGTAAAGGAGATTGAGATTGAGGTGGGGGAATTGTCCGGTGTTGTTGTTGACGCACTGGAGTTCTGCATGGAAGCGGCGGTGAAGGACAGCATTCTCGAGGGTGCAGAAACAAGTATCAGTTTTGTTCCGGGGAAGGCCAGGTGCAATGCCTGTTCACATGAGTTTGAAGTCCATGATTTTTTAACTGTTTGTCCGTCGTGCAACACACCTGCACCGGAAGTAATTGAAGGTAGGGAACTAAGGGTTAAATCCCTTTTGGTGGAGTAGGGGATTCATTGTGAATGCCTATCTTTGTGAGGAATATATCCAAACAAATAATACAATGTGTGATACCTGCGGATGTGGACAGGGGAAAGCCACAATACTGAAACCGGGAGAGGAAAATTCTAAAAACCATGGCAAAACAACCCATACACATGATGGTGAGACGCATACACATGATCACAGCCATTCTCACGATCATTCCCATCCCCGGAAGGTAAAAATTGAACAGGATGTGCTGGGGAAAAATAACCTTCTGGCGGAACGAAACAGGGGATTTTTCCAGGCGAAGAATATACTTGCCCTTAATCTTGTCAGCTCACCGGGCTCCGGTAAAACAAGCCTGCTTGAGCGAACAATTAAGGAGAAGGGGAAGGAACTAACGTTTTTTATTATTGAAGGTGACCAGCAAACCATGAATGATGCGAACCGCATTGCAAAAGTGGGTGCACCGGTGGTTCAGGTAAATACAGGAGAGGGATGCCACCTGGACGCAGATATGGTAAACAGGGCCGTTCAGAGGCTTGAGGTTGCCGACAAGGCTGTGCTGATGATAGAAAACGTGGGTAACCTTGTTTGTCCGGCAATGTTTGACCTGGGGGAATCCTCAAGAGTTGTGATTATAAGCACTACGGAAGGGGAGGACAAACCTCTGAAATACCCCTACATGTTCCGTTCCTCCAATCTCTGCATAATCAATAAAACTGACCTGCTTCCGTACCTGGACTTCGATGTAGAAAAGGCCAGGGAGTATGCCCTTCAGATCAATCCCGATCTTAAGATTATTGAGTTGTCAGTTAAATCAGGAGAAGGAATGGATCAATGGTATGACTGGCTCAAACAGGAGATGAAGGATTAATTATCAGTTTAGCCTCTGTGTGCTCAATGAATGCATTACTCCGATCAAGTAAGATCTGCATTTCATTCATATCCCTTCCAGTAACGGATGAACTGAATTCATGTGCCCTGGAGAGCATCTGCAGGAAGGGTTTGGAATCTCTCTGTCTTGTTAGTCTTCTCAGCGCTCCAAGGTAGTCATCGCGATACACGGTTGGTATGATGATTTTTGCCTGCTTTGAAGAAACCAGTTCTGCATTCATCATTACCCTGGCAATTCTTCCGTTACCATCCAGAAAAGGGTGAACTTCGCTTACAACAAACATCATGTAGGCTGCACGGGCAAAGGGATGCTGGAGAGATTGATAGAAGTAAAAGCTTTTTAACAGGGTTCCCCTCACTAAGTTAATATCAACGAATGAGGTCTGACCAGCAAAAGTATTTATGTCTTTAAATTTGCCGGGATTGATGTTTGATCTTGCTTCCAGCATGATCCGGTGCCTGCGCAATAATAGTTCCAGTAAGTCTTCCGCTTTTTCAGGAATTACATTCATTTCTTCCGGATCAGAAACAATCTTGTAGGTGCCTAGAAGGTCATGAGAGTCTTCCTTTCTTGCCCGGAGTGGTTTTTGGGATTTGATAATTTGCTTTGCCTCTTCAATTTGAAATTCAGTACCCTCTATATAATTTGAAAAGTAACTTTCATAAAATGCGAAGCTCCTGAATGCCTTAATATTACTGTTTTTTTCTTCTCTGTATTTGAATTCCTGCTGCTTAAGTTCACGGAATAATATTTCAAAAAGCTCCAGTCTTGCCGAATCATATGGAACGCCAAAAGCTCTTGCAGCAGCAACTGGTGATTCCAGTATTTTAGCTGAATGAGTTGTTAGTAATGCACTGATTATATTGTTGAGTTTTGAAAATTCAGCGTTTAGTCCCAGTTTTTTTGAAATCATTCTGGCATTATCCCTAACCTTATTCAATTCCTCCTCACCATTTACTGTTATTATTTGAGCCAATCGTCTTTCTATCTCCGCAATTGGCAAGGTTTTGGAATCAGGCCCCGGTTTTCTTGATGTTTGCAGATTTTCCAGGTATGCTCTAGCACGTTGAGAAGCATAAAGATCTCCAGCTAGCGGATTATCCCCCCCGATCGGTCCATTACCTTCAAGCAAACGCAGGGTTAACCCAGGTAGTTCTGCTTTGCGGGTATACTTATATGTAAGGAATAACTGTCCAGTGGATGTGGGCTCAAATTCAATTGCTGATCGGTGGCTTAAAACAGCTCCAGGATACAGGTGACCCAGAATTGAAAACAGGTTCCTTCTGATTATTTCTTCGGCAGTATCATACTGGTTGGATGTATATAATTTTGGTGCAATCTTCCTGATTTTTCCTGATTTATTAAGTTTTGAGATCTGCTTTGAGATATTGGAATCAGATGATCCAAAGATTACTTCCTGAAGCAGTATTGGTAATTTTTTTTCCATTAATCCTGAGTTATATTGTAAAAATGGAAAATATATTCTATTATAACAAGTGATTTGGAAAATAAATTATATTAAAAAATTCACTCTATTCTGAATTTCCGTTCAGATCGAAAGGAGTGACCTGGTAAACGTAGTAGTTCAACCAGTTGGTATAAAGAAGGTTGGCATGGCTTCTCCATTGGACCAGAGGAGGTTTTGAAGGATCATCATCGAGGAAGTAATTTACCGGTATCTGGATATCCATTCCTTTTGCAAGGTCTCTCTCATATTCCTCCTTCAGGGTGTTGGGATCGTATTCGGAATGTCCGGTTACAAAGATTTTTTTCCCGTCTTTTGTGCCAAATATATAGATTCCGGCCTCATCTGATTCAGCTATGATCTCAAGATCCGGCACTTTTTCGATATCCTGCCTTTCGATATGCATATGTCGTGAATGAGGAGCAGGGAAGAGATCATCGAATCCGCGAACCAATGGAACTTTTCTGTCAAGGACCCTGTGTTTAAAAATCCCGAACATCTTTTTATCCAGCATTCGTTTCGGGATCCCATAGAAATGATAAAGGGCTGCCTGGGCTCCCCAGCATAGATAAAGGGTTGAAGTGACATTGATCTCAGCCCAGTCCATAATGTCCTGGAGTTCATCCCAGTATGTGACATCTTCGAAATTCACGAATCCGAGAGGGGCACCTGTGATGATCAGTCCGTCGTACCTTCGGGCTTGCACCTGGTCGAAGGTCTTATAAAATGTCTCCAGGTGCTCGATTGATGTATTCTTGGAGGTATGGTTTTTCGGATGGATCAGGTCTATCTCAATCTGAAGTGGGGTATTTGAGAGCAGGCGCAAAAGATGTGTTTCCGTGGTGTGCTTGACGGGCATTATGTTGAGGATCACGATTCGCTGGGGACGGATATCCTGGTGGATGGCGCGGGACTCGTCCATGACAAATATTTTCTCTTCTTTGAGAATTTTTGCAGCTGGCAGGTTATCCGGTATATTTATTGGCACAACTATCTTTAATTAATTATTGACAAAAATACAAGTTGATTAATAATAAAAAAATCCGTTGGTGATTATTTTGTTTTACCTGGTTGAATAGGATGATATTACCGGTGCAAAGAAAATTGCATTCATGAACAATTTATTGGTACCGAACCAGATTCCCCTGAAGTTGGGATTATCGACAAATGAGATTATCGTTCCGGAACCCAGGCTGCTGATTATCACTCCGGGAGCCTCCCTCAAAGCATCGTATTTTTTCTCAGGTACATATCCGCTGAGCAGCGGATCTGCGGTATATCTGACCGGTGCAGCATAAGGATTTGTCACGGGTTCTGCTATGAGTGTACTGTTCCTGAATAAAGGAATAGTATTTCGGGTCAGGCCGTATCCTATCGGATGGGAGATATCAATATCTGCCATAAATATGCTGCCGCTGATCCTTTGTGCACCCCTTTCAAGCGAAAGATCGCTGTAAAGTTTGAATCCGGTGCTGTCAGCTTTAAGGTCCTTGAATTTTATATTGGCCAGTTTATTACCTGCCAGCCATTGATTTGCAGAATTAATGGCAATAATGGTACCACCCCTTTTCAGCCACCTTTCGATCTCGGTCTTTCCGGAAGAGTTTATTCCCTGGTATGATCCGGAAGGCATGATCAGGTGGGTATAGCCACTAAGGTCCATGCTGTTCAGTTGTTCGATACTCACAAGTACAGCTGGCATGTTCATACGTACATCCAGTAAATGCCAGATCTCTCCGGCTTCAAGACTGCGAATACCCTCACCTGTCAGAAGAAGGATCTTTGGTTTTTGCAGGGGGACAAACCGCCTGCTGCCCATATCCATTCCTTCGGTAGTATAGGATGTTCCAAGGGGGAAAATGGAAACTCCGGTCTCTTCAGCAATTCTCATAAGCTGCTGGTGGATTTCCTTTGAACCGGTCTCCTGTTTTTGAACCGGGATGAATATACTTCCATATCCGAAGGACTGGTTTACCTGGCTGTTCCTGTAGCCAAAAGACTGGGTAGCAACCTGAGTAAGCAGGCCGGCCTCCTGGATGGCATAAAGCGCCCTGGGGGCGTAATAATCATTCCAGGGGAATATATAACCGATTCCTCCAGGCTCCCCTTCAATGGTTCCTTTCGGCCAGGGGATGTCAGCATTGTCAGTTGTTCGAGTACTGACACCAAGAACCTGGACACCTGTAAGTCCACCGACAGATTTTGAATCTCTTATCGCAGCATACGGAACATTGTATGCATGAGGAAAGGTCCAGGCAGAAATATCATAAAACAAGCTGTCCGTGAATGTAAGGACCGGTTGGAACATGCTTTGTACCAGGCGGTATTGAGGCTGATTGAGAGGTACCACATAGGATCCGGCCGGAGAGAAGCTGTGGCCCTCCAGGGTGAGTGATTTTTTCAGCTTATATACTTCGATCTTGTGCTGGAGCAGGACATCAACTAAATGGGCAAGAGATGAAGCATCACCGTTCTCACCGAATACATATGCCTTTTCTGAGGACCGTTCATATAGATTCCTGCTTTCCTGGTAGAAGGATCTCTGATGTGACAATAGTTCAGGGCGAAGTTCGTAGGATGCCTTGACGCTTGAAAGTGATACTTTGACCTGGTTTCGGATGGCAAAAGGAAAACTGAGTTCACCGAGTGGGGTTATTCTCTCAAAGCCGCGAGTTCCGGCCTGTTCAAAAAGGATGCCTATGCTGCCGTTTACATCGGGATACGAAGAACCCTTTCCATAATAGAAATCATCAAAGATCTCCTCTGTGAAAAACAGGCTTCCAATCCCGTCCAATGCTTCTGCATGGTATTGTCCTATTTTCCGGGTAAGATCCGTTGTACTCTGTGGTGTAAAAGGATTTGTACGGGACGGTATGCCGGGCTGGAAGAAAAATGTAGAGGATGATCCCATTTCATGATGATCGGTCTGTACGTTTGGTTTCCAGTTGTGGAAAACCTCTACTCGTCCCCTGCTCTCAGGGTGCTGGAGTAGTATCCAGTCACGGTTCAGGTCAAACCAGTAGTGATTGGTACGTCCTCCGGGCCAGGTCTCATTGAACCCCCGGCTGTTATCATCCTTCATTGGAACAACAGATTTATGCATATTGATCCAGCTGGCATGCCGGTTGAATCCATCGGGATTAAGGCTTGGATCCAGGAGTATGATAATATTTTCGAGGTATGCGCTTACCTCATCCGAAGTTGAGGCGGCCAGGTAATAAGCCACGAGTACCGAAGAGTTGGGGCCACTGGATTCGTTTCCATGCACACCGTATCCCAGTGTGAGGACAACTGGCATATCTTCCAGGCCTACACCTGCTGATTGCTCCGGATCGCTGAGCTTCATATGTTCGAGCCGTATGTTTTCCAGCCTGGCATGGTTTTCCGGGGAAGTAATAATGAGATGGAATAATGGCCGGTTCTCATAGGAGCGGGCATATTCCTGATATACAATCCTTTCGGAAGCATCGGCCAATTCCCTGAGGTATGAGGATAACTTATCGTGGGAAAGGTGCCAGTCACCAACCTGGTGCCCGATCGCTGACTTGGGTGTTGGTATCCCCGGAAGGAAATCATCTGCAGGTAAATAGTAATCAAGTCCCATGTCAGGATACTCACCGGTTAACAATGTAGAAGCCTGTGAGAATCCAATGGCTGCAATGAGCCCCAATGCTATTCCTCCTAATAGTCTTTTCATAGTTAGAGTCTAATTCGAATGCCCGGTCCGAGAAGCAGGAACCATTTCTGGTTTTTAAGCTGGTAGCCCCCACCGAAATACAGGGGGAAAGTCAGTTTTACATCCTTGGTTGTGGGGTACAAGCTTCCGAGAATCACAATTCCGATGTCACGGTTTGCTGATTCATCGCTGAAGTTAAATAGATTCAGTGCCAGGAAGCCAGCTCCTATCTTGTAGGGGCGCTGGACATTGATTTTTTCGGGGTGGTAAAAGGTAAACTGGGCGATCATTGCGATGCTGATCCCTGTTAGCTGGCCAAGATTATCATCTGATCCCTCCTCTGGTTTGGATACCGTTATAAGTCCAGCAGGAAAGGATACTTCCATATCAAAGGAATAGTCCTTCCTCAGTATTAAATCGAATTCCTGTGTTTTGCCCACATTACTGTATTTGTCTTTCTGATGTGAGACGCGCATTTTGATTTGCGACCAGATTTCCAGGTTGGATGTCTTTTTACGGAAGTATTTATTGAGATCAAACTGGTTGAGTCCGCAGTCTGAACTGTTATAAAATTCAGAGCGGGGAGATCTTATTCCCGGACAAATGACAATATTTTCGATGGTTTTAACCTCAATGAGCTCATTTCTTCGGCCGGTAATGGTAATATCAAGGCGTAAGTACTGTTTACCGTAAAGTTTATCATCAGAATCGATCATACTGGGTTCGCTTCCGAATACCAGGTTCTGAATGGTACCGTCAATCAGGATGGTGGATGGCAGTTCCCCAATGGCTTGCCTGACGCCCTGGTAGTCTATCCAGAGGTAGTCGAAGGGCCTGGGAGACTGGAATTCCTTTACATTCAGGAACCTTCCTGTCGGCCGGGCACCATTGAATAGTTCAAGCCTTCGCAGGGAAACATCCATGGGTATTTTGAACCTGTATAGAGCGAGGTGCTCTCCGCGAATAACGGAATCATAGGAGGTAATATCCTCCATCTGCTCAAACGTAAACGCGGCTTTATGAAGTCCTTCCCCCTCTATCTTAACATTAATAATCTCACCAGGGTAAACAGATAAATTCTGGGTCCACAAACCATCACGAAGGATAGAGATCCGGCTGACACTTGTTTTTGGAGTGATATCAAAGTTTGTAATAAATCTGGCCAGGTCACCGTCCTTAATATAAAGATAACCATCAGATTTTCGATGGTAATTATAAACCCTCAGAACACAGAGAACCCGGTTATTGGTGAGGGAGTTTTTTGTAAAAAGTTCTGCTATCAGATTTCCCCCGGGTTCTTCCTGGCTCTCAATCCGGTAGGTCTTCTGCATCTGCAGCAAGCGGTTGTTCTCAATCTGGATCTCTATTCCCTCAGACCGGTTTGAATCATCCAGGGTAACTTCGTTGCGGTCAACATTCAGGAACTGGAGCCTGCTCTGCCTGACTGAAAAAGACTGTTCAATGAGCGGAAGATCGAAAACCACTTCCCTGTTTTCATTCAGGATGGGTTTTTTTACCTGGACTGGTACTGAAATCTGCTGACTGCCAAGTGTTTTTGGAACTATGTGAAGCTGGATCTGATTGAATGACTTGCTGATCCGGTAGTTGAAATTATCTGTAATTACCCAGTCATTATCATACTGGATATTTTCAATGTTATTTGTAAGAAGTTCAAAAACCTTTTCTTCACCAATATACAGCTTGTCATTGGCTACATACAACTTCAGATAGGTAGAAGTAAAGGGCAGCAGGTTCAGTTCAGGGGGAGGTAAATCCTTCCAGAGACTGTCGGTGGATTTAAAAGAGAACTTCATGTAATCTGAGTTCACGAGGTCACGGAAACGAACCTTGAAACGCGCTTTATCCGGTTCAATCATTATTAGTGAATCGATAATGTCAAAATCTCCGGAGGGCAGCAGTTGCAGGTCTTTTAATGAATCAAGCCGAATGCCGAGCAGTGTTACTTCACAGACAGGATTGGGTTCACTGAACTCAAAGGCCAGGTGCTGATGGTCGCGGTAATAGACCTGGTCGCCCCTCATCGAATACTCGCTGGTATCAATTCGAAGAACAATGTCAGCAAACAAATCTGTGATATCCTGGGCTCCAGCCGGTGAGAAGACACATAGTATCAGTAATAGTTGTAAGCTGAGATATCGCATTGCCTTTACTTTAGAACATTAAAAATAACAGTTGAAAATGGAATTACACTGTTTAATCAGAAAAAAAACGGCAATTCTCATGCAACTGTTTTTTAAAATTGATATTTATCAGGGCAGTTACGGGGCTATTTTTCTAATTTTGTTCGAAACTGAAACAAAACCTATGCTCTGCAGAGAACTCACTCATCCACAAAGTATTGCCATTATTGGGGGATCAAATAATCTTCATAAGCCTGGAGGGAAGATACTGCAAAACCTGCTGGAAGGGAGTTTCAGAGGGGAACTTTATGTAGTAAATCCCAAAGAGGAGATTGTTCAGGGAGTTAAAAGTTATCATGAAATGTCTGCCTTGCCACAGACAGATCTTGCTATACTTGCTATCGCGGCCAGGTTTTGTCCGGAGACTGTTGAGACTCTTGTAAGGGAAAAAGGAACCAGGGGATTTATTATTCTTTCGGCGGGTTTCGGAGAAGAGAGCAAGGAAGGCAAGGCAATGGAACAGCATATTGCTACACTTGTTGATGGAGTAGGAGGATCACTTATCGGTCCCAATTGCATAGGGGTGATCAATCAGAACTACCAGGGAGTATTCACAAGTCCCATTCCAAAACTCGATCCTGCGGGATGTGACTTCATCTCGGGATCCGGGGCTACAGCAGTATTTATTATGGAGGCGGGCATACCTGATGGACTTACCTTTTCTTCAGTATATTCAGTAGGGAACAGTGCTCAGACAGGAACCGAGGATGTGTTGCAGCATCTGGATGACACTTTTGATCCTGAGACAAGCTCCAGGGTCATCCTGCTATACATGGAAACAATCGATAAACCGGACCTTATCCTGAAGCATGCATCTTCTCTGATTAAGAAGGGCTGCAGGATAGCAGCTATAAAATCAGGGACCACAGATGCGGGAAGCCGTGCAGCATCCTCGCATACCGGGGCACTTGCAAGTCCGGATGCAGCAGTCGATGCCCTGTTCCGAAAAGCCGGGATAGTCCGTTGCCACAGCCGTGAAGAACTCGTTACCGTTGCCTCTGTTTTTCAGCACAGGGAGCTGAAGGGGAAAAGAATAGCAATCATAACCCATGCCGGAGGACCCGCAGTAATGCTGACCGATGTACTTTCCGGGGGTGGACTCGAAATCCCGCGTATAGAAAATCCAAAGGCCTCCGAGTTACTTGAGCAATTATATCCGGGTTCCTCGGTGGCTAATCCCATTGATATCCTGGCAACCGGAACGGCAGAGCAGCTTGGACTTGTAATCGATTACTGCGAGCAGGATTTTGATGAAATCGACGGGATGGTAGTGATCTTTGGCACCCCCGGACTTTTTAAGGTCAACGATGCATACCGCATCCTCGATGAAAAAATGAAAACCTGTGTAAAACCAATTTTCCCTGTACTTCCATCTATTGTCAATGCCAGTGAGGAGATCGGGGAATTTCTCTCTTTCGGAAGAATTAATTTCCCGGATGAAGTAAGATTGGGAAGAGCTATATGCAGGATTTACCATTCCCGGATCCACACAGGGGCAGAAACAATGGATGTCGATCAGGCGGAGGCAGCGGAGGTACTCGTGGATGAAAAAAAGATTCGGCAGATTATTGAAAAAGTTGCCGGGTACAGATCTAATGGCTTGGATGCTGATGGGAACTCTGTTGAAGGCTATCTTTCTCCCGAAACGGTGCAGGAACTGCTGGATGCTGCCGGTATACCAAGGGCCCCGGAAGCGGTGGTCGGTAAAAAGGTGGATGCTGTACTCAGGGCGGAGGAAATGGGATTCCCGGTTGTTATGAAGGTAGTGGGACCTGTACATAAGTCAGACGTTGGGGGAGTGGTGCTGAATGTAGATTCGCTGGCCAGGGTGTCAGAAGAATTTGAAAGAATGATTGCAATTGAAGATACCCGGGCTGTGATGATTCAACCCATGCTTTCAGGTATGGAACTTTTCGCAGGGGCCAAGCGGGAAGATAAATTCGGTCATCTGATTCTCTGCGGGTTGGGAGGCATTTTTGTTGAGGCGATAAAGGACCTGAGTTCAGGCCTTGCACCACTGGTCCACCAGGAAGCTGCAACTATGATACGGGACTTGCAGAGTTATCCGATAATCAAGGGGCTGAGGGGAAAGGAAGGTATTGATGAAAAGGCCTTTGCTGATATTCTTGTCCGCCTGTCGCAGCTTGTAAAGACTGCACCTGAGATTTCCGAGATGGACCTGAATCCCCTTCTCGGTACAAAAGAAGGGGTATTGGCTGTTGATGCAAGGATTCGCCTGGAACCTTAAGCAGTAAAATAGATAATAAACCAAATATCTCAAAATGAAAGAAACAACACCGATTGATCGCAATATTATCAACTCAAAAATCAACGAGTTGGGGATCAGTGACCTGGGCGTGGCTAAGATCCGGGAGGTCGTCAAACTGGTAAACATCATACAGGATGCCAGCGGGGAAAAATTTATCCGAATGGAGATGGGTGTCCCCGGCCTGGAGCCGGTAAAAGTTGGCACAGAAGCAGAGATCAAAGCCCTGGAGAAAGGCGTGGCCTCAAAGTATGCGAACATAGAGGGAATACCGGAATTTAAAAATGAGGTCTCTCGCTTTGTGAAGCTTTTCCTTGATCTGGATGTTGCTCCGGAATCCTGTATACCAACCGTGGGAAGCATGCAGGGAAGTATTGCTTCTTTTATGGTGGCAAACCGGAACGCTCATAACCGGGAAGGGACGCTCTTTCTTGATCCCGGCTTTCCGGTGCAGAAACAACAATGCATTGTTCTCGGGCATTCCTACCGGACATTTGATGTGTATAATTACAGGGGTAATAAACTGGATCCCAAGATGAGGGAGTATCTTGACACGGGACTCGTATCTACCATTCTTTATTCAAATCCCAACAATCCCTCCTGGATATGTTTTACCGAGGATGAACTCAAATCAATCGGTGAACTGGCCTATGAATACGATGTTGTAGTGATAGAGGACCTGGCCTATTTCGGGATGGATTTCCGAAAGAATGTCTCAGTACCCGGTAAACCTCCGTTCCAGAGCACTGTCGCCAAATATACAGATAACTACATCCTTCTGATCTCCAGCTCCAAGACATTTTCTTATGCGGGACAAAGAATAGGTATGATGGTCATGTC
>DRHS01000101.1 GCA_011053095.1 Bacteroides sp.
AGCCATGCTGGGTATTGGGATTGCTGAGAGCAGTGGACTCATAGGTGCTGTCATCCGGGTCATTGTGCTTTCCTCCCCAAAGAAGCTCCTGACCTTTGTTCTGGTCCTTTCGGGGATCCTCTCAAATGCTGCAAGTGATGTCGGATATGTTTTACTGATACCACTTGCAGGCATTATTTTTATTGCCATAGGCAGGCATCCGATTATCGGAATGGCTGCCGCCTTTGCTGGTGTCTCAGGAGGATTCAGTGCCAATCTTATACTTGGTACCATCGATCCTCTGCTCGCCGGGCTATCAGAAGAAGCTGCCCATATTATTGATGCGACTTACTCTGTTAATCCCACGGCCAACTATTATTTCATGGTTGCATCAACCTTCGTTATTGCCTTTACGGGTACCTGGGTAACCGAACGATTCGTTGCACCCCGATTTGGCAAATATGAAGGAGCTGATGCAGGAGATACGCTTGAAACTCTGTCGGTTCTGGAGAAACGTGGTTTACGCAGGTCAATGTATGTTGCACTTGTAATACTGGTTGTCACAGTGGCCACTATCATATCCCCAAACGGATTTTTCAGGGGAGACGATGGTACAATACTGAGTTCACCCTTAATCCGGGGAGTCGTATCCATGCTGTTCATTACCTCGGCCATCATGGGAATGGTGTACGGGTTCACAATTAAAAAATATAAGAATGACAAGGATGTCATGGAGGGAATGGCAGATGCTATGAAATCGCTTAGCATGTATTATGTCCTGGTGTTTTTTGCAGCCCAGTTTGTTGCCTATTTTAAATGGAGCAATCTCGGGATCATCTTTGCCATAAAAGGTGCCAGCCTGGTGATGTCATCGGGACTGGGACTGATCCCACTTATGGTTCTGTTTATTATTTTCTCGGGACTGATAAACCTGGCCATGGGATCGGCTTCAGCCAAGTGGGCAATAATGGCCCCTGTATTTATTCCCATGTTCATGTTGCTTGGCTATTCCCCGGAACTATCCCAGGTTGTCTACCGAATAGGAGACAGCGTTACCAATATTATTTCCCCCATGATGAGCTTCTTTGCCCTCATCATTGCATTCGTCCAGAAATACGATAAAAATGCAGGTATTGGAACGATTATAGCCACGATGCTGCCCTATACCTTTGCCTTTTTCATAGTGTGGACCATTCTGCTAATCGCATGGTTATTGCTGGGACTACCTCTGGGTCCGGGAGCAGGGATATATTACACACTACCAGGGTAAAAGTAAACGTTTACTATAGCATACAAGTAATAATTATGAAGGAAATTAAACCTGAGGGTGTTGTTATTCCGCTGGTAAGTCCATTTACCGAAAACGGAAAGATTGATGAGAAAGGTTCAATCAATCTGGTACAACACATTATCGATAATGGATGCCATCCTTTCGTTCTGGGTACAACAGGAGAATCTCTCTCTATCCCGATGAAAGAAAAATTGGTGTACCTGAGAGCTGCCGCAAAAGCCAATGCAGGCAGAAAAATTTTATATGTGGGAATCTCAGGGATGTGCATGGAGGAAACTGTATTGCTCGGTAAAGCATTCGCAGATGAAGGTGCTGAGATACTGGTCGCACATCTTCCAAGCTACTATCCCCTGCCGCATGATTATATGTTGAGGTATTTTATTGAGCTGGCGGATGCGCTACCCAGGCCTCTGATGCTTTACAATATAAAAGCAACCACACATATGAGTATTCCGGTTGATGTAATAAAAGAACTTAGTAAGCATGATAATATCATCGGATTGAAAGACTCTGAACAAGATTTGAAAAGGCTGGATATTCTGGCGGCATTTGCAGCTGGAACAGAGGGATTTTATTATCATCTGGGCTGGGCCCCCCAATCCATCTATGCTCTCAAAGCCGGAGCAGACGCTATCGTCCCGAGTACAGGCAATGCATTTCCGAAGCTCTATCATGAATTGTATTTAGCGGTGAAGGAAGGTGACTTTGAGAAAGCTGAAACCTATCAACTGCTCACCGACGAACTATCTGTTGCTCACCAGAAAGACAAACTGTTGAGCCAGACTCTACCCGGACTTAAGGTTATGCTGCAAGATCTTGGAATTTGTGAGTCGCATTGCATCTCCCCATGTTACCCGCTGGGTGAACAGGAGAATAAGAATATAATAAGCCGGATGAGGCAAATAATGGAGAGAATACCCTAATGAAGAAACCGGCTCGGCTGGTCATCCTGAACTAAAACACGGATCATATCCGGGGATTACAATAAAGTAAAATTTTAGCACACGGCCGGGCTCCATGCAGTCATTAATTTTTATGCACTGCCAGGTGTTCATCCAGTTGCTGGAAACTGGCCATTGCAACAGCTGAAGTATGGATATAAGGCTTTTGTAATACCCATTTTACAGAACCCGGATATGTTTTCTCCTCATCTCCTTCACAGCACCAGGGTCCGCCAAGACAGGTCTTCATAGCTACTATGCCTGTACCCGAGTTTGCTGCTTTTTCCAATTCAACCATCAGGGTCTCCTGGTCCCATGTGTAATCACGCTGGCTGTTTTTGTATCTCCCATGCGGATTAAACGAGTACATAACTACATCGTAGAATGGATTCTCATTGTGTTGCTTAATACGTTCAATCAGATTGTAATGGACTGAATACCCAAAGGCTCTTATCTTGCCCTCCTTTTTGGCTTTGGTGAAGGATTCGAGAACAGTTTCATGATAAAGTAACTCGTTTGTGCTGCCATCGTGGAAAAGCATAACATCTATATAATCCGTTTGCAGAGCTGCCAGACTTTCATCCAGTGATTTATTGAAGATATCCCGGATCTTGGCGGAGGTAGCCTCTGAATTCAATTTCCCCTCTATCGCTTTTTCATTTATTTTAAGTTTTGATTGGATAACCAGGTCCTTTCTCCTCCCTTTGACAACTTCTCCGACCATAATCTCATTTTTGCCATTTGCGTAGATACGGCCGGTATCAATAAAAGTAACACCGCTGTCAAGGGCATACTTCAATACATTGGGCTCCTGTATTCGGGGTGCCCCAACACCCAGCCTGGTCATCTCTATTCCGGTCTTTCCCAGCATGGATTTAGCAAGTTCTCCAGAACCGGTAGTCCCCTCGTGACCGGCAATCTGCCCGGCTCCGGCATTCTTACCAGGATCGGCAATTGCTCTTAGTGGTGATCCCGCAAGAATTCCCGTCGCAATGGCACCCAAGGAGGAGGTCTTAATAAACTCCTTCCTTGTAAAATTTCTCTTTTGAATCTTCATATTAACATGATTTTCTGTTCCCAAATTAATAAATTGATTTGGAACAAGTGAAAAAACAGGCTTTTAACTTCCCAATTTAAATTGACCATCTCCCGAAAATATGGTAACAAAATCCTGTAACGCTTATATATCTATGCTTTCGGTTGATCTTTAACCTCTGGATAACTGAACGGTGTAGAATCCCTTCCCGTCACAGTCAGGGCAGTGGCTGATTCTTCCCTTACATTTGCAATCGATCATAATTTCTGAAGTTTTCGCTTCCGCTGCCTTAACATTTTTTGCAAGCGGGGAGCCAAGCCAGTCCTTCCAGTTCTTCCATCCTTCATCTTTGAATGCCACATCGGGGTAGGTATAGACTTTCTCGGATTTTCCGGGCTTGTGGGGCAGACGGCCGGCACAGAAATCGAACCATTCCTTTTTGCCTTTCAGTTTCAGGGAGTGAACGAATTTCCGGGTTGCCTGGAAATCATGAAAATTAATATCCCTGCCAAGCCAGTCTTCCCAGCTTTCCCATCCGGAATCCGCGTACTCAAGATGGGGTCTGAGCGGCAACATAAAATCATATTCCCCGATCATCCCGGCATTATTCTGCAGAAAGCCCCGCCACGAATCTCTGTCCCCGATCCTGCACGATCTCACAAATTCCCGCGCCCGGTAAAAACCTGAATATTCAACCTGCTTTTCCGGGTCGACCAGCCAGTCTTTCCAGTTTTTCCAGCCAATGAACCGGTAAATACGATCAGGGTTTTGGGGGATGTTATCCGGCAGGGGATCCCTCCCGGGGAATTTTCCGTCAATAAATAATTTCCACTCCTCCCTGTATTCAAATCCGAATTCCCTGGCGGTCCGCCGTGCCTCATGGAAATTCATCCATCCGGATCCTTTACCGCCTGCCCACAGGTCTTTTCGCGAATCATCAGAAAGCTTCGTACCGCTCGGGTCTGTGTTCTTATCAGGTTCCCGGATGCCCAGCCAGTCATTCCAGTCCACCCAGCCCCGATTTTGATAAGTTTTTTCGGGCTCACCGGGAATTCTTGGATCCCGGAGGTTTCCCTCATTCACAAATGATTCCCATTCTGCCTGGTTTCCCAAACCGAGGGAACGGACAAATTCTCTCGCAACTTTATATTCCTCCCATGCAAAGTCATCCTGTGTACTCCATAAATCCAATTGTGAGGAATCCTGGTTTTCGGGTGTTTCCATTTATCGGCGAATGCATTGCAATTTCTGCTGAAAATACAGAAATCGAACCAATATTCAATAATTCATGAAGTAAACGACAATATTTGTCATTATATGGACAATTTGTATTTCAGGTCCTTAAAGCAACCGGTGATAAGGGATACTAATGGGAGTTCTTTATCACTTCATCCTGGTTTCCGGTCCGAGATTCATGAAATCGATGATCCGGTCTTTTTTGGGGAACAGGCCATGACAATAGCGGGGAAAGACGTGGTCCGGTACTATTCCAATAAAATCTTTACCGGTTACCATCGCAAGAATTTCTTCACCCTCATGGAGGATAAAAGGAATATCGTGTGTGTGCAAAGCCACAGCCATTTTTGCGGTTTCCTCAACTCTTACGATACTGGATCCGGCCAGATAAAGGACCCATTTACCTTCTCTGTTTGATACCATTAATGAGACATGGGTTGAATTCCCTCCTCTGCATATTTCCCAAGGGTGGGCTCCAGGTATTTTCCCTCCATGATACCATTGCCTGAAGGATTCCGCAGTATCAGGCTCAAGTTCGGTAAGTCCCCCGCACCGGCCATCGGCCATTCGTATGTACTTGTCTATTGGATTCATATCTGTCATCTAACCTGGTTGCTTCCGGTCCCATGATTTTCCAGTATGTCTTTCTCCTGATTTTACCGGTACGCTTATGGCAGGTTAAATTCTCTGCCAGGTATTTATCCTTGAACTTGGAAATGGTTTTACTTTCGTGGATAGACAAAAGCGAATGATAATTGATGGAGATGACCACAACTTAGATTTGTTGTTTTATCACCGAAAGCTGAAAAGAACAGCTTCACCTTTTTAAGAATTTCCTTGTTAAGAGCGTTTAGTTTCTCCCTTATTATTTCATTAAGCAGTTCATTGTAATCCATGCATATGAAATTTACCTTTCTCGAAAGAAAAGTATGTATATTTGAGTATTGGTAGTTATATCAATCATGGAGACAAAATTCAATAGAGAGAAACTTGTTGAATTCTGGATAAGTAGTTCAGATCGGGATCATAAAACAATGCTTGACCTGCATTCAACTCAAAACAATCATTGGGCTTTATTTATGGGACATCTGGTGATTGAAAAGTTATTAAAAGCGTTGTATATCAGAGTGAAGGGTGCATATCCACCTTTGATTCATGATTTAAGAAGGATCATCGAGAAGGCTGGAATTGAATTAAGTACCTCTCAGGAGATAATGCTTGACAGTATTTCTCGGTTCAATTTAAAGGCCAGGTATGATGACTACAAAGAGAGTTTTTATATTCTTTGCACTGATGAATTCACTGAAGAATGGATTGGTAAAATAAAAGAATGTCAACAATGGATAAAATCGATGCTGTAAAACTATGTAAGCGCTACTTACTCAAGGTAAAGCACTTAGAGATAGGATTTACTGAAGCCTGGTTATTTGGTTCTTTTGCCCATGGCAACCAACATGAGAATAGTGATGTTGATATTGCCATCGTTTTAAATGAAGGAGTCGAAAAATCCTTCGATCTTGAAGTTCAGTTAATGCTAATCAGGAGAGGAGAGGAAACGAGAATTGAACCTCATGCATTCACAAAAGATGAATTCAATAATTTCACTCCCATTGTTTCCCAGATCATGAAGAATGGGGAAAGGATTGAAATCTGAAACTCTGATTATTTCCATAGCAATCACGTTTTTTCGAAGCTCTTTTACATCCACCTAAAAACTTCAGAAAGGTCAACAGCAGAAGCTGAAAGATATGGAAAGGAGGATAGTCAAGATTTAAGACTTTTGCTTATCTTTGGTTATATGGGTAATAGAAAATTTGATAAAGATAAGTTGATTAAATATTGGGTTGATGGCGCAGATGATGACTTCGATACAATGATTGCAATGTTTGATTCAAGAAGATACAGTTGGTCTTTATTTATAGGGCATTTAATGATAGAGAAATTATTAAAAGCATATTTTGTAAAAGTAAAATCTGACTATCCGCCATACATTCACAATCTATTCCGATTAGCAGAAAAGTCTGATTTAAAAATTACTGATGATCAGAAGGAGAAACTTATAACAATTACTGCCTTTAATATCAATGCAAGGTATGATGATTATAAAATGAGTTTTACTCAGCGTTGTACTCCTGATTATACAGCAGAGTGGATTAATAGGTTAAAAGATTTAAGATTATGGATGAAGCAATTAATATTGCTTTAACAGATTATATCAAACTGATTAGAGAAAAGTACGCTAATATTGAAAAAGCGTATTTGTTTGGTTCTTTTGCCAAAGGTAAATCAACACAAGATAGTGATATTGATCTTGCTTTGATTTTTAAGGATTTAGATGACTCAAAGCGTTTTGATATTCAGGTGCAATTGATGTTAATGGCCTCTCAAATTGATTCAAGGATTGAGCCACATCCAATTTCACATGATGATTTTTATTCTGGAAATCCTTTTGTCGTTGAGATTCGGAAAACTGGAATAGAAATCTCTGCATAATCCACATAAGCTCTATACGGTGTGTAGCCCCCATTAATCAGGCACTTAATCACAATCCCTCAACTGACTCATAAGCAACAGATAAGTTGAGCTTTGGTCCCTCGACTAAGAAAAGAGTACCCTATTACAGAAAACCGAAGACATATCTCTTGATCAGTGGCAGTCGGAATTGCGCCGTGAAAAAAATCCGTGAGGTGGGGATTTATGGAGCAAACATTTAATACAAATAATGAAACACCTCTTAGTTTCCCTACAGGTATTCAATCCTGTTTGGAAAGGGTTAGCCACCCACCGGAAGCGAGTCTTGTGTAGTCATCAGAGATGGTGGCACAAAGCGTAGACAGAAACTGTTAAAGGTATGCTATTGAGCCTCGGAATACCACTGAACACCGGAGTCTTAACTGTTCTGAAAGTTGGGACAACACTAAAACATCGTTAATGGCAAGATGTGGCGGTCCGGTCGGGGTCTAAGAACATATCAAAGGCAGATAAGGGAAACACGGGAACACGGGAGAGCCTAACGTCTCCGCACGACAGAAACGCGGCACACGGTCAACCGCGTGATCAAAAGACCGGGTTGCTCAGGGAACTTGTTGCCTCTGCAGTAACGATAAGAATAAGCAACAGGCGTTAAGTGGTATCTGGACCGAGGGAAACCGAAGGAAAGGAGATGGACGAAGGCAGTCTTAGCATCTTCATAGTACCGATTGAAAGCAGGGAAATCTGGACCGAAGAAAGCCGGTGAGTAGGAAAGGGGGATGCCGGTAGTTAGAACTGTGACTTAGAAACATTAATGTATCAGCAACATGAAAAAGATGTCAACAGTAGAGTTACAGGAGAGCTATGAGAAGCTCAACAAGAAAAGTGCAGTGGGCATTGATGGGAAGACATGGCAGCAGTATGGACCAGAATTTCCCGAAAGGCGAGATAGTCTTCTGGCGGAGTTCAAATCAGGCAGGTATAGAGCCCCGGCCATACGGCGGGGGTATATATCCAAAGACAAGCACAGCCAGCGCCCATTAGGCATAGCCACTATGGAGGATAAAGTTTTGCAGGCGAGTGTTAGGAAGGTCATAGAGCCGATTTATGAAGTGTTTGTTTCACTCGAAAACCATACCACTATTTCATTCCAAAAGCATACCACTTTGATGCAAGGTTAATGTTTTGGCATGTTGGGGAAAGAATATTAACTCATAACCTACATAACAAAAGAGCAGATTACGGAAAACAAATTGTCGTTACAGTGTCAGGACATTTATCATGAAGCTCGTGAACGAATTCAGGTGGTACCAAACTGATAATCAGGTTGTTCTCTGAGATGCCCGGCCAAATAGATTTTTTCTCCTTTTTTTTGGGGAACAAAGATGCAGTAAATTGGCAAGACAAGTAACCGATATTAGCAAAAAGTGGACAGACATATGTCCGATAAGCCACCACGTAACCTATTTCATACGTTTGTCCATATCATCAAACTTTTCCATGACGTGCCTGATCATGTCGCGGGCGGTTTCGATATCCACCCCTGCTTTTTTCGCCAATAATTCAATATCCGGTTTACGGCCGGCATTAATATCCGGAAGAACCAGTTGCATAAAGGCGTTCAGTTTATCAATTCCCTCCTTACTCTCCGGAGAGGATTCTATATGGAACAGACCATCGTAATCATTCAGGATAATTTCTTTTTTCTTAAGAATATCTTTTGCAGTCACGAGCATGGAGGTATTCACCCGGATAAAGGGTTCATCCGGAAATTGATAACCGTATGCGTTGATCCCCTCTGCAAGTGCATGAAAACCGCGGTCGGTCATCGCTGAAAGCAGAATGATCTTTTTACGCTCATCATAATAGGCATTTGCGTAATGGGGATATTCTCCCCAGTCATCCAGGGTAAGCCGGTAAACCCCCTCGGTATATTCCGATTTAAAACTTTTTTTAAGCTCGTTTGTATTGATCCCGTCCAGGTCAAATTCCGACATAGTCTGAACCATCTGGTCATTTTTATGATAAGCCATCGGATAATTGGCACCTGACAGCAGCATCATATAGGGAATCGGATTGTTTTCCACATCCTCCAGAACATCCTCCTCATTTTCAATTTCCGGATTTAATTCCGTTGCAAAAAAGAAAATATCATCGGACTCAAAGCCTTTATAAAACCCGATCGGGCCAAAGCTTTGCCAGCACATTCCGTTAAAACCAATCAGGTTGAACCAGAGAATGGGACGTCCCTTTTGAATCAGTTCTGTGATCCCTGGAGAAAAAAGCGTGTAGTTTTCGCCGGAAAAAACATCCTCCATGATGAAGAAGTCTTCCGCAGGTTTTTCGATGATCACACTGAAACTGAATCTCCAGGCTTGATCCGCATGCCGCCGGAGAAACCCCATTTCCTCACTGCTTAACCTCTTGAGTGCTGGGTGGTTCAGAAATTTACCTATGAGTCCGTCTTTTCTGAAGATCCGGTGCCCGATGTATTGCGCCTGCAGAAAACCGATCCATTCTTTGTCAAACTTCCGGGTTATATGTCTGAATACAGCAAACTGCTGATCCATTTTCTTTTCCAGATCCTGGTGACCTGCTGCAAAGCCGATCAGGAAATCATCAATTACCCTGCCGGATATCCTGCTGTTTTTTTCACAGGCTTTCCGGATGGGTTTGTAATCCTTTGTCATATTTAAAATTCTTCATTGAAAAACGGATACGTAATTTAGGCTGATATTTTTCACTATAAACAGAAAGGCTTCTGCCCCTCACATTTTCACCCAATTTTACCTCAATTGGTATAAGCTCATTTTCTTCTCCAGCCCAGCTTTTCTAGCTCCTTCGATCGTTCCGTCGAATAGATTGGAGCCGGGAAATAACCGCTCATCAGGATCATATTGTTCCCTGGTCCATTTAATAATGGCAAATTACATCCTCTTTAAAGTCCTTCATTTTCCATCTAAACAAGATATGATTTTTTCGATAACAATAGCATTATATTTATATTGTGGCTCCGGAGCATCCGGGAACTATCGTTTATGCACATTCATCAGACAACAAAGCTGGAGATGGCTGCCCGCTTTATCAACAGTACAGACAGTCATCTATTCCTGACAGGCAAAGCCGGTACCGGGAAAACCACCTTTTTAAAACAACTTGCTGCCAAGACACATAAAAGTTACCTCATCGTCGCTCCCACAGGTATTGCCGCCCTGAATGCTGAGGGGGTTACGATCCATTCCCAGTTCCTGCTTCCTTTCGGCAGCTTTATCCCTGAGAGGGAACCGGCTATAAATTTCAGTGAAACAGCCCGGTTCTACACAAAAAACACACTTATCCGGACACACACCCTGAACAGCATACGTAAACAGGTACTCCGGGCCACAGAACTTCTGATTATCGACGAGGTAAGCATGCTGCGTGCGGACATCCTGGATGCCATCGACTTCAGGATGAGAAGTGCAAAAGGCAACTTTGCCAGAAGCTTTGGAGGAGCCCAGCTGTTGATGACAGGCGATCTGCACCAGCTTCCTCCCATCGTGAAAGATGAGGAATGGTCGCTGTTGCAAAGATACTACAGGAGCATGCATTTCTTTGAGGCACAGGCATTCAGGGAGGAAAGGATGGTCTACATTGAGCTGGACAGGATCTTCCGGCAACGTGACGAGCGGTTTATCCGGATCCTTAACCACCTGCGTGACAACACAGCGACGGCAGAGGATATTGCCACCCTCAACAGCCGTTACCGCACCGAAGAGCAGATCGGAACTGAGCAGGAGGCCATCACGATCACCACACACAACTACATGGCAGATAGCATCAACCGTAAGAAACTAAAGGCACTTTCCGCTCCTTATTCCTTTTTCGAGGCAGATATTTCCGGCGATTTCCCGGAAAAACTCTACCCCCTTCCTCGGGAAATTGAGTTGAAAGCGGGTGCCCGGGTCATGTTTGTCAAGAATGATTCCAGTGAAGAAAAATCCTATGTCAACGGAAAGCTTGCACACGTGGATCGCATTGAGGATGATGAAATTGTGGTGATCATGTCAGGAACCGGTCAGGAGTACACACTTCGAAAGGAAGTGTGGGAAAATAAGAGGTACATCATCAATGAAGAGACAAAAGAGATGGAAGAGGAGATAATGGGCACCTTCGAGCAGTATCCTTTGAAGCTGGCCTGGGCAGTAACCGTTCATAAAAGCCAGGGACTGACTTTCAAAACAGGGATTATTGATGTGGGGCAGGCTTTTGCTTCCGGGCAGGTCTATGTGGCGTTAAGCCGGCTGCAGAGCCTGGATGGCCTGATACTCCGAACCCGGATCAACACCTCATCCATCATGAGCGACAAGGATGTAATGGAATTCTCCGGCATGATGGAACAACAGGAGCCACTACCGGATCTGTTAAATAAGAAACAGAGCATATACCTGGAACGGATCCTGGAGTCCACATTTGATTTTTCCCGGCTTACAAAACAACTTGAGAATCTGCAAAAGTTCAAGGCGGATAAAATGGAGTTTGAAGATGAGACGATGGAAAAAGCGATGGGAATTCTGCTGCAGCGTATCAGGGATGAGAAGAATAATTCATTCATATTCCGCAACCAGTTGCATCGATTGTTTCAGCAGAACAACCTGGAAGTATTGCTTGAGCGTGTTGCAAAAGGTAGTACATATTATACCGCCTTTATGAAGGAGAACCTGAAGCAGCTCCTGTTTCAACTGGCAGAAGTGATACGCCTGACCCGTACAAAAACCTACCGGAACGCATTGGGTGAGATCGATCAGCAGATCATGATCGCCATGGGCAAACTGGAACGGGCGGAATATCTGGTTGACAGTATCACATCCGGCCGGAATATTGAAATCACTGAAGCGGAACACGGAATGCATCTGGAGCACAGGAGGAAGCTGTGGGAGATGGCAGAAAAAGCTGCTGAAGAGAACCCGAAGTTCAGATCAGCGAAAAGCGGGCGAAAACGCAGGAAAGGCGTGAAACAGGAAAAAGGGGAAACCTACAGGATCACCTATGCCCTGGTCAAAGAGGGTAAATCGATCAAAGATATAGCTGACAAACGCAACCTTGCCGCATCCACCATAGAGAAACATATTGTCAGGGGCATAAGAGAGGGAGCGCTGGAAGTTTTTACCGTGATGCTGGAGGAGAAGGTACTGAAAGTGGCTGAACTGCTACTGAAATCATCGGATTCAATTGGCAAGATACATGAAACACAAAATGGAAAATACACCCACGGAGAATTACGCATGGTTCAGGCATACCTGGAGAATAAATAATGGGATATTGCTTTATGTCCAGGAAGAAAATCCGGAGGAATGGCCCCTTTGCATTGAAGCGACCCTGACTTCCGGCAGGATCGCACTGCAGTCGGAAGGCGGACCCATTGAATTCCGGAACATTCACCTGGTTCCCCTGGGGGAATAGATACCAGTAAGTGATTGTACCCATTGGGCAAACAATTGTTCAAACTTATCCG
>DRHS01000102.1 GCA_011053095.1 Bacteroides sp.
ATCTTGCCGAAATGTCCGGATCAGGCGCCTGGTGGACAAAAGGAGCCATTCAAACTTTTGAGGACAACATGGTCAAACTGGCTGCAGAAAGAACCGCCTATCTTGCTAAAATGGATAGCCGATGGCCAGATTGAAGATGGGAGCACGAAGTGGCTCATGGACTATCACCCAGCGTTTTCCTTCGGGTGATGACGGATCCCTGAATTGAAATCCGAAATCAGTACGCAGTACAAAAAAGGAAAAATCCATTCGTAGCCCCAGTCCCGGTCCAACTGCAAATTGCTTATAGAAGGTATCCCAGGAAAAATTCGCACCAACCTGTTCGGAGTCCGGGTACACCGACCATATATTACCTGCATCCACAAAAAGTGATCCTTCGAGAACCCAGAAAAGCTTAAACCTGTATTCAATATTTGCCTCTATTTTTACATCGGCTGTCTTATTTGGGTATTTCGTCAGGCCTGTACCGGAATATGTACCAGGACCGAGGTCACGAACATGCCAGGCCCTCACTCCATTGGCACCTCCCGAATAGTATTGTTTTTCGAAAGGAATCGCAATTGTGTTCCCATAGGGATATGCTATACCCAGGAACAATCTGTAGACCAAACTTGTTTTATCATTGAAAATATTGTACCAACGAAATTCTACATCCCCTTTTATATACTGCGCAAAGGCATTACCGAACATCAGGTACCTGTCAAGAGAATCCTTCGGGGCATTTGTGACCCTTGCAAGTCCCGAAAGCAAAAATCCTGCAGACTCCAGATTACTCCTGAAATAAAGAAAGTCAGAATTCTTTTTAAGTTTCTGATTGCTGAAGATCAGACCGTAATTGGCTGCAAGGATCAACCGATCCTCATAACTATGCTGAAGGTAGGTACCCCGGATACTGTCGATGAATGCCTCGGTTGCGTTTATCATATCGACATAGTTAAACTGCACCGGGTTAACAATATGGGTGACCAGCTCATTCCCGCTCCAGTTATACCCGAATGTCGTCTGCATGATCGACCGGGTATACTCCGGCCTCTTCTGGTAATTATAAGAGGCCGAAATATTTGTCTTGGGATTGTACTTCCGGATAAAGTCTTCCGTCTTGAAAGGCAGAAGAAATTGAGGGAGGGTCAGCCGCGCCTCGGTTCCAAGTTCAATCATATTACCAAAGCCCTGTTGATCTGATTGCCTCAGCCTCTCAATGCCCCCCGAAAACCTGGCTGAGAAATTCTCAGCACCACCGAAAAGATTCCTGTGCATATAATTAAAATTCGCCCCACCGCCTATATTGCCGCCCGAGTTGGTTCCTTCCAGTTCGACGGTGTAAGACTGGTTTGTGGTGGGACTCAATTGAATATGGCATACTACCGGGTAATGATCCCTCCTCACCTGGTCGTCGGAGTCCTTTTCCTCGAACGTAATGTTTACCACCTTGTAAATGCGGAGCGAGGAAAGGTGTTGGTAAGACTGCTTGACTTTTTCGGCATTGTACAATTCCCCCGGCAGTATAAAGACGGACTGGGATACAACATTCGGATTGGCCTTCATCTTTCCCTCATGAAGGAAAGTGAAATTATTAAATTCTTCCCGGGTCAATCCCTCAATATAACTCTGGTAATCCGAAATGGCAGAATTCGGATCAAATCCCGGATATATAAAAACCTCCTCAACTTTATATTTGCGGTGAGGAACCTGTAGGAGATAGCCATCCTCTGATGTAATTATATATTTTTTTACCCCTAGCGTAAGGTCAACCTGGTGGGTTCCCAGAGAGCTGTCGACCTGGTAATGAACATATTCTCGATTAAAATTTAAATACCCCCTGTCCCTGAGGAGGGTCTCTATCCTGAGACGTTCGTTTTGCATTACATCGACATCGAAATTATCACCCCGTTTCACGAGGGTATTAACCGTATCCGGAAGAAATATTGACTGTATGCTGGTGTCCTCAAGAAAATAAGCGACCGAACGTATTGTATAGGGTTGTCCGGGCAAAATATTATACGTTACCTGGGCCTGCTTCTTCCGGGTTTTGACCGTATCGGAGATTACCGCATCGTAGTAACCCTTATTACGCATGTACAGATTAATCTGCTTGTTGTTGCGTTCTGTCTCAAACCTGTCATAGAGAACGGGGGGTTCACCGATCTTTCGCAGCCAGCGGTTGAACCCGTTGTCTTTCTTTCCCGAGAGGTTATAGAGTCCGAGGTAAAATTTCACCCCCAGGATATTCTTATTGGGCTTGGGTTTAATATATGTATTCAGCTCCTTCTGATCTACCCGGTCCTCCTCAACCTTCAGCTTATACTTGTCCAGAAGAAATTCATCCTCTCCAACATACTTGGTCGGCTTACAGGAGGAGGCAAGAAGGATCAGCAGCCCGGCAAGTACAAGAATTAGGGAGTGGGCCCTATGTGATCTGTGGGTGGACAAATGAGTTTGAATTATTTGTATCTTGGGAGCAAATATACTCAACTTCAGGCACAAGAACCCTTCCATCCATACCGGGTAATTAACAATGACATCACTCAGTATCAATCAGAAAAAACTCATCCGTTCCCTCGACCGGAAAAAAACCCGCCAGGAAACCGGACTTTTTCTTGTGGAGGGGGATAAAATAGTAAGAGAGCTTATCGCGAGTGCAACTTCTAACCTTACCGGATGTAAACCTGAGATAATTGTTGCTACGGATGACTGGCTGGATGAATTCCGAGGAAGCATTGCCGGTGGAATAGAAACCTGCAGCGTCAAGGTCAATGAACTCAGACAGGTCTCTGCCCTTCGGCAACCCAACAGGGCTATGGCAGTTGTTAAGCAGATGGACTACAAGCTGGAATATGCCTTACTACGGCAGAACATCTGTCTGGTACTTGAAACGATACAGGATCCGGGGAATCTGGGGACAATAATCAGGACGGCGGATTGGTTTGGGGTACGGGACATCATCTGTTCGGAAGACAGTGTGGATTTGTACAATCCCAAAGTCATCCAATCCACCATGGGGTCATTTCTAAGAGTGCGGGTACATTATACAGATCTGCCCGGCCTGGTAAAAAGGATGCGGGAAGCTGGCAAGGCAGGTAAAACTGCCTTGGACGCAGATACTTCAGGATCTGGAAATAGCTTGGATTATATTGTGTTCGGTACCAGTGGTCAGGGAGAGACCCTTTATAAAGCTTCCCTGCCATCCAGGGGGATGATCCTTCTGGGAAATGAGAGCCGGGGATTATCTGAGGAACTAATGGATCTGACGGACCGTGTTCTGAAAATCCCCCCACATGATCCGGATATTCATGCCGAATCGCTGAATGTTTCAACTGCAGCAGCCATTTTGTGTGCGGAATTCAGGAGGCAGAACTCATAGAAACCTTGATCTTATCTGCCGGTTAGCAGATCTACTCAAAGTAGAAGCAAAGCATAACTACATAGGAGTTCAGAGACTCGATGGCACCGCCATATGTATCGTTGTCCTGAACCATTACATCCCTTAAGCCTGCAGATAATTTTAGCTCAGGTGAAAATTTGAAATATTGAAGGAACAAGTCAATACCAAAACCGAATTCAAGGTAAACATCCAGCGGATTAAGCCTGACAAAATCTGTATCTTTCAGGTAGGCTCTTTTGGCCATATCATAACGCAAAGCCATCCCTCCAATAAAATATGGACGGTAATTATTCACACGCCATGATTTATATTTAACAAGAAGGGGGAAATCGAGGAAATTTGATTCAATCCTGAGGGAAGGGCCGAGAAAAAAGTCACCGTTTGCATCAATCTCGTAAAATGACAACTCTCTTGAGCCAAAGGTGATACCGGGCAGGAACCGCAGACTGAAACGGTCTCCCATCCGAAGGTCTGAGACAATGCTGACCTGGAAACCAGGGCTGGGTTTGCTGACATCTGCAAAGTAAGACGTCTCACCTGGTATGGCCGGCCGTGTAAATGCAAAGTCCATCGTATTCAGTCCCACCATGAAACCGAAATGTATCCATTTATAATCATACCCCGGCTTGTTCTGTACTTTGGCGGTCTGGCCCATTGTATATATGGAAATCGAGAGAAGCAGTAATATGACCGGGAATTTTTTCAAAGGGTCCTTTTTCTCAATAACAGTTTTGGATTCAATTTATTGTTCATTCAGAATACTCTCAAGGGAGGTCATATAATTTTTCTTGACATCCTTTATGAATCCGAAAGATTCATCATCTACCCTGAGTTCGCCTTTGGTCACATGTCCCAGTGCCGAAAAATGCAATTCCTGTTCCAACATGAAATCAATGAATTCGGTCTCCTCCTCAGTATTCACCGATACTACAATCCTGCTCTGTGCCTCTCCGAAAAGGAATGCATCCTTCCTCACCTCAGCGGGCGAGGTAATGTCAAATCCAAGCTCACGGTGCATTGCAGATTCAACCAGGGTGATGTATAATCCACCATCTGAAACATCGTGAGCGGAACGGACCATGCCGCCACGGATCAATCCTAAAACAGCCTGCTGAATACGATACTCATATTCCATGTCAAATTCCGGTGGTGGACTCTCCTTCACTCCTTTGACGGAATAGAGGTATTGGGAACAGGCAATATCATTTCGCGATTTTCCTATCAGAAAGATCACATCCCCTTTCTCCTTGAAATCAAGCGACATAATATGCTGCTTTTCCTTAACGATCCCGAGCATTCCTATAACTGGTGTGGGATGTACAGGTACGGTCTTTCCATCAATGGTAGCCTGATTGTAAAAGCTCACATTCCCACCGGTCACAGGGGTATCAAACTTACGGCATGCTTCTCCCATACCCGATACAGCTTCCTTGAATTGCCAGAAAACTTCAGGATTATAGGGATTTCCGAAATTAAGACAATTGGTGATAGCAAGGGGCTCTCCACCGCTGCATACAATATTACGGGCTGCTTCGGACACCGCGATCATAGCACCGATTTTCGGATCGGCATGCACATATCGCGAATTGCAATCCGTTGTAAGGGCCAGGGCAGTGTTGGTTCCCTTAATGTTTACGAGTCCCGCATCAGCAGGTGCATTCGTAGACATATTATTGGTTCTGACCATGGTGTCGTACTGTTCTGTCACCCATCGCTTTGAGGCAATATTGGGATGCTTTATCAGTTCATATGACACAGCCTTGTAATCTTCAGGCTCCTCTATGCTTTCGATATTAAATTTCTTGTATTCTTTGTAATAGGCAGGCTCTTTGAACTCCCTGTCATATACCGGGGCACCTCCACCGAGAACCAAGGTCGAAGCGGGTACTTCTGCAACCAGCTCTTCGCCCTCATAGAATTCCAGTTTGTCCTCTGCTATCACCTCTCCTATAATCTTGCAGTTCAGGTCCCATTTATCAAATATTGCCTCAACCTTTGCTTCTTTTCCTTTCTCAACGCAAACCAGCATTCTCTCCTGTGATTCTGAAAGCAGTATCTCCCAGGCCTCCATGTTCTGCTGCCGGAAAGGTACCTCTGCCAGGTCGATGCGCATCCCATTGCCTCCTTTTTCCGACATTTCTGAGGTTGAGCAGATAATGCCCGCGGCACCCATATCTTGCATACCCACTACAGCGCCGCTTCGATTAAGTTCAAGTGTTGCTTCCAGAAGCAGTTTCTCCATAAAAGGGTCTCCCACCTGAATAGAGGGAATATCGTCTGCGGAATTTTCGGTAATATCAGCGGAGGCAAATGTGGCACCATGGATACCATCCTTACCTGTAGATGAACCCACAATATAGATCGGATTACCGACTCCCTTTGCCAGAGCTGAGATCATATCCTCCTTCTTCATGAGTCCCACACTCATCGCATTCACCAGGGGATTTGTATTGTAACACTCATCAAAGAAAACCTCGCCGCCGACAACCGGAACACCGAATGAGTTCCCGTAATCACCAATACCTTTGACCACACCATTGATCAGCCATTTGGTACGGTCAAGTTTCAGTTCTCCAAACCTGAGTGAGTTTAACTGGGCAACCGGCCTGGCTCCCATGGTAAAGATATCACGATTGATCCCCCCGACACCGGTGGCTGCACCCTGGTATGGTTCGACCGCACAGGGATGATTATGAGACTCGATCTTGAAGGCACACCCAATTCCGTTTCCAACGTCCACGAGTCCCGCGTTCTCCTCCCCCGCTCCGACCAGCAGGTGTTTTCCTTCCCTGGGAAGTGTTTTCAGCCATTTGATAGAGTTCTTATAGGATGCATGTTCAGACCACATCACCGAATATATCGACAGTTCTGTGAAGTTTGGGGTCCGTCCCATGTACTCCTTTATCATCTCGAATTCTTCAGGTGTAAGTCCCAGGTCTTTTGCTGTTTGAACGGTCACATCCATGGAAGGAATTTTTTTGGATTTATAGGGGACAAAGATATAATTAAATCTATAAAATCATGGGACTCAAAACGTGTTCCGGAAGGCAATATGGATCAGGCGCATCGAGAAAGTTCTGGTAAATATGAGATCGCCCTAAAACCGGTTCAAATAGCCAATATGGATCTTGGCATTGGAGATGTTAATGGGATTGTCGAATTGCTTCCCAAGAGCATATACCAGCGAGAATATCCCGGCACGGGTTGAAAGGTTCACTCCTCCTCCGAATCCAATCGGCAAGTCTGATTCAAAACTGTTTGGAAGATCCGTCTCATAATATCCCCCATCGAAAAACAGGAAAAAATATGAATTCTGTTCGAAAAGGAAACGGGCTTCAATGGTCCCGATACTGTAGAGTGATGCATAAATGGAGTTCTCATCTGCTCCCCTGAGGTTATGGATCCCTCCCAGCCTGAACAGTTCGTTCTCAAACAGGTCCTCACTGTATACATAGCCACTGCGGTTTTCCAGCTGAAGTGTAAATCTCCCACCCAGCGGCTGGTAAAATCCGATCTCCCAGAAACCGCGCAGCTTTGTAGTGCTGAGGGATATCCCATCATAAACAGTTTCAGGAAGGGCGGGATTTTTACGAATCTTCCTTCCACCAATTCCAAGCCTTCCGCTGATGTCCCATCCACGACGGGGATTAAACAGGTAATCAAGGTTCCGGTACTGCAATCCCATTCCATACAGGCTGCTGGACACATCTGCGTAATCCGGTAGGACCGAAGTGTTCTCGAGTCCGGATGTAGAGATCAGTGATGAATTAAAATAATCGTAAAAAACATTAAAGTAATTACTGCCACCGAGAAAGAATTTCAGGTCCACCACCGGATTGACCGTAAACCATGTTGTATCCTGCTTCAGAAGGTTGAAGTCCACTCCTACTCCCACCATGGAGTTGAACACATATGGCCAGGCCAGGTTCACATCCAGTTCCTGTGTAAGTGGCTGGAGAGATTTCCAGGCAAAACGAAACGATTCTCCCTTGCCAAAGGAATTTACAAGGTACAGATACAGATCACCCGTTACAAATAGCTTTCCTGTCTGCTCATGGTTGGGGAAAACTCCAATAATTCCATTAAACTGATTTGCTCTGGCTTTCTGCAGGTAGGTATAAACATCGACCCTCTCCCTGAAAAACTCCATTTCTGCCGGTTTGATCTCTTCAATGAAGGGTGTTTCCCGAATCCTGTCACCAATTCGTCTGATCCTGTCCTCACGGTAAACATCCCCGGGTTCTATTCCGCTCAGACGTTCTATGTAACGGTAGTCTATCTTTAATTCCCCTTTTACATGAAGAGTATCGATATAGAAAAGCTCCCCTTCCTCAACCATTAATTCGCCGGAGATCTCTTCCCCCGGAATCTGTATATTATTAATATATACGCCGGCAAAGGGGTAGCCATTATTCTCATACCATTCAAGGAGTTTTTCCTGTGCATCAGCCAGTTTCGTATACCTCACCGGCTTGCCAGAAAAGGCCCGCTGACGGATACCCGCTTTTCGAAGCACCCGCCGGTCAATGGAGTCGAATGAAAGGTTTCCCCATTCAAAAAGTGGACCGGGATAAATCCATACATCCACATCAAGGGAATCGAAAACAAGACTGTCTACGGATGCCGCCAGGTATCCCTTCCCCCTTAAATCCCCTAAAATATCCTTTAAAACACGATATACCTGAAGGGAATCCTCAGCCGGTTGATGATCCTTGACAATTCCTCTAATATCCTCTCCTTCAACCGGGTGGACCATAATTCTGTAATCCTGAGAGAAGGAAATCACCGGCAGGGCAAGTAGTAATAATATAGAAAGTGTTTTACGGATCAATTTCCTGCTGTAGATTGAGTTCCAATTAATAACGAATGTTTTAACCGAATATTTTGGTTCATTTTTGTAATGAGGAAAAACACTTACAACATGAGAAAACTGGCTGCCCATCTTCAATACTTCGTTATAGAGAATTCCCTCCCCTGTCAAAGTATATTTCTGACCAAAAAGTTGGCCGGCACCATCAGGCGAGAAGCTACTGGTTGTAAAATCCCTGCTTTCGGATTACTTCAAGAAATTGTTTTGAGAAATGGAGGTTATCCTGTTTCTTGTAGCGGTTGTCCGTGAATACCTGGGCAAGGGTCTCTTTCTGGTTTTCTTCCAGAAGTGATGCTGTGAGATCGGACCCTTCACGTTCTGCGTAGATTTCATCAATATCACCGGGACTGTAATCCTGGTAAATTTCATTATGCACCACAGCCCGCATTGGCAAGCGATCTGTCAGAGGCGGTTGCTCGTCCGGGTATCCCATCACAATAGCAGCCACAGGAACCACGCCTTCCGGAAGATTAAGTATATCTATAATGCGGTCAGCCATATAGGTTGCTGTGCCAAGATAACAAATTCCAAGACCGTTGGCCTCAGCTTCAAGAGCAACATTTTGGGAGGCCAGAAGTGCATCTATTGAAGCTGTATAAAAAGACAGAAAATTATCATAGCCGGGTTCTGCCTTTCTCTGCCTGCACCATTTATTAAAGCGGTTGAAATCCGCACAGAATGTAATATGTACAGGAGCCTGCAGCACCATATCCTGCTTGAAATGAGATTCCCAGAGTTGCTTCCGGATCTCCTCATCCTTTGTGACAACCATGCTGTAGACCTGCATATTCCCGGTTGTTGAAGCCCGGCTTCCGGCCTCCATCACCCTTTCAAGAATCTCTTCGGGAATTGGATCTGATTTGTATTTGCGAATGGAACGATGATTGAAAATTGTATTGGTCATTATTGATTGGTTGATTAAGTGAAAATAATCTGAACAAATTTCTAAAACATCGGGTGAACACACAATGATAAATATTGGTTTTTAACATTATTCGTCAAAGTTGATAAGTATTTCAAAAATCATTAATTATTAATTATGAATTACTAAAAACCAATTTATTATGAAATAAATCTTACTATTTTTATGTTTCACTTTTATCTTGGGTGGGTTATTTGCACAAACCCCTGTATTTATTAATGAGATTCATTATGACAATGAAGGGACTGAAGCTAATGAAGGCGTAGAAGTTGCAGGACCTGCCGGTACTGATCTTACTGGTTAGAGTATCGAATTTATAAATGGGAATGGTGCTACCAGTTATGCCACTGAAAGCTTATCTGGTACGATACCTGACGAATCAGGCGGCATGGGAGCAATCTGGATTTCCCGTCCATCAAACGGTATACAAAACGGTGCCCCGGATAGTCTCGCCCTGGTAAATGGCGCTGGTGCTGTTATCCAGTTCCTGAGTTATGAAGGAGTAATCAGTGGTGCTGACATAGGCTCTGAAACAGGCCTTACAAGTACTGACATTGGTGTCTCACAAGCTAGTTCTACAGTAGGCACATCCCTGCAGTTAACTGGTACTGGAAAAAATTATGAGGATTTCACATGGGCAGCTGATTTAGCTACTACGAGTGGAGCTGTGAATACCACCCAGACATTCTCAGCTGGCGGCGGAGGTGCAGACACCGATCCACCTGTATGGGCTACAGATTATCCGGCTATTGTCAATATTGTGGATACACAGATTGATATAGCTCTTAAAATGGATGAACCGGGAACTGTTTACTACCTTGCTATGGAAGTTCCTCATACCGCACCAACTAATGCTGAGGTCAGACTGTACTTTAATGAGACTATTTATGCAGGAACAGGTTATGTTGTTATTATAGATGAAGCAGGAACATATTATGACTCAATCATGGTATCAGGAACCTCTGTTGAGACCAGTTACTGGGCCGCTAATGTAACTCCAACCAAAGACCTGATGGTCGGCACGAAATATTCAGTCCTGGTTGATTCCGCTGCATTCATCGATTTCCAGGGTAACGCATGGGAAGGAATTTCCTCTGATACAGTGTGGACATTTACCACTGTAGCTCCGATTGAGGTGGCTAATCTGGCAGCCCTGAGAGGGGGTCTGCAGGATAACAAGACTATATATAAGGTTACAGGTGAGGTATTGCTGAATTACCAGCAGGATTACTTTAATAAGAAATACATCGAAGACGCGACCGGAGGTATTGAAATTCATGATCCGGATGGCATGATCACAACTACGTATGCCATCGGTGACGGGATTACCGGGCTCACGGGAACACTTGATGATTATTTTAATCTGATGCAGTTTGTCCCTGTTGCCGATCCGGGAGCAGCAAGTTCAACCGGCAATACCCTTACCCCTCAAACAATTTCAATTTCTGAATTCAATACCAACTTTGAGGATTATGAAATCGAATTGGTCAGAATTGACACCGTAACGTTTGCAGATGCTGGGGCTAAGTTCGCAAATGATAAGGAGTATAATGTCAGTCAGGGTACTGATGTAGGCATTGTCAGGGTCCACTTTTTTGAATCGGGATTATCAGGCACAGATATCCAGGGAGTGGCCAATGTTACCGGAATTGCAACATGGCACTTTAGCGAACCTAAAATTGGACCGAGGAGTCTCCAGGATGTTGTAGAGGTTGTAATAATTCCTGACAATATCGGAGATATCCTGTCGGAAGACAATATCAGGGTATATCCGAATCCAAGTTCAGGACTGATTACAATGGAGCTGAAAATGGTTGGAACTGCTGACCTGGATGTTGAGATTTACTCCATGAACGGAAAAGTTGTATACAGGAATACCTTCAATTCCGTTTCAAATGTTCATGAGCAGATTGACCTGAGTAACATGGCGCGTGGAATGTATATGCTCTCAGTAAGGAGTAACGAAGGTGTTTCCAGAAGCAAATTCGTAATCAGGTAATTCCAGATATTAACTCAATCTGAAAAAGGGCTGTTCCATAATGGAGCAGCTCTTTTTTTGTCCCAGCGGCATAGCAATCCGACCTTACATGATATTTAGCAGTGAAATCCACTTAATTTTTTCATTAATTGCAATCTACTAACTCACAATAGTTCGTTAAACTTTTAAGCGGCTATAGTGCCGTATAGTATGAGTTCCTTGACATAGTTTTGATTTTTGATGTAGTGTGGGCGGATACCGAACACGTCAATAAATCGCGATAGCAGTAAGGCATTGTGATTCATTGTTTTAATATCAGACATAGAGAATGCTCGTCTTTCTTCTTTTGGCAGGCTCAACCAGTGAACAACCTTAGCAATATTAATGGAGGTCAGAGAAGCATTGAACTGGAAGTGCAATTTGTTTTCACTTCTTGCCTGGGAATCATTCAGCCCGGTATGTTGCTTTCCATCACGATAGAGGAATTCGATCTGGAAACGGCTGTGGTAATAAAGCAGTACATCTTTGGCAGGCATTGATACATCTGTACTGAAATAAAGTTTGCAGGAATCCTTTCCTTTAGCATTGGTGTATGTCACATGGACCAGCATAATATTACACTTGAGTGCTTTAGAATACACCACTGCGGCATATACAGTTGATCTCTTCGTCCTGGGATATAAATGTGAAGTAATCTTTATCGATGTCATTATTGTTGATCTTACCCGAGTACTTTCGGGGTCTGCCTCTTTTACCGGTTGGTGGTTCCTTAAATATATATCTCAAGTCGGCATCGTCTCTGAGTCTGCAGATCAGATGCATATCAGATGCGACAATCTGGTCTACAAATGGTTTTTTAGAAAAGTAACCGTCAGCTTCCATTATTACATAAACTACGTCAGGATTTGCGGGTGAGACGTCAATTCCCATTC
>DRHS01000103.1 GCA_011053095.1 Bacteroides sp.
GTATGCGATTGACAACCTTATGGTTTTTGCGGAAAGTCTTCAGGATGAAGATGAAAACATAGCCTCTGTTCATCACTCACCTCATCCTGGGTTTTAATTGTAATCGTCCTGCTTCCCATGTCAAATCCGTCATAGATCTCCTTAAGGGGATGTAGATTTTCAAGAACAGAGGCTATGTTTTCATCTTCATCCTGAAGACTTTCCGCAAAAACCATAAGGTTGTCAATCGCATACTTCTGCTCTGCAAGGTGCTGAAGGATAAACCCTGCGTTCTCGTAATCATCAACCAGGTTCACAGCGAGATAAAGGCTTTCAATAAAAGCCCCGGCTGATAATATGACAATGGTATTAGACCGGTTGTTGCGTTCACAGTAGAACAGCATATTGATGAAAACTTCATTGGAAATGTTGAACAGAGAATCCAGGTATTCAACGTTATCCTTTGCCTTTTGAATAAGCTCATCATTTATGGCCCCGGTTACCCGGACCCGTTCTGCAACGCTCCTCACCACCTCAAGGTAGTCAAGTGTTTCTTCCTGCCGTCCGAAAAGGGCGGCATATGCCAGATCTGTAATGTAGATTCCCAAAGCAAGTGTTGTGGATTTTGTATCGAGATACTTATCTGCATTTTCCGGTGGATTCAAAAGCTCACCTTTAAAGTTTAGATCAGCTACATCGATTACGCTGAGCATTTCGGCTGGAGAGGGACAAAGGTGGTAAACCTGTTTCAAGGTCTCCAACCGGTCTACGATCTCTCCGGTTTCCTTATCATCGATCGTCCCGGGAGCCCGCTTCCCGCCAGACTGGCATCCAGTGGCCAGGAAAAGGGGGATACTAAGCGATAGCATCGCAAAATGAAGGTATTTTCGTTTCATATTCATATGTTTTTACTTAGAATCAGTCTTTCAACAAATATATGAATTGTTTTACTATTCAAGCTTAAAATTATCATTGATCATCCTGTTCAACCGACCGGTCTGCCACTATTTTCATCAAGCTGGGTTGCAGATTTCCGAAAAAATCCAGGGTTCTTCTGAGCAGGCTGAATTGAAGGGTGATATATAAAATAAGGGTCATGAACAGGAGGGCCAGCACATTGAATAAGACTGCAGGAATGTACAGGTCGCCGATCCTTTTTACTGAAGCGAAAAAATGTGCCCGTCCATTTTTCATCACAGGGTACAAATAGACCGGCTCCATTTTTCGTATCAGTTTACCATTGATCTTTACGATCTTATGCAGATCAATGCGGTTCAGTACAAGGTCAGCCAGGCTTTCATTATAATAATCTCTCTTATACTGCAGAAGTCCCTCAAAACCACCTTTCTGATTTCTCAGTTCTTTAATAATGCCGTCCTTGGTCCTGCCAAGTTCTTCGTAACTGGGTGACAGGCGGGACCGGTAATCCTGCAGCCAGTCTATAGCAGAATCTGCCAGTGGCATTGAAAAATCCGCCGTATTGAATCGACCGGCTCCCTGATAGGTCCTGGTCAGGAAAATCGATTGAAATCCGTTGCGAATTGTGCCCAGGTGGGCCGGCAGGTCGGAATGTGCCGGATTCCGGGTATAGAGCTCCCGTGCATCCCGTATTTCCTGTATCAGCGTGGGAACATGAAACTGGCGGTCATAGGTAACATTGCTTTCCTGCATCTCGATGTTGTATAAATTCCGCTGGTAATGGTTTTTTGAGAACTGTCCGACGGTAAGCGCTTCATAGGCCCAGCGCGATGCCATGATGTCTCCAATCAAAGGAGTGGTTTCGTGGGATGCGAATTTATAATGCAGTTTGTCAAATTTTACAATTACGCCGGCCAGCAGTATCTGTGGTACGAGCAGGAATGGAACGATTATGTATATCGCCACAACCGATTTGAGTCCATCCGAAATATTCAATCCCATTACATTGGCAAAACAGGCGGTAACAAAGAGTATTAGCCAGTATGTAAATGTCATGCCCCTGATCTCAAGTATGGCATTGCCGATGATAACGAAAAGAAACATCTGCAGGGCGGACAACAGGAACAGGAAGGCCACCTTCGAGAGCAGGTAGGCTGAACGGCTGAGATGCAGGAATGATTCCCTTTCAAGGATTTTCCGGTCCTTTATGATCTCTTCGGCGCTGATTATCATTCCCAGGAAAAGCGCCACGATCACACTCATAAAAAGGTATGCAGGAAGGTTCTCGTTCAGGCTGAAAACATATGCATGGGGATCTTTTCCGTCGCCGCTGATGAATTTCGTAAAAAAGCCCAGGATTACTGCAAGGATAGGTGATACAATAAGGGAAATGGACATGAACTGACGATCCGCCAGTTTTGATAATAGGTTTCGCTTAAAGAATATTGCGAATTGCTTAAGACCCGCAGGTACTCGGAACTGATTCTCCGGGATCCTGGTTTTTTCCAAACTGAACTCAAATTTGGACTGGATCTTTTCAAGGTAATGTTTGTACCATTCCACCGGTGATGTTTTCCTGTTCTGGGTAAATTCACCGTATTCATCCACATCCCTGGCTTCGATGATCTGAAGTATCTCTTCGGGATTGGTATTCCCGCAGCTTGCACATTCACTTTCCCCTGCATCAACCCTTGTAGCCAATTCCTTGAAATAAATAATGCCCTCAACGGGGTTACCTGAATACACCGGGTATCCCCCTTTATCCAGGACCAGCAGGTGATCGAAAAGTTTAAAAAGATCAGAGGAAGGCTGATGAATGTTGACCACGATCAGTTTACCCTTCATGGCCTGTTCCTTAAGCAGGAGCATCACGTTTTCGGAATCGGTGGATGAGAGTCCCGATGTAGGCTCATCGACAAAGAGCACAAAGGGTTCCCGGACCATCTCCAGTGCAATATTCAGCCGTTTTCGTTGTCCCCCGCTTATAAACTTATTCAGAGGCGACCCAACTTTTAAATCTTTCGCCTCGTACAGATCCAACTCCGTGAGCATGCTCTTTACAGTATCATGAAGCTGCTCATCGGAATACCCGTCCAGGCAGAGGCGGGCATTGAAATATATGTTCTGGTAAACAGTAAGCTCTTCCAGCAGGAGGTCTTCCTGCGGGATATAACCAATCATCCCGTCAAGGGCCCTCTTTTCCTCGAAAAGGTTATGCCCGTTTATATAAATGTTCCCTGATGCAAGTTTCAGGTTCCCGTTCAGAACTTTCAGCAAAGTGGATTTACCGGTACCGCTTCCTCCCATAATCCCCACCAGCTGCCCGGCCTTTCCCTGGTAGCTAAAAGTATGGATCCCGTTTTCAGAGTTTTTGAAACAGAACTCTATATCACGAGCAAGAAAATCGACCTGCCCTGCATCGGTATCCTTTAAAAAGCCCGAAACAATATCGTTGTAATAGATAGGTGTGATTTGTTCTCCCTTGATTGAGCTTCCCCTCGGGAGAAGGTATACATGTCGGGGGAAGATATACCTGTTGTTAAGCTCCAGCCTCTCTTTACCCGCATGCTGGAACAGGTATATATCCGCACGAAGAATGCGCAGCACAAAAATATGGCCACCAAGGCCATTTTTTTGCAGATGTCTGATCTCGGTGAACATGAAATTCCTGTCATCGCTCACCACCAGGAGCTTCTCCTTGTCCGGTACTTTGTAGAATTTATCTACAATGAATGCTGTGCAATTTGCATATTCTTCGGATGTTATCTGCAGTCCATCTGCAACTGTCTGAACAGCGTCTGTAACGGCATTGTCAAACCCTGAGCTTATTGCAGAAAAATCTTCAAAATATTTCGCAAACTGGATCAGGCTGAGCAGTATCTGAAAACGATGCCGGATATGAAGTTCTTCAATTATCTGGTTACAGATACCCAGGATCTTTACGGACAGGGCTGAGATCTTTTTGCGCTTTGTTTTCTGTTCTATCTCATACTGTTCGGCTGAATATTCATCAAAAATCTTCAGGAATCGTTCGGCCAGTTTGGGACTGAACATCTGGGTCAGGTAGGATTCAACAAAGTTCCTGGCCAGGACATGCACAGCTTCCCTGTTTATGCTTGCCATAATGGCAAACAGACGCATCAGGGAGTTTAACATTGATTCATTCATAGATCCTGACTTTGTCGTTCTACCCCTGCAATCCTAAATCCTGGTTTCCAGAATCCCCGCTGGCCTGAGCAAAGACCATTTTAAGGGCACCTTTTTTGTACTCCGTTCTTTCGAACAGGATTTTCCCGGAGTGCGCCTCCATTATCATCTGTGCCAGAGAAAGCTGGATCCCGAAATTCAGGTTTAGATTGGTATCGCCTGAACAATACTGGCTTACCATATCTTCAAAATGCTTTTCAGTATAATCCTTACCCTGGTCAATAACCCCGCAAACAAAGTTTTCTTCCGAGTGCATCGTCTTTATCGTAATGCTTCCTCCTGAATCGCAATGATTGATCGCATTTCTAAGCAGGTTTACAAGGCAACTTATAAGAAGGTGGAATTCTCCCTGAATACTTGCATCCCCGGCCTCGTTTTGCAGGTCAAGCCCGATGCCCTTTTCCTTCATCTCCTCTGATGCTTCGATCACGCTATATTCGATAACCTGCTTGAAGGGTACCCTGGAAATATTCAGCTTATGTCCCGGTGATTTCAGGATGGATATCTGCTCGGTCATGCTCGAGAATTCTTCCAGCTTCGAAACAGAGCTGTCAAGGATATTCACAACCTCCGAAAGTTCCTGTCCCTCGATCTTATCTTTCAGTAGGTGTATTGTACCCATTATCCTGTTCAGGGGACTGCGGATTTCCCGGCTTATCACCTTGATTATCTCGCTCTTCATACCGTCCAGGTTTATCAGTTTCCTGTTAGCCTGCTCCAACTCCTCCATCATCTGTCGATTTTTCTTTCTCAGGTAATACATTTCAAGGGAATTGTTTATTGAGAGAGTAATCTCTTCTGCATGCATAGGTTTGTTGATGTACCCATGGATATTCCCCTTGTTCACGGCTTCGACTACCGTGTCAAAATCGGTGAACGCGCTCAAAAGGAAACGCCGGATGTCGGGGTACTCGACGGCCACGATCTCCAGTAGTCCGGTACCTGTCATTTCAGGCATTTGCTGGTCTGTCAACAGTACCTGGATTTCCTGTTCTTTCAGGATATCAAGGGCTGCCGCTGCTGATTCGGCAAGGATGATATTATAATCCTCTTTAAAAGTTTCCTTGAAAAGGAATAGGTTGGTCTGCAGGTCGTCAACATACAGAACACTCGGCTTTTTTTCAGAGATCTGAACCATTTAATGCGTATAATCTTGTGTTAATGTGAACCGGATATTAAATTGAAAATAAATTTATTAAATTTTGTGTTATTTCGATTGTTTTAATAAAGTATTTATACATGGTGCATGAAAAATCGAAAGATCAAAAGTCCCCTGAACACAATTATTGGCTTCTCTGATTTATTGAAAGATCCAAATCTTATGCTGGTGTTAAATATTTTGGTACAAAAATATCTGTAATGTGGATTTTAATAGAAACACGACTATTCAGTATTCTTCCCTCCGGGGCATCCGTGCCATCTTCATACTCATTAAGCGCGATCGGATCAGTTTCCGACTATTCATGCTTTTTTTCTTTTGGATAATTCTTGTATTGCAGCAACAGACCTATACACCCGGCATCAGCTTCCGCTCCTCCCTTGTTATCCCTGCCTGCAAATACCGTAACCTGAACAATCAGGGAACGGGTGGCATCGAATCCGATACTCAGGGATTCAATATACCTGTCGTTGGCATTGTCATACAACACAGTCCGGGAATCCGGATCCAATAGACGAAAATTAATCGGATAAAGATCCTGCCGGGTACAGAATGAAAAAATATAATCCTTCTGGCCATAAAAAACAATATTGAATTCCAGTGTGTCCAGCTCGCTAATTGCCGCAGATTTTGACTGACTGTATTTCTTGTATCCCCTTTGCAGGTCCATTTTACATCGGGCAAATCTATGATAGTCAACACAATCCTGGGAAAATACAGCTATAGTCACCAGCAGAAAGACACCTGTTAATAAGTATTTATTAGCTTTCATTGTTGATGATTTTATTGCGGAGTTCATTTATAGTCATTTAATGTTGTAATAGTCGTTCTCTGATATCTCAATTTTTACTCCCTCTCCAAACACCAGGTGATCTGATTCATCTTTTTTTTAATGTTGCCGGGGATTCAGTTTTCTCAAGTTGATCAAAAATGGACTTTAAAGCCTGGAGATACTCCCATGTGCTTTCTACATTTGGATCTGCAGAATAGCCCTCCACAAAAGCGAGCAAGTTATCGATGACAAATCTCTTTACGAATATACGAATCAGAACCATACGGGTTCCATTATAATAGTTCGTATTTATCAATTCATACTTATTAGTTAAATTTTCCATAAGGATGAAAATTACCTACAGACCATAATTATCCCGATATGGCTTATAATCATCAGAACAGCCGGTTAATAGCACTCCGGAATCGGTTGTTCAGAATGCTCAGGAATAAAAAATATGCATGTCATCTATACGAAAACCTAAGGTCTTCTTAACTTTCCTCTAACCATGAGACCAAGCTTCGAGGAAATCTATGATTAAAATTATTAACTTCACTTGCAGAGTATTCAATAATAGTCATGCATAAACATTCAGGACAAAAGGTCATTCAAATCTCGCTAGTAATTGCCGGGATCTTGGTCTTTGGATCCATTCAATATGCAGTCGCCCAGAGCACTTTTCACAAGCCGACTCGACGATCTCAGAATGAACTGGAAATCCGTGGGCCATACCTAAAAACAATATATAATTTCAGTCCAGCGAGATTTGATACCATACAACTGTCGGGGTATGATCCAGTGCTGCTTGCAAGATATCAGGATGACAGGCTAACACCCCTGATTTTCGATGCGGTTCTCAGGAATCAAATCAGTGTTTATAATCCTAACTTCTGGGGTTCAGTCCCCCATCTGATCGAAAAGGAGAACCACGAGGAGTTTGATACTCTTAAGGTTCTGAATTATCTTTCTGCCGGATGGGATACCAGCCTGATGATTGGCATGGATGAAACTATGGAAACCATACCTGAGTACCGTGAGATCCCATATGAGGAAATAAGCGGATTGTTCTTTTTTGAATCCTGGTGGCTTGACCGGAAGAGTAACAGGCTGTTCAAGGATGTCCACGCCTACTTGCCTATACGTGAGTACCTTGCAAGTGTCTATGAAGGATACGATAATACCGAATTGCGTAAGCGCCTCCTTTTTATGATCATCCCGGATTGGTCAACCGGATCAGAGAAATCCGTGAAGTACAGGCCAGGGGACTTCCATCCACTGTGGCAAAACATTGATTACAAGGTTGAACTTTACAATAAACCATATGACACCTACCTTTACAGGGAAGAAGAATCTGGAGAGATCAGCCAGACTGAATACCACGAGTGGCAATATCATTCTTTTGATTTCTACAGATTCTTCGATGCAAATTTTTTCCTGGAAAAGATTATCAATGGAATACTCTCCGGTAAGTTAAATGCCAACAAACCCGGTCAGGCCGACACATCCTTCAATCGCGATGAGTTCATAAAACTTCTTCGTAACATTCCTGAGAATTCCGGATTGGATGAATTGCATGATTCTGATATGATCCCTGAGAATTATCCTCTTTCTGACCTGAACAGTCTTGTTTTCCATGAAGATTGGTACATTAATCCTGAGAACCTTCAGATTTATAAGGATGTAAGAGGGATAACTGTAAACAGGCATGAAAATCAATACGATAAATATACTGGAGAATTTATGCAGGGAACAGTCAATCCCTTGTTCACCGTCTGGTTCAAATAAGCCCTAGTAACGGATCAGCCATTTATAGCGTCGTGCACTGTCACCGAGTTTCATTGCGATCATGAATTCATGTGATCCGAAGCTATGTCGCATTATGCTCGAGAGGGTGTAGTCGAAAGAATACCCAAAAAAGAATTTATCCACTCTCACCCCACCCATCAGGATCAGGGCACCGGCCTCTGCACCGGTACGGTAACCCAGTCCAGCCCAATAATCCTCATAGATATAAAATTTTGCGGTCAAATCTAACTGAAATTGCCACAACTCGGAAGTCTTCAGCAGCAATGAAGGTTCCAGTATCAGGTAATCGGAAATATCCCAATTATATCCACCAATGAGGTAATAATGTCTAAGTATCCTGTAATTATCATAGCTTGCCTGTCCGAATTTCAGAGAAGCACCAAACAGTTGCATTGCAGAGAGTCCGACATACATCTTGGGATCAGAATAATACGCCCCGAAGTCTGCATCCGGTATGAACATTCGGTTGTTATAATTATCGATAAGATTGTCATTATCATCA
>DRHS01000104.1 GCA_011053095.1 Bacteroides sp.
GGACTAATCTAAAAACCGGACTATACAAGGAAACACGATTTGCCCGTAAATGCATGGAGGCCTTTGAAACAGGAAGACCAGTTTTTTCAGATCTGGAATTTTACTCGCCTTCTAACGATACCTTAGCGGGTTTCCTGATTCAGGCGATGGTGGATGAAGATGGTAACAGGATTGGGTTGATGGCATTTCAGATTAAACAAGACAAAATCAATCTCATTATGCAAGAACGAACCGGATTGGGTGCAACCGGGGAAACTTATCTTGTGGGGAAAGATTTCCTGATGCGTTCTGCTCCTGATCCAGATAAAAAAGCTTTAATCCTGGCTGAGAAGGCGAAGGTAGAAACCGATATCATCAAGGCCTGGCACAGGACACATTTTTCCCGGGAATATAAAGGCAAAATCGAAAAAGGAGAAAAAGCGAGTGAGAAGGTTCATAATGTAGCTGAGGTGAATAAATATATTGGTCGTAATGGAGTTCCTGTTCTTGGATTTATCAACCACCTGGAAATTGCCGGCGTGCCAATGGCAGTGGTTGCCGAGATTGAGCAAAAAGAAGCCTTTGCCTCCACCAGATGGCTGCGTGCCATAGTTTTCAGTCTCCTATCAGCAACCGTTGTACTGGTTGTTTACATTGCATTTGTTATTTCAAGGGATATCGTCCGTCCCATTAAAAAACTTTCTGTAGGTGCCAAACGCGTCGCCATGGGACAGCTCGACCATGAAATTGAAGTCAAATCCAAAAATGAAATTGGTGAATTAGCTGACAGTTTTAATGATATGCTCCACAACCTGCGCCAGACGACGGAGAAGAACGAGGCCCATAACTGGCTCAGAACTGGCCAAACTGAACTGAACGTAAAAATGCAGGGTGAACAAGATATTGGAACATTGGGTGGAAACATTATCAGCTATCTTGCTGAATATCTAAACGTACAGATCGGGGCACTATATATGGCTGTTGAAGACGGCCGGCTGAAACTAATCGGCAGCTATGCCTATACCCGGCGAGTAGACCTCTCAAGCGAATTTTTGGCTGGCGAAGGCCTGGTGGGTCAGGCCGCCATCGAGAAAAAACACATCCTTGTTACCAATTGCCCGGCTAATTATATTAGTATTTATTCCGGCCTGGGAGAGGCCATCCCTAAAAATATCCTGGTATTTCCACTGATATTAAATAATACGGTGAAAGGCATTGTCGAACTGGGAGCTTTTGATGAATTTACCGATTCCCACATGACTTTTTTAGAGGAAGTTGCAGAGGGTATTGCAATTACCTTGAATTCATTTATGTCCAGAAACCGGACTAACTCTCTGCTCGAACAGACCAGGCGACAGGCAGAAGAACTCCAAACTCGGGAGGAGGAACTGCGCCAGACCAATGAAGAGCTTGAAGAACATACCAAAGCCTTAAAAGAATCGGAATCAAGACTGCAAACCCAGCAGGAAGAACTACGGCAGACTAACGAAGAGCTTGAAGAACAAAGCCAGCGCCTTGAAGAACAAAAAAAAGATACTGAAAAAAAGAATAGGGAACTGAAAATTGCACAAAGGCTTATTGAGGAAAAGGCACGGGAGGTGGAATTAAGTAGCAAATACAAATCAGAATTCTTGGCCAATATGTCCCATGAACTAAGGACGCCTTTGAACAGCATTCTCCTTTTATCGAAACTCCTTGCTGATAACAACGACGGCAACCTGACAGAAGATGATGTGGAATCTGCAAATGCCATCCATTCTTCGGGTACTGACCTACTGGAGCTTATTAGTGATGTGCTGGATCTTTCCAAGGTGGAGGCAGGAAAGATAGAACTTCATATAGAGGATATGGTCCTGCAGGATCTTTGCGATACCATGAAAAGGAGTTTTCAGCCTCTTGCCACAGAGAAGGGTCTTGGCCTGAACATGGATATTACGGATGGTTTGCCTGCTCATGTACGTACGGACCGGCAAAGGATTGAGCAGATTGTGAAGAACTTTATTTCCAATGCATTCAAGTTTACCAAAGAAGGTAGTGTTACCCTGCGTATAAGCCGCCCGGATGGTCGTCAGTCAAACGACGAAGCTAACTTGCCAGAAAGCGGTTTTGATCCAGCAAAGACCATTTCATTTTCAGTTATAGATACGGGAGTAGGCATTCCTGAAGAAAAGCAGAAATTAATCTTTGAAGAGTTTCAACAAGCTGACGGAACCACAAGTAGAAAGTATGGTGGAACTGGGCTTGGACTTTCAATTTCAAAAGGACTTGCCAACTTGCTTGGAGGAGAAATCCGCGTGGAGAGTGTCCAAGGTAAAGGGAGCACCTTTACCCTCTATCTCCCGGAAACTTTAAAATCTGAAGTTGAAACAAAAGAGACATCTTTAGAACCATTACCTGTTAACCAGCCCGCCTGTCGGACGGACAGGGAAACAGAGTCAGACATAAGCCTTTTGGAGAAAAAGCAACCTGAGGTATCGGCTGACCGGATAAAGGCACTGGAGGCCATTGAGGATGATAGAAAAACCATCTCCCCAGAAGATAAATCTGTACTGATCATTGAAGATGACCCTAGATTTTTAAAAATTCTCAGAGATTTATCACGTGAACGTGGTTTTAAGTGCCTAGTCGCAGGAGAAGGTGAAACAGGTCTTCAATTTGCCCAATATTACAAGCCGAGTGCCATCATTCTGGATATAGGACTTCCAGGCATCAGTGGCTGGGCGGTTATGGTAAGGTTGAAGGAAAACCCTGCAACCCGCCATATTCCGGTTCACTTCATATCGGCAGCAGACAAGGAATTGGATGCCATGAAAATGGGAGCCGTCGATTACCTGACAAAGCCAGTGAGCCCAGAAGCGCTTGAGCAGGTGTATGATAAACTTAATAAAATGATTTCAAAATCTGTAAAAGATCTTCTTGTGGTGGAAGATAATACGGATCAGGCAGAAGCCATTGCTAAAATTATCGGCAATGGGGATGTCCGGATTACGGTTGCTTCAACAGTTGGGGAAGCTTACGATCAGGTATTATCGGGAAAATATGACTGCATGATTTTAGATCTAGGCCTTTCGGATATGTCTGGTGTAGAATTGCTTGACAAAATCAGAAATAATGAAGACGTCTCTCGTCTTCCCATTATTATTTATACGGGTAGAGAACTTACGGAACAGCAAAGGAAAATAATAGGTAAATACGCAGATTCAACAATTATTAAAGGGGCTGGTTCCCAGCAAAAACTCCTTGATGA
>DRHS01000105.1 GCA_011053095.1 Bacteroides sp.
ACAATGTCCATGCACAGGTCAGACAGTTTTTGCGTCCATTTAATGGGGTAAGTTCAAAATATTTACAAAACTATCTGAACTGGTACGCCTATGCGGACAAGATAAAGGGGAGTAAAACAACCCTGAAACAATGGTTCTTGATAATGCTGTTGAGTGATCAAGCATATCATTTTTATGAGATGTTTAAACAAAATGCTGTTATACTTAGAACTTAGCCGTTTTTAATAATCAGAATAGAAATGAAAAAGCAAAAACATCAAATAAAATATACAAATTGGCAGGTATCTGCATTAGTAATTGTTAGGGTGCTTATTGGGTGGCATTTCCTTTACGAAGGATTAGTAAAAGTTGTTAACCCAAATTGGTCGGCAGCATCATTTCTAAAAGCAGCACAAGGTCCTTTTGCCGATATGTTTAAAAGTATGGCTTCAAATGATGCAACCTTAGACCTTATTAATTTTGGTAATCAATGGGGACTCGTTTTGGTGGGACTTAGTTTAATCATTGGACTATTGAATCGTTGGGCTTGTTTGGGAGGAATGCTATTATTGTTAATGTACTATATAAGTAATCCTCCTTTTATTGGCTTAGATGTCCCTACAGTGGCAGAGGGGAGTTACCTAATCGTAAATAAAAACTTAATAGAGTTATTTACTCTTTTTGTTCTGTTTCTGTTCCCAACTGACAACATAATAGGATTGAGGAGACTGCTTCCTTTGGTTAAAAAAACCACTTGAGCACTTAGCGATTTTTAGCCGTTTAGAGCATTTGTAATTGAAAGAAGAATAATGAACTTGTAAAATCAAATGATTACTTAACTGAAGTTTCCTTGCAGATAAATTGTTGATAATGAGATGAATATATAAGAAAAAAGTGTTGCATGTCTTAGCCTAATTGGCTATATTTGAGTTAGTTAGACATCAAATAGACATGCAACACATGAAAAATACGGAGAATTTAGGAGAATTTCAAAAATTCATTGATAGCGATAGCAAAACAGGCCTATGCCTGGAAGACACATTAAGGTTCTTTGACATACAGCGCATATTCGGGCAATTTGAATCAATCAAACAAAGCGGTATCAGGGTTACACTGATTATGACCAACCTGATGGTCATGATGTTTTACCGAAGCAGGAACATCCACAGCTACTTCTCCCGGCAGTTTGGGAAGCTTGGAGATAGAGAAGGCAGTAAGAATCCTTACTACGATGTTCTGGGCAATGAGCATATCAGCTGGCGTACGATCCTGTATCTGTTTGCAAAGCGGTACCTGAACCTTTCGGCGCGGATCACTAAATACAGCGGTAAGATCAGGGCTTTGATATTTGATGACAGTCCAATAGAGAAAAGCGGAAAAAAGATAGAGGCTGTCAGCAAGATGCATGACCATGTTACCAGCCGTTATGTTTTTGGATACAAACTTCTGATCTGTGGATATTGGGATGGTAACAACTTTATCCCTGTTGATTTTTCCCTGCATCGTGAAAGGGGAGGTGAGCTTGACAAGGCAAGGGCCAAACGCAACCGTACCAGACGAAAGGCAAAGCAAGCTGAGGCTACTTACCGGGAGCACAGAGCGCAGCACCTGGAGAAAAGAGCAGTACTGAACTCTCTCAAGGAAGAAATGAATGCTTGTTCAAAGAAGACCATAGCGGTGGAATTTGAGAAGCAGGAAAAGCGGGTATCCCGGTCTAAAAAGAAGCAGTCGAGACTACGAGGAAAGATGAAACAGGCCCAGACCATTTTGGCAGAAAAGGAAGAGTTGGTCAGGAGGAAGGAGAAGAAAGCACCGTTATACGGTCTTACTCCTTCACAGCGCCGGAAGCAGTTTGGGAAGAAGAGAGAAAAGGATACCCCGGGGTACGAGCGGAGATCAGAAGCAGACATGAGTAAAACGCAGAGTGTGATCAAGATGTTATCCAGAGCGGTGAAGAGGGGGTTTGAATTTGATTATGTTCTGTTTGACAGCTGGTTCTTCTCCAAAGAGATCCTTGCCCACATCGAATCATTCCGTACCAAAGGGATTAAGCTCATTGCGATGGTTAAGATGGGAAAGAACCTATATCGGGATTACCTTAGTGACAAGGAAATGGATGCCACCACACTGAGAAAACGGTACCGGAACAAGGAAACACGCAACCGGAAGTTTAACGCCAGGTACATTAAGGTTCCTGTCTGGTATGATAACCGCAGGGTGAACTTGTTCTTTGTAAAGCTGGGATCAGGAAGTAAATGGAAGGCCTTTATAACCAATGATCTGGAGATAGGGTTCAATAAGCTTATGGAGACTTATCACATAAGATGGAGCTGTGAAGTTTTTTTTAAGGACGCAAAGCAGCATTTGCAGCTTGGTAAATGCCAGTGTAACAACTTCGACTCTCAGATCGGTGCCACTACCCTGGCCATGATGCAGTACATTATGCTGCTTTTGTATAAACAAAGGTACTACGGACAAAGCCTCGGCAGTATTTTTGATCTGTTGAGCTCTCAGGCAGAGGAAGAAAACATCACCCGATATTTATTGGAGATATTCTGGGAGATTGTAAATGGGATCGGTGAGATACTGAAAGTTGACTGTTGGGAACTTTTTGGAGAAATAATCCGGGACAATCAAAAGGCAGAGGAGATAATGAGGATATTTTCACCGGTGTTCGAGAAAAAGTTGATTGCATAGAATGTTATTGCCTTTGCAATGCGCTGTATAACAAATGATTAGAGTATATGTTGTAATGAAAAATGAAATCTTAACGTATTGATATACAATATTTTAGAAACAAGGAAACTTAAGTTACTTAATATGAAAAATATGAAGAAAAAATTAGAAGGCCAATCAAGGGCTAAGTACGTTCTTTTAACTCAAAAAAGGAAAATCAAGAGGCGTTTTATGCCCGAAGGACAAAGGACACAAAATCTATGAAATAAATATTTAAAGGTGGAGTTAAACCAAATTAGCCACAATTGAATAGCCTTTGTTTATTAGCCGGATAAAAATCCGGTAAAAAATCAATTTGGATATTTAAGTAATACATTTATTCGGTATCCTTGTAATTTACTGCTAATGTCTCTATTTTTTTATTAAATGATCATATCATTATGCCATGGCAAAATATCAGCTAAACCCTGTCAATGTAAATTTTGTTAAGACAAAATTCAGAACAATCCGAACCCAACTACCCGTTCCGGAATCTATCCATATCTTTGAGACTCTGTCTCTGTCTGAACCCCCCTCCATGATGGGCCAGCCTCCGATTATATGGGACAAGGCAGAAGGATTCCAGATTCACGACAAATGGGGGAACAAATGGATCGATTGGTCATCGGGCGTACTGATCTCCAATGCTGGACACGGAAGGAAGGAGATCATTCGTGGATTAGAAGAAGTACTGAAAAAGAAATTACTGTCAACCTACGTATTCGTGCACGAGAAGCGAGTCGAGCTCGTTAAAATGCTCCAGGAAATATCCCCGGATCCAAACAAATACCTGGTATTTCTGTTAACAACCGGAAGCGAGGCTACTGAGAACTGCATTAAACTGGCCCGGACATATGCCCTGGAGAAACATGGACCGGAAAAGAGGTACATGGTTTCATTCAATAATGCCTTCCATGGACGGACCCTGGGAGCGCAGCTTGCCGGTGGCATTCCGAAATTGAAAAACTGGATCATTGACGAGGGTAAGACATTCATTCAGGTTCCCTTTCCCGATGGTTATAAAAATGAGGACACTTCATTTGATCTGTTCCTGACCAGCCTGGATAAACAAAATATCAGGCCGGAGGAGATTGCAGGAGTGATCACGGAAACATACCAGGGAGGAGGACCTGATTTCATGCCTGTCGAATACGCCAGGAAGCTGGAAGATTTCTGCAGGGCATATGACATTGTCAGCATTTACGATGAGATACAGTCCGGATTTGGCCGGACCGGCAAAATGTTTGCTTATGAGCACTACGGAGTGAAACCGGATCTGGTGGCCTGCGGTAAAGGAATCACGTCTTCACTCCCCCTGGCAGCAGTAATCGGAAGAAAGGACATTCTGGGACTCTATCCTCCCGGTTCAATGACCTCTACCCATTCGGGTAGCCCTTTACCCGTAGTTGCAGCGATCGAGAGCCTGAAAATCATCCAGAAAGAACAACTTACAGAACAGGCATCACGGATGGGAGACATCCTGATGCCGGGTCTTAAGAGGATCCGGGAAAAGTATCCGGACGTCCTGGGATGCCTTCACGGAAAGGGCCTTGTGGCAGGTATTCAGGTAGTAAAAAAGGGTACAAAGGACCCTGATCCGGAGACCGCATTTAAAATCAATGAAAAATGTTTTCAGAAAGGATTGCTGATGTTTGCTCCGGTAGGACCGGGAGGAGAGTGCCTGAAAATCAGTCCCCCCCTGGTAATCACCGAGGAAGCTCTGAAAGAAAGCTTGGAAGTTTTCGAAGAAACCTGTGATGAAATTTTAGGATAATGAACAAGGAACCGAACAACAAGTCAAAATCCATTGATGTTACGATCGTTGGAGGAGGAATGATTACCCATGATCTCATCCTCCCTTCGATATACCATCTTCAACGTACAGGGATGGTTGATCAGATCAGCATCTGTGCTCTGGATTCTGCTCCCCTGAAACTGCTGATGAACAGTTCGGAAATCAAGGAGGCTTTTCCTGGACAGCAGTTCCATGCGTATCCCCCGGTAAAGGAACCTTCAGAGAAGAAGTTTCCGGATTTGTACATGGAGGTAATCAGTAAAATGCAGCCCAGGCAGATGGTGGTCGTGGCCCTGCCTGATCCTCTTCATTACGGGGCTATCCTGAATGCTCTTGATCATGACCAGCATGTACTCTGCGTTAAACCCCTTGTGCTTAAACACGCGCAGGCTGTGGAGATTGCTGCCAAAGCATACGAAAAGGGACTTTTCGTGGGGATTGATTACCATAAGCGATTCGACCGACGGTCCTTAATTGCACGGAGGAGTTATCAATTAAATCAGTTCGGGGAATTTGTTATGGGGGAAGCAAAACTCATTGAATGCTATTTCTACAGGAATTCCAACTTTCAAAACTGGTTCACATGTGAGAATACGGATCCTTTCGTATACATCGGTTGCCATTATGTAGACCTGGTTTATTTCATAACCGGCCTTAAACCGGTGGGATTAAGCGTTGCCGGCGTAAAGGGAAAATTCCCGAACGGCAACCAGGGTTACCTCTGGACCAACGGCAGAGTACATTTTGAAAACGGAGCCATTTTGTCCGTTACCAATGGACTGGGATATCCCGATCAGGCAGCGGGCAGCAATGAACAATGCCTGCAAATGTATTTCGAAGGGAGTGGGCAGACTGGTATGATCAACCATGATGACCAGTTCAGGGGTGTAGAACACGCCTATCTTGAGGAGATCGGATCCGGGGATTCCCGTTTCAGCTACATCAACCCGGATTTCATGAAGCTTGTCCCATGGGAAGGCCCGGGCTACAAGCCGGTCGGGTATGGATTTGAATCCGTAGCGGCATCCGTTGGCATGGCTCATCAGATCGAGCAGGCCGGACATGGAAAGACAGATCCTGTATCCATAGAAAAGAGAAGGGACATTCTCCGGGAAATTGATGAAAAAGGCATTATTGCCACTCCCGGCAACAGTTCTGTAAATGAGCTGGTAGTTGAAGCCGCTCGTCTTTCGATCCTGAATGAGGGAAGATATGTCCAGATTGAATACGGGGCAGATCCGGGAGTTAGTTTACGGGCAGGCGGATAAAACCAGGGCTATAGAAATCCGCGGATGGCAATGTAGGTTGTCAGGAAGGAAAAAAGGATGACAGCCAGCAGTCCGATATTCAATCTTAACGATGCAGTGTGGGATTGCATGATATCTTTGCGGTTCAGAATAAAAAATATCGGAATCGCAACAGCCGGTAGAATGGCTGCCTGGAAGGCCTGAGAAAATACCATGAGTATCGGGGGACTCTGTTCCAGGAATATGGAACCGAAAGCAAAAACCAATCCTGCCAGTATCAAGCCTCTGAACAGTGGAGATTTTATGTCACGGGACTTCCCCGTATAGTCGGATATCAGCCAGGGAGCAATCAGCACGATGGGAAAAACGGTGGAAATTCCGGCTCCTGCAATCCCCAGAATAAGAAGTAATGCAGCAACTTTACCACCCATTGGTTCAAACAGACTGATCATATCAAGTGTAGTATCCAGCTTCAGTCCCATAATATTAAGAGTACCCGCCGCGACAGCCATAATGACCCCGCTTAAAAACAACATCATAAAGGCGGATGAAAAAGCATCCCTTTTTTCATTCTTCAGGTTATCAACGGTCCATCCTTTCTCTGCAAGCACTGTGCTCCGGATAATGAATACCGCGGCTGAGCAGGTTGTACCCACCATAGCAGCGACGAGTGTCAAGGCACCAGGAACATTGGGTATACCGGGTACCATCCCTTCCAGAATGGCGGAAAACGAGGGCCTAACCATAACAAAAACGATGATAAAACACAGGGCCATCAGGATTACAAAAACCGTCAGTATCTTCTCAAATACCTTGTACCTTCCAAACCATAGCAGAAAATACAAGAGTACGGCCAGAACCAGTATGATCCATCCCGTATTTATCATCAGGTTCCGGCTCCCTGCGATAAGCCTAATCCCTTCCTGAATCAGTTCAGCGACGATACCCATTATGCCGATCAGGGCCAGTACCTCCCCGGTGATCAGTGCAATTATGATATAAATGGCGAGTATTTTCCCTCCTTTTAACTGGGTCTTGAAATTAAATAGTGCGGTTCTTCCCGATACAAGAGTCATCTTACCATAGGCTACCATTAGGATGTAGGTAAAGAAGCAGGAAAGAACCAGGGCCCAGAACAGGGTCATTCCGAACTCGGCTCCCGCTTTGGCCATGGTAGTCACACTTCCCGTCCCGATGTTATACCCGATCAGAAACAATCCAGGCCCGATCATGCTCAGCGCAATTACTAGCCTCTTCCATATTTTCATTTTCATTTTTCCCATATTTATTTCAGATCCTCCAGTCCATCAAAAACTGAATCTTCGTCCTCATTTACCGTCACTCTTGTTCTCTGAAGGCAAAGTTTCAGTTTCCCGGTGTGATGATATATGCCCTGGCTCTGAAAATTCCTGATCACATAATTTCCATATTCTGAGCAGGACATATTGGTTCCTGACAGTGGTTCATCTGCAATCCAGGAAAGATTAATTGTTGCCGGATATGACTCACTGGTGTGATACGTCCTACCCTCCCGGACATAATATGAATTATTCTAATGCACACTTTACTGCCTCATAAGGTGTTTTTCCATTGAAAGCTCCGTGAGGTCTGTTAAAGTTATAAAAATTCTCCCAGGCGTTTAGTTTTTTATTCAAATCCACGTCATCGGTATAGGATAATAGTTGATAAAATTCTTCCTGATCAGTTCTATGGGATCTTTCAACTTTACCATTTAATTGAGGAGATCTTGGCTTAATATATATGTGTCTAATTCCCTTATCTTCAACATGCCAGTGAAATCCTGCCTGGAATTCATGCCCCCTGTCTGTTTGAATTGTATGTATTCTGAAAGGAAATTTATCAATTACATAATCAATAAAATCAATTGCACTTGCCTGGTTGTGTTTTATATACATTTTTAATGCTCTTATCCTTGTAGCATCATCTATCGCAGTAAATTGATAACGACGTGTCTTATTTCCGATTTGATCAACAAATGTGGCAAACTTAACATCTACTTGAACCCGATGACCAGGTACTTTCTTTGCATACCTTTTTGTATGGACGGTCCTTCTTGATGCTGTTTTTGGAAGCCGGTTTAAACCTTTTCTTTTCAATATTCGATAAACGCTCGATTCAGAGACACTTATATCATGATAGCGTTTCAAAAGTTGTGCAACTAATTGTCTGTAAAATTCTCAAACCACGGTTATTTTTTGTTCTTTGATGGAAGACAGCTCATCAGCAGGAGCGCGCTCCTGCTGATGAGCTGTCTTCTGATTTTCAAATTCCCTAAGCCGCTCCATATCCAGGTATATCCTACCCGTGACCCAGTCCTCATGCCATTCCTTCAATAACGCTGAGAATAACCTCACACAACTTGCCGGGTTTGGAAAAATCCTGACCACCTTACTCCTTCGCTTTAATTCCTGGTTCACCCGCTCGATCATGTTGGTGGTTCGTAATCTTTTGTGATGCTCCACCGGTGCTGCATCATATACCCCCAGTGTCTCCCATCCATGCTCCGAGATGAACTCTGCCAGGTCCGGATATTTATTCTGGTAATGGACTGAAATCTGATCAAGCCTTTTTTTGGCTTCTTTGTAGGTATCCGAATCCCACGCATGCATTAACATCTTGTAAAGATCATCCCGCTGACTCTTGGGGACCCGGTCCAAGGCATTAACCGAATAATGGCGCTGGCATCGCTGCCATACTGCACCCGGATAATGCTTTTTAATGGCCGGGTGGATCCCCGGATGAGCATCGCTGGTAAATAACCTTACACCTTCAAGACCACGTTGCTTTAATCCTCCAATAAACCGGCCCCAGGAATCGCCTGTCTCTCCCCAGGCTGTCTCTATACCCAATACATGGCGGTAACCTTCCGAGTCAATCCCAAGTGCGATAAGAACCGCTATATCGATGATCTTACCTTCAACTCTGCAACTTTCATAGCGAGCATCAATAATCACGTATCGATATTCCTTTTCAAAGGATCTTTCCCTCCAGGAATCAAGCTCCGCATCCAGGGTGGCCGAGAACCTGCTGATGGCCATAGAGGAAAATTCCCTGCCCATTAACTTCTCAGTGATCATTTTCATCTTACGGGTAGATACTCCCTGGATGTAAGCCTCTGCAAGAGCCAGCATAAGAGCTTTCTCACTGCGCTGGTAGCGTTCCAGTATAGCTGGGTAAAATTGCCCGTCACGGGTCTGTGGTACCCGCAGAGCCAGGGTGCCAACACGGGTATACAGCTGCCTGGATTTATAACCGTTACGCTGGCTGCGACGTTCTTCTCCGCGCACATAACTGCCTACACCGATATGTTCATCCCGGTCCAGTTCCATCATTTGCTGTAGCCCTAAACGGACG
>DRHS01000106.1 GCA_011053095.1 Bacteroides sp.
ATTGCCTTATTTTCCAGATTACTTCAATACTTGCCGAGCCGGTTATCCTTATGGAAACGTCCTGTTTCCATAAGTGAAGACGGAAGGTTAAAAACTGCCATGGATGGCAGTTTTTTGTTATAAATAAAAACCTCCCCCCCAAAAAAAATCTCGAAAGAGCTTTGCAAGAAAAAAAACCTCTCTATGGATAAATGCAAATTATGGTTTTTTTTTAAAAACAAAACTTAAGAAATCTGTTTCCAATCTCTTCCGTGATTATCAATGTATAATTATTTTTTCTACCTTACTGCAGACCATCAACTTCAAAAAAGTCTTACTTTTTGAATTGTTTCTTCTCATAGGGATCACAAAATCAATTCCGTCCTTTCTCTTTTATTTCAATAAACTATCCCCAGGGGGTTTGCGGAAAAGCGGTATGATTATTTATGATTCAAAAACTTCATACGCAGTTTTTAAAAAAATCTCAACATCCTCTATGTCGGAGAAACCATCTATCATAGATAACTCATACATTTCTGAACTCGTTCTGATTACAGATTTTATTGCTTGCAGAGCATGTTCTTCACCAATACCTGCGCCCCAGCTTGTTCCAGTACCTGAATGTAATGTTATCAGGTAGTAAATGTTCCATTCAGGATAGAGGGGCGATTCCTCAATATTAAGTGTTGGCGGGTTGCCCGCAAATCTTTCGTCACTCAGGATTCTAAATAGAAAGGCAGGGTCCGTGTCCCGCGGAAGGCCAAGCCAGAAATTTCTCGTCAGCATCCATCCGTCCAGCTCGCATTCAAACTCCCCTCGAAAAAATGTGTAGCCAAAATCATCCGTCATCATAAACATGATTGATCTCACTAACTCGTGTACGAGCTTCGTTTCAATTTTTGGATTATCTAACTCCCGATATCCAGTTTCATGAAGATGCTTATTGATGGCAGGATAAAACTTTTTTAAAAGGAGATTATCCAGGGATTGTTTGGTCTCTGGATTTTCAATAAAAACAATATTTTTTGATGTGTGCTTTTTTTTCGCTTCTTCTATTATCCAGTTCATCTTGTAAAGATCCTTTCCCTTTTCTGAAATATCGTTGCTGGAATATTGAAAATTAAACTATACGAATATAACTACAACGGATACGGACCAATATAAACCCAATGTCTCCGAAGGCCCGGCGTTGCCAATTTTACCATTGATTATTTTATAACACAAAGGGTATCAGGAGTCGCTTGAATCGCTCGGCAATGTAGCGTCCCGGCTTGCAGAAGACGAGGGCAAAGAAGATAGAGGCGCCTGCCAAAGCAAACATCAGGGGCATATGCCAGATTTCGGTGAACTTGGCGATGTAGGAGATCGCCGTGCTTCCCTCGGTATTCTCGATTTACCATCCTCCTCAGAGGTAGAAGATTCGGACCGGGTAGTAGTAGAATAAGAAGGCAACCGCTATCACCCGCATCCAGTCGATGTCCCAACGTCTCTGCCGGAAGGTGCTCCCCCGATTTATGTTTAGCTCCTTGCTCTTCGCCTGCCAACCTTCATGCCAAACAGAAAGCGCAGCACACCGACCCGCCTTAGCCCCTCGTATAAAAGCATAATGCCGGCGAAGGAGAGAATAACTATGATGAGATACTTCACCAGGATGGGGATCTGGAGCTGTACAACCCAGAATGCGATCAACAGAATTATCGGTTGATGCAGCATGTAGAAGGGAAGAACTGCCTCTGTCGTGTAGCGCAAAAAGCGGCCCGTACCGGAAAGGTACTTCATGCCGAGTCCTAGTATTGTTAAAATGAAACACCAGGAAGAGACTGTGTACTGAAACCACCAGCCCAGCAATGTGGGTTCGGTTTTAATGAAAATCCCCCTATTGAGCGTTACATACAGGGCTATGGCGACTATGAGGGAGACAAAGCGCTGTTTGATAATGGCTTGCTGAATCCTCTCGTCGGCGAAAATTAAAAATCCAAAGAACAGAAGGATGATATAGTAAACCATATTCCAACCGGCGAAATCTCTGAGCCCGAGTACGCTTTCCGGGTTGATGTAGGCCATGGGAACGGCCAGCAATAGTCCCAATAAATAAATCATGCCGGGAATCTTAAGGAATGAGCCGATCCCTCTAACAATGGGTCTTCCCTCCTTGGAACGCAGGAGCAGGAACAGGGGCAGAAGCAGCAACGTGAACAAGAATAGCAACATCAGATACCACAGGTGCATTCCATGAAAGGCAAAGTTGCCTCCCTCCTCCAGGCCATACAAGCCTTCGAAGTAATGTGGAAACCATTGGAAGAAGGAGCCGGAGAACTGACCGTGGGTAAACCGTTCCAGGTACACCTGGTGCGGGGACAGGATAAATATACCAAAGACGAGGGGAACAAGTATGCGTAGTACTTTTCTCCAAATAAACCTACCCGGCTTCTGGTAGCCTAGACCGTACCAGATGCTAGCCGCGGAAACGATGAAGATGGCCGGCAGCATCCACATCTCCATGAATCCGAGAACTAATGCAAATCCGGGAGAGATCACATCCTTTACGTGCCAGTCCCATTTATGAAAAACTCTGCCGCTGTGATAGAGAAACACAGAAAGGATCAGCAGTACTCTCATCCAGTCCAGATCGTAACGTCGTTGTGGTTTAGTTTTTTCCATCTCTTTTTCCTCCTATATTTTTGGCAAGGTCTATCTTGCAGGAGATATCCTATCTTCGTACGTTCAAGGTCTTTGCCTCCTCTTTCTGTGAACCTGACGGATCTTCTCAACCAGATCTTCCATGGCAATCCCATTTTCTACAAAGGCATCCACCCCCGCCTCTGAGGCTTGCTCTCGGGCAATGTCACTGTCGTACATCGTGATCATCACCACTCCGATCGATAGAATTTATTATAATTCCCAAGGCCCAAGTATAACCACTCACCAGGTGTGAAAAAACCGCCATGCAGCAGAAATCACTTTTCAAGCGCAACTCACTATCATTTTGCTTCCATCCTACATAGCAAATACTTTTATGTCAAGAAAATTGGAATAGCTAAAAGTTGTAGAAGGATTTATGTGAAAAATAACGGACATGCCTCACCCTCTGGGAATTGATTTTTAATAAGCCAAAATGATGATTAAGAGGCTTTTGGGCGGCTCTCATTATCAATAGGTGGAGACTTATTCTTCCTTGGGAGGTTATCTACCTTCTTATTGTTTTGGAGGGCACTTTACATTGCCATATGAGCAAAACACACAACAGTCACCAGAATTGGGTCTGAGCACTTCACCACAATTTGTGCACTTATAAAAGAATAGGCAGGATTCAGTCGGCATCGTTTCTTCTTTTTCAGATCCGCATTCAGGACATGTAATGATCGATTGTAAAATCACATCACTCATATATCTACTCTAAGAATTAATTTTCAAAAATGTAAGTTGTATGTTGCCTAATAGGCCCGGCGTGGCGAATATTATTGTCAACCATCATACCGTACCTGCTAGTTTCCCTGAACTGCTTAAGATAAACCCAATGCAGACAAATCCAAATAATACCCCGGAAAAAGTGGCTACAATTATTCCTGCATAAATACCTGTTGTGCCATTTGCTGGAATGTTACTTCGGGCGCAAAGTTTACGGGCTCATACTTGAATTTTGAATCGTCAATCTTCCCTTCCAGGTAGAAGGTCTCCACAAGATGATGAAATGCCTCAGGTTGTTTGCCGGTTACATCTTTGGTGTGGCCCATTTCTGCGAGAACGACAAGCTCCCCGTTCCGTAAATACGGTAACAGTTCTCTGGCATTATCAACCGGAGTTGAAAAATCAATACTTCCGTTCACCATCAGGGTTTCCACATCCACCTTTTAAAGCTTTTGATACTCTTCAGAAATGTATGTGATCGGCCGGTCAAGATACTTTGCACCGGCAAAAATCACCGTTGAAGGAGAACCGAAGAACAGCTCGGGAGGATTTATCTTTGCTTCATAATTTACCTCGGGGTCATAATCTACGACCCCCTTTGTGAAATGATCTCCCCAGGTGGGAGTAGTTGCAACAATATCATAGACAGCAACAGAGAGAAATGCAAGTCCGCTGTAATCTCCCTGTTCTGCCGCCAAATAGGCATCAAAGACTCTAGCCGCATCGTCGGTATGAAAGAGCATAAAATTCGTTACAAGTTTCAACCTGTCTGGGATCACATTAAGCCCGTTCCATTCCTGCGGCAGCGACTCCAGTACGTTTTGCATTGTCTTAACGATATCCGGACTCTTTGCGACGGCTTCCGGATCATTCTTCCACAGGTCGCCATAATAGTGTATCTGCTTATCTATCATCTCCGCTTGCCACACAAAACGGCCAGGAGGATTTACAGCAAACATAAATGAACGATGGATGCTTTTTGGATATCTCAGGCTGTAAATATCGGAAAGCCTGGTTCCGTAGCTTCCTGCGTACAGATTTATGGTGGTATAGCCAAACCCTTTCCGGACAGTTTCCACATCGTCGACCATTTCAACCATGGTATAGCCGTCAAGGTCCACTCCCTGTTCTTCCAATTTCTTTAGATCGGCAGATACTGCCTCACCCAGTTTCTCTATATTTTCTCTGGAAAAGGTATCCATGTTTCTAAATAGTTCCACAAATTCCGGAGTAGCCAGGGAAACGGAACCGTCGACTCCCCTGTAACCTACCATGATGATATCGTGATGTTCAAGGAGCCATACCGGCGGATGTTCCCAGATATTGGGGTCTCCGGGACCGCCAGCAAGAAGGAAAACAGGTTCTGCCGGATTTTCTCCTGTTGAGAGTATTCTTATTACAGGAATTTCAATTTTACGTGAGTTAGGATTATTCCTGTTTTCAGGGACAGTGAGCGTACTGATATCTGCAGGATACGATACTCCGTCAATTTCATTGGTGCCGGAGGTAACCTCAAGGGTACCTGTTCGTACAGGGGTGGTTTTACAGCTTGAAAATGAGAA
>DRHS01000107.1 GCA_011053095.1 Bacteroides sp.
CTCTTTGTAGTTGAATAATATTTAAAGTGTTTTGTGACCGGATACTAAATAGTATGCTCCGGTCTCATCGGATGATGTCCAAAGCATAATTGAACAAGCCCTGGATCTTACTTGTCTGTCGCCTTTAATTAAGCTTACTGCAGATCTTGTCTCCTAAACAGGTACCCATATTCCGGGCCTGATTAATAAGGGGATAATTTTCAGGAACTGTGCGGACCTTATCAGAAACCTGGTTAAGTGGCACCTCAACAATTTTGTTTTTCTGAAGTGCAACCATATTGCCGTACTTCTCCTTTGAAATAAGTTCAGTGGCATAGGCATCGTATCGGGTTGCCAGTATTCTGTCCATCGGTGTCGGGGTTCCGCCCCGCTGAATATATCCCAGTACAGTCTCCCTGGTTTCCAGCCCGGTAAGTTTATTAATCTTTTTGGCGATATGCTGGGAGGCTACGATCCCGATTTCTTGGGACCCTTCAACTACATAATTCCGAATGAATCTCTCGAAGAGGCCCTCATTCGTATCGGCCACCTGATCAATACGCAGCCAGATCAGTAGTCAGACTTACTGACGTTCGCCGGTGTCAGTATTACCACGTATGGGGGGGGCGCAGAGTGCCGAGCAATCTACCCACCCCGACAGAATGAGACGTTTCGGCGTTTTGCTGGTTCATCCATTTTTTTTCCATTGAGCCCATGGGAATCCGTCAGGAAACCTGGTTTTTTATATAAAAGATTTTGATTTATTTCTGAAATGCATTAATTTTACTGCATAATAGAAATAAATTAAAAAGAATAATGTCATCAACTTTACCCTCGCACTAACAATTAGCACTGCTTGAATTATTTGGAGTTTAAAAATAAGATGTACGACCTGGCATGTTTCAATGTCAACCAGGTGTATGCCTGGGAGCCAGGATTTGACAGGAACAATTTTGTGCGTTGGACCAAAAAAGGCCTTCTAATCCGACTACGGCAAGGGTACTATACTTTCCCGGAGTACAGTGAGAAATCGGATTTTATCATGTATTTTGCCAATCGCATCTATCGTCCCTCATATATTAGTCTGCACAGGGCCCTGGCATTCTACGGAATGATCCCCGAGGCGGTGATTCAGGTCACGAGCGTTACATCCCTTAAAACAGCAAGCTTCAGAAATGATGTTGGCGAATATGTATATAAAAGCGTGCAAGCGGAATTGATGTTCGGTTATGACTTAAAACCGTTCGCCCAAGGTCAGACAATACAGCTTGCGCGTCCTGAGAAGGCTCTGGTAGATCTGCTCTATCTGTATCCATTCTATAATACCAGACAAGCGCTGGAAGATTTGAGATTGGATGAAGATTTTTTACAGAGTGATCTCGATCATAGCCTACTGAAAGAGTATACACTCAGATTTAATAATAAAGCACTTGATAAAAGGGTACAACTTCTTTATATTACCTATAACTTATGATACCACTGGAGCTGATCAAAAATTACTACCCTGCTGGATTACGGGATACTGCTTCATTTCAAAAATACATGCTGAAAGAATACCTTCAACTTGCCATCCTCGATTTTCTTTCCACAACCCCGTTTACTGGTAAGATTGTTTTTATAGGAGGCACAAATCTTCGCCTTGTAAAAGGGATTGACAGATTTTCAGAAGACTTGGATTTTGATTGTAAAGGTTTTTCAAGGGAGGAATTTATGGATATGACAGAATCCACTCTAAATTTCCTTCACCGAAACGGAATGAAGGTTGTAACACGAGACCGTGAGAACAAACGGTTAACAGCTTTTCGGAGAAGCTATTACTTCCCGGAACTGATGTTTGAATTAGGGTTGTCAGGCCATAGGGATGAACGGTTTTTAGTAAAGATTGAATGCGAGGACCAAAAAATTCAATATGAACGGAATATTGCCTATATCAAAGGATGCGGATATTACTTTCCATTTCCTGTACCCACCGATGGGGTAATATGTTCGATGAAAATATCAGCTATGCTTTCCCGCCAAAAAGGACGTGATTTTTACGACGCGATGTTCTTGCTTGCTCAGACCAAACCTGATTACTCATTTCTTTCAAAAATGATTGGCATTCACAATCTTGATGAACTTAAGGTTGAAACAGAGAAGATACTGGAAGGAGTCGACCTGGACGTAAAGAAGAGAGACTTTGAGCACCTTTTATTCAACAAGAAAAACAGCGAACGCATCCTCCATGTGAATCAATTTTTTAAGGATTTGTGAGATACACTGGCATGCTGCAGAGTAAAAGAATGAGCCGTCACAAATTGGAGATATTGAGAAAGTTTGGAAGAGTATTCCCGAAATACCCTCAAAAAAGACCTTAATTACCTTGTCCAAGAAGGTCTATTATTAAAAACAGGAGATCGCAGGGGTACCAGATATCATTTCCCGGGAAAAAGCGCCGATTAAATTATTCTCCAGGCAACTAAAATTTCGCTCCTCAGGAATGGAGGCCGCCCCTTACTAATTAAGCTTGCTGCAGATATTGTCTCCGAAGCAGGTACCCATATTCCGGGCCTGGTTAATAAGGGGATAATTTTCAGGAACTGTGCGAACCTTATCAGAAACCTGGTTAAGTGGCACCTCAACAATTTTGTTTTTCTGAAGTGCAACCATATTGCCGTACTTCTCCCTTGCAATAAGTTCGGTGGCATAGGCACCATACCTGGTTGCCAGTATTCTGTCCATCGGTGTCGGGGTTCCGCCTCGCTGGATATAGCCAAGTACCGTCTCCCTTGTTTCCAGCCCGGTAAGCTTATTAATCTTTTTGGCTACTTTCATTGCCGCACCTCTTTTTTTGCCGTCGGCAATGCCTTCTCCCACAACAACAATGGAATAATCTTTTTTTGATCTTGCCCGTTGCATGAGGTATTCGGCTACTATTTCATCATCATACTTGATCTCAGGAAGCAGAATAATGTCACCTCCGGCTGCCATACCGGCATAGAGCGCGATCCAGCCTGCATGATGCCCCATTACCTCAATTACCATAATACGTTTGTGGGAGTTCGCCGTGCTGTGAAGCCTGTCTATAGCTTCAGCAGCTATTGTTACTGCCGAGTCGAAACCGAATGTTATCTCAGTACCCCATACATCATTGTCAATGGTCTTGGGTATCCCAATAATATTGAGACCCAGTTCAGAC
>DRHS01000108.1 GCA_011053095.1 Bacteroides sp.
ACAAACCCAGACTGCAGACGGTTGCAAGTCTGATACCTCCCTTGTCACCCCGGTAACAATCAAAACTCCCCCTGATGCTCCGACTGTAACTGCTTCAGGACCAACTGACTTTTGCCTGGGTGACAGTGTGGACCTTGAATCAAGTACAGGAACAAGCTGGCTATGGTCAAACGGGGAAACAACCCAAACTATCAGGGTTAAAGCAGCAGGAAGTTATTCCGCTCAGATCACCGACGGAACAGGATGTCTCAGTATACCATCTGCGGATACAGACATTACACTTTACCCTGTGCCTGTAGCACCAGTAATAACATCGGGGGGAAGTACAGATATCTGTGAGAATGACAGTCTGCTGCTTAGTTCCTCTGCGGGTACTTCCTACCTCTGGTCAACAGGAGAAATCAGCAGTACGATCTATGCAAAATCTGCCGGCAGTTACACAGTTCAGGTAAGCAATTCCCAGGGATGCTGGAGTCCCTTAAGCAGCCCGATCAACATAACCACACAGCCTGCTCCCATAAAACCAATAATTTCTTTTACAGGGAATACAGATTTCTGTCAGGGCGACAGCCTTGTATTGACATCCTCTGCAGCCGACAGTTACCTCTGGTCAAATTCGGGAACCACCCCTGCAATAATAGTTAGGACAGCGGATACATACTCAGTCAGGGTTGCCAGTGCAAACGGCTGCCTGAGCATCCCCTCGGATGCAGTGAATATTACCGTCAATTCTCTTCCGGTTAAACCATCCATCAGCGGAGACAATGAATACTGCACAGGTGACTCGGTACAGTTGAGCGGACCGGCAGCGAGCAGCTATATATGGTCAACGGGAGAATCTACACAGACAATTTTCGCCACCAGCGGCTCATTTACCTTGAAGGTGGGAGATGCAAAGGGCTGTATGAGTCCCATTTCAGACCCCTACTCAGTAACCGAAAATCCACTACCTGCAAAACCTGCCATAAGTGGAAACTCCAGTTACTGTACGGGTGACTCTGTACTGCTCAGCACAACGGCCGCTGATGCATATCTATGGTCAACCGGGGAGAGTACCCGGAGTATCTATGGTACCGCCGGATCCTATACAGTTGTAATTACCGATGCCAATGGATGCGGGAGTCCCATATCAGACCCACACTCCATAACCGAAAATTCAAAACCCTCCAAACCTGTTATCACAGCCGGTGGTCCCCTGGAATTCTGGCTGGGTGACTCTGTAATCCTGAGTTCCAGCACCGGGATGGCATACCTGTGGTCACCGGGAGCAGAAACAACAAAAGACATCACGGTAAAGAACAGCGGGAACTTTCAGGTAAGCATTACAGATGCAAACGGATGTGTCAGTGATGCCAGCGATCCTGTCACCGTTGTAGTAAATTCTTTCATAAAACCGGTAATTACAGTCACAGGAGATACTGAATTCTGTGAAGAAACATCCCAGACAACCCTTACATCTTCCGATGGTTTTGCTTACATGTGGTCAACCGGAGAAACCACCAAATCAATAGTATCCTCAATATCGGGAAGCTTTAGTGTTGTGGTTTTTGATGAGGCCGGACATCAGTCAGAACCTTCCGATCCAGTACTGATTACCGTTTACCAAAATCCCGCAACCACACTGACGGGCAAGACAGATGTTGCGTGTTATGGAGAATCTACGGGGACAGCAGAAGTTACTACTTCAGGAGGAACGTCACCCTACACTTACCTCTGGTCAGACATGCAGACCAGTGCAGAAGCGACAGAACTTCCGGCAGCCACCCATAACGTCATTACTACAGATGCCAATCAATGTACGGCCAGTCTGGATGTTACGATAAACCAGCCCGATGAGCTGCAGGTCCTTGAGGTTATCACCCAGCCTTATTGTTCCGACTCCTATGATGGAAGCATAGAGATAGAGATCACAGGAGGCACATCTCCTTATTCAATTCTATGGTCTGACGGCTCATCCGGCACCATGCTTCAGAACCTGGGAGCAGGGACCTACCCGGTAGAAGCGACAGATGCAAACCAGTGCAAAACAACTGAGTCCTACACACTAACTCCGGAAGCAGACTTCTGTGTGATAATACCTGAAATTATTACACCGAACGGGGACGGGTACAACGATACCTGGCGTTTACCGGGCATTGAATACTATCCCGAGGCGACCATTGAGGTCTATGACCGCTGGGGCAAGCAGGTCTTCTACTCAACAGGCTATGATCAACCCTGGGATGGAAAATACAATGGAAAAGTCCTGCCGATGGACTCCTACCACTATGTTATCAACTTGAATAATGGCAGTCCCACACAAGTCGGAAACATAAGTATACTGAAATGACAAAAGGACTTCTTTACATATCGACCCTGATTCTGCTGTTACTTCCGGGCAGGTTGTTCGCACAGCAGAAACCCCTGATGAGCCAGTATACCCTGAACAAGTATGTTATCAACCCTGCCCTTGCAGGTGCCACCGGTTACACAAATATCAATTTTACTGCCCGGCAGATGTACTCTGGCTTCCAGAATTCCCCAAGAAGCTTTCTTATCAGCGCCAACACCCGCCTTCTTGGGGATATACATATTCTCAAAAGGCAGAGAGTTGAAAGAAATTCCTCCCGGGCAAGCCGGATTAAAAATATCGGTTTAGGTGGAATCATATTTAATGACCGGAACGGAATTATGAACCGCACCGGCATGCAGCTGACATACGGCTACCACATAAATTTCGACGGGAATTACCAGCTTTCATTCGGCCTCTCACTTACCGGATACCAGTTTAAGATTGACGATCAGAATGCTCTCATCCTTGATCCGGATGACCCCCTGCTACAGAATAATAAAACGACATTTTTTGTGCCTGATGCAAATACAGGAATCTACTTCTCCGGATACGGATTGTATGCCGGGCTTTCCATCACAGAATTGTTTGGCTCATCTATAAAACTGGGGGCCAACCAGTTCGAAAGCTACGAGAGCATGAGACATTTCTATCTCATGGGTGGATACAAATGGGCTGCCTCAAAGCAGATCTTCCTCGAACCATCCTTTCTCGCCAGGGGAACGATTGACAGGGTTGAACTAGACCTCTCGGCCAAATTGTATTATCAGAAGATTTATTGGCTGGGATTTACCTATCGTACAAATGAAACCATCGTTATTATGGCGGGACTGAGTATCCAGGAGTTTTATTTGGGTTATGCATATGATGCAAGTCTGGGGGCCATCCAGACCTATGGGGGAAGCTCGCATGAGATTATAGTCGGAATGCGTATCGGTGAAAACAGCACCAGGCGATTCCGCTGGCTGCGTCCGGATGTGTCTGAAGTGGGGGAATAAGTCCACCGCCAAACAACCATCCAGTCCTCAGGAAATTTTTTGCAGCTCCCTTGCATTTACAAACAGTGTATCCCCTGTATTTTCGTATCCCAGGAAAACCTGCTCTCCATCGTGCTTGAGTTGTTCTAATTTGAATCCGACTATGCAGAGGGCAGCATCTGCAGAATGTTCGTTAACCAGGCTCTTAATATCAGTTCCTCCATTCGGATTAAGGATCTCAATATTTCTTTCCGAGATGGGCAGCCGGCCGGCCTGAATAAGTTCCAATAGCTTTTTACGGGTGGCTTCTACATCTTCTTCCTGGCTGACTTCGAATATTTTGAGCTTACTTTTTCGGAGGTCAGGATGGGATAAAATAATATATCCCAGCAGTATCATCAGGTTGGCATTGTAATAATCTATATGCCGTATCCATATATGTATACCTTTTTTGGGTATAAATTCCCTTGAGGAACTTCCGAGTATGCCTATATCGTAACGGGCTGCTGCTACAAGTGAAACGTTTTCGATAATCTGATTCAGGTTCGAGGGATCGGCTTTATCAAATTCAAGCAGCATACCATTATTATCCATTCCGGAGATCCCCGGTATCTGTACAACCTGGGCTATTGCAGATGTATATGAGGGAGATATAATTGTATCAACGTATATATGGTTACTCTTATCGCTGCTTAGTGCAAGCAGTTTCTCCATTGCCTCATCTGCAACTTCCCGCGTATTTTTCGAAAAATAATCATTGATAAAATGAATATAAGTGCCAAACCCATACCTGTAAGAAAGCCAGTTAAGCAACCGCATGGAATTGCCGCGTTTAAATGTGGAATCCGATATGCATATTATGGATGGTCTCCAATTTACCTTGTTGCTGACGAACCTCCTTTTCTGAAGGTAGATCTGAATATTCCGGCTTAACTGAAAAATGGCATTGCTGAAAATGGCCTGCAGTCCCCTTCTCTCCTTATGAACATAACTCATGATCAGGTAAAGAAGTACAAGTGCTGCTATGGCCAGTAAAGCATAGGGTGCAGAAATCTTGAACATCAGCCAAAAGCTCATTACAAAGCCAAGCAGGGAAATGTACCAGCGGGAACGGAACACCGGGCGGTAGGATGGATCCGCTCCAAAATGGAAGAGAAAAGAGATCAGGCAGAGGGCACCATAGGTCACCATAAAGAACATTGAAATAATACTGGCTACCACATTTACATCACCAAGGGCAACAAAAATAAATGCAATGGCACAGGTCAATATCGAGGCATTTACCGGTTCTCCCGACTCACCTTTCCCGCGAGACAGCCATCGATTGAAACGTGGTAAGGGAAATGAGCGGTCCCGACCCAGGGCCTGCATGGTCCGTGGGGCTACCATTACCGAACCAATGGCGCTGGAAATAGTGGAGGCTGCCAGTCCCAGTGGAATCACAATTCCCCCGTACAGGGCAATCCGGCTCATAACAAGCTGTTCTCCTATAAGCTGCTCCGGAGAGGCAGACATAAACAACTTCCATGCAATGAATACGTATAGTATCGCACCTGAAACAGTAGCAAGTGTTGTACCCAGTGGAATTGATTTTCCAGGGTTACGAAGATCCCCTGAAAGTCCAACTCCTGCAGTCATTCCCGTAAAAGCTGGGAAAATAATGGCAAAAACCAGGAAAAAGCCGGAAAATTCGTATCCTCCCTCCCCAATGTTCAGTATCCTTGTTGGAGACACATAATCCGTTGTCCCAAGGAAAAAACAAGCAATGGCCACAATTAGAATCCCAACTACAATATAGAGAACCTTCACACCGGAACCCGCTCCACGCTTAATTATCATAAAAGTGAGAAGAGCCATAGCCGGAAGACTGACCGCCTGCCGTGGAAGGTTTATATCATAATCATTTATCAACATATTAAAAATGGGTTCAAAAGCCTCAGTAAAAGCAATCACATAAAAGGCCACACTGATGGCCTGGGAAAAAAACAGGGAAATGCCGATGGTGGCACCGATGTTCAAGCCGAAAGACCTGGAAATAATGAAGTACTCACCCCCACCTTCGACACGGCGGTTTGTGGCAAGTTCTGAAAGTGCAAGTGCCGTCGGGATGGTAACGGTATGCCCGAGAATAATTATCAGGATCACACCCCAGAAGCCCAATGTGCCTACAGCAAATCCGAAACGAAGGAAAAGAATTGCCCCCAGGATGGTGGAAATTGCTGTCAGAAATACCGGGAGGGTACCGAACCCCTTTTTTTGAGATTTTGCCATCAGATTAACGCGCCTCAGTACTGTAATATTAGCTAAAAATATCTACATTTTTCCGCCCTCTAAAAGGCAGCTTTTCTGATTTTTATCGATATTTTCTAACGAATTGATTAACAATCTATTACACTATTGTCATGGAATTCCTGCGTAAAGACAAACTATTCTCCAGAAGCTGGTTTATCCGCTTGCCCGTAAAACCCGCTCACTTCAGGAGCGGGATATAAGGGCACAAAAAAATTTCAAATGAAACAATGATATTTCGAAATATATTTCATTAAGTACCAGAAATTGTCTTGAAAACCAATAAGACAAACGGCTAAGTTCTAAATATAACAGCAATTATTTGTATATTTGTCAGATGAAATCAAGTCAAGAAATCAAGGAGTTATTTGCTCAATTGCCGATATCCTCCCAAATGCAATTATTGGATGAGTTGCTGCAAGAGCAGGAATTAC
>DRHS01000109.1 GCA_011053095.1 Bacteroides sp.
GGTCATGAAAAAAATGCAGGAAGCAAAAAAGGATGAGACTAAAATACCCCGTAAAGTTTTATTGTTGGTCAGGCAAAAAGAAACAATGGCAAAATTGATATATTTGATAGCGAGTTAAAAATCCAAAGGGATTTTGGAACAATAGCTGGATAGCATTAAAACTCCATGTTCAGTAAAACAAAATGGTGGATAACGCAATCCCATCTTATCTGTATTGGAGGTCACAAATTGTGACCTCCAATCATGAAGTTCTTCTGCTGACAACTCAAACATAAAATCTGAAGGAAAACGATTAGTATTACGTCTTACAGTCTGTTTTAGAACCTTTGTTTCAATTCCATACAATTCTGCTAAGTCTCTATCTAACATTATTTTTTTCCCTCTGATAAGGTAAATCTTACTCATGATTACTTCATCTGGAATTGATATTCTTGATTTATTTTCGGCCATAGCTTACACTTTTATTAGAACAAATCAATACTTTATTCAGACTAATATTCACTTGAAATTTTGCCGTTATTATTCTTTATGTTGAAATCTTGAAATTATCGCAACAGGGGATTATTACTTTAAACTTATCCTTTGACCTTTAATCTTGAGAATACCAGGCACAATAAAACCGCCTCATCCGAATGAATAAAACGGTAGTATTTTAGTGGAGTCGCCGGGAGTCGAACCCGGGTCCAAACAAGAAACCAATATGGTTTCTACATGCTTATCCTTTTATTGGTTGTCGGGAGAGGGCTGGCAAAAGGCAGCCGATCCTTTCCTTATTCCCTTGAGAGTTCGCCTTGGCCCCGGGAAAGAGCTTCAGACTATCCTGGCCTGGATGGTACCCCATATACAGTAGCCGACCTGGAGCAAATTACTGCGGGATATCTCGCCCCCCACCACCTAGGGCGGGGGATAAAGCTGTCATCCATTTAATGGATTAGGCAGCGAGAGCAAAATTATTTTCGCCAATTGTTGTTTGAAACCTGGATTTACGAGCTGGATTCAAAGCTCGGCATGCTTGCATACTAATTTTACCTGCTGTCAATACCAAACGACCCCAGATAAATTCATGAGTGTGGGTGTGGACTGCAAAATTACAAAAATTATACCAGAGAGAATAAATTTATATATTTACTACGGGAAAATTACTCCCAAAACAACCAATAATTGATTATGCGACGGACTTCTACGGAAGAAATCCGATTCCAGTTCAGGCTGATAACTTTCATTAGCCTGGGTATGTTCCTTTTCATGTTGTTCTTTCTTCCTGTCGACCACCGGGAGATGGAGTTCAATAACAGTCTGCTTTTCATCATAGGTTTTAGCGGGATCTCATTTACCATAATGGCAATTTTCAGGATAGTACTTCCTTCTACGCTTGAAAAGTTGATCAGACTGGAGACTTTTAAAATAAGCAATGAGGTGGTTATCATTTTGTTGATCTGGGTTTTCAATACCCTCGCCTATATATTTTATATACGATATGTAGGATTTCATGATCTGACACTGTTTTCGGGAGTACAGATCGTAATTTTCTCCAGCTTCCCCTCGGTTATTTTAAAACTTGCTGATGTAAATAAGTCCCTTCGTGATCAGTTGACGCATACCGTGGGAAGAAATGTTCGCCTGGGCAAACATTTAAAGCCCGGAGATGTTGAAGTCAGACCTGCAGAGAAGTTTGCGTCAGACACAGGTACGGATAAATTTGAGATCCACCCTGATGATGTTATGCTCGTAAAATCGGCTGATAATTATGTAAATATTGTTTATAAGGATCAGGATACAGTAAAACAGCGGATGTTACGGAATACAATAACGAATGTTCAATCACAGCTCAGAAAATACCCGGAGTTTCTACGTTGCCACAGAACCTGGATCATAAATTCCGTTTATATAGTCAACCTGACTAATAATTATAAAGGATACAGACTGAAACTGCTTGATTATGAGGATGAGATACCTGTTTCAAGACAACATATACTGTCCATAAAAGAGTACATGGATTCTGAATAGTGGCCAATGCCATTCATCCCGGGTGAAATTCCCCTGCCACAATTTTCAACATTTAACCACATTATTCTGCTGTTTGTCCCTCATTTGAGATTAGGTAATTTCCAGCAGATAAATTAGCACTCCTAATAACTTAATCTTGCAATCAATGAGTGTAATTGTAAACAACTACGGGGAACTTCCAATGGCCATCAGAAGACCTTTATGGCAGTGGTGGCACAAAGTAATTATACGGTACGATTTAGAATTGAACTGGAAATTTTTGAATTATGGATACCAGTCTCTAAACGGCGATCCGCATCTCTCATTGCTTGAAACGGATGAGACTGACCGTTACAGTATTCAATTGTATGATCATGTGGTTAACCGGGCCGAGTTGCTCGATAAGGATGTACTCGAAGTCGGATCCGGCAGAGGCGGCGGAGCATCCTATATTTCACGTTATTACGATCCGAAATCCTACACCGCCCTGGATATTTCAGCCAGTATTATTGATTTCTGCAAAGATTACTACGATGTAGAAGGTTTATCCTTTAAAAAGGGAGTTGCCGAAGACCTTCCCTTTGAGGCGGAATCATTCGATACAATCGTAAATGTTGAATCTGCACGCGTCTATAAAAGCCTGAAAACCTTTTTTAGTGAGGCTTACAGGGTGCTGAGGAAAGACGGAAAATTCCTGATTGCTGATATGATCAGGCCGAAGGATCTTAATGAGTTTAAGCAGCAATTGAAAGATTGTGGTTTCAGGACTCTGCATGAAACTGAAATAACGGCCAATGTTGTTGAGTCGCTGAACAGGGATTGCGAGCGCAGGCAAAAACTGATACGTAAGAGGTCTCCTGGATTCCTGGTTAATTCATTTAATACATTTGCCGGTATCAAAGGCACGGAACGTTATAAGGCGTTTACTGACGGGACCTTCGAGTACTGGAGTTTTGTACTCGAGAAAGTATCTTAAAGCAGGATTACTGTCCCCTGTGTGATTTTTTCTTGCCCTTTTTGCGGGCTCCTTTATCTTTGGAATAAGAGTTCTTCCCTTTTTTATAGTTTCCTTTATCTTTTTTATAGGAGCTTTTGTCTTTGCTATAGGAACCCGAACTCTTTTTATGCTTTTTCTCCAACGGTGGCCGGTCCGGTTCGGGTTTGGATAATTCGACCGAGACCCTGGCACCTTCAAACTCGGTAGGTTTCTCAAAAGCGCTGAGAACCTCGGCTTCGTAGTCTTTCTCAATCTCAAAGAAGGAAAACTTCCGCATGATCTCAATTTTCCCTACCTCGATATCCCGGGTACGGGTTTGATCATTGATCAGTCCCATCAGCCGGGCTGCATTCAGATCATTCACCTTTCCAAGATTGATGAAAAATCTGGTGAAACCCTGACTGGATTTTCTGATATCTTTATCCTTTCCCTGGTAACCGTCTCTGTTCCCTTCACCCCTTCCATCTCTGCCATCTGACCTGCCATCTCTTCTATCTGATCTTCCGCCCCGACCGTCTGACCTGTCATTCCGGTCATAGGAACTATACGATTCAACATTTAAATCGGGTGCATTTTTATAATAAGAAAGGAAGCGGTTAAACTCAACGGAAACAAAATGCTTGATAAGATCCTCTCTGCTCAACCAGCTTAACTTACTGTTGATCTCAGGCAGGAATTCATCTATTTGAGCGCTGTTCAATTCAACTTTTTCCACCCGGTCTACCAGGTTGAAAAGTTGTTTTTTGCAGATTTCTTTTCCCCCGGGGATCATCTTTTTCTCGAAGGATTTTCCTGCCAATTTCTGAAGTGACTTGATCTTGTTGGTCTCACGTGTATGCAGTATGGAAATGGAGATTCCGCTTTTTCCTGCCCGGCCAGTCCTTCCACTGCGATGGATATAAACCTCCAGGTCATCCGGAAGGTTGTAATTAATTACATGTGTAAGGTCGTTAACATCGAGTCCCCTGGCAGCAACGTCTGTCGCCACAAGCATTTGTATGGTCCTGTTCCGGAAACGCCCCATTACATAATCACGCTGGGACTGGGAGAGGTCGCCATGAAGTGCATCTGCATTGTAGCCATCATTCATGAATTTGTCAGCTACCTCTTTTGTCTCACGGCGGGTCCGGCAGAATACTATACCATATATATCCGTATTCATATCTGCTATGCGTTTCAGAACCTCGTAACGGTATTTGGCATGGGATACATAATACTCATGCTTTACATTATCGGCTCCGACATTTTTATTCCCAATCATGATCTCATCGGGAGAGGTCATATAATCATTCGAAATCCTCAGGATCTCTTTGGGTATGGTTGCTGAAAACAGCAGGGTTTGTTTGCTTTTGGGAGTCCCGGATAAAATATCATCCAGGTCGTCTTTGAATCCCATGTTAAGCATCTCATCGGCTTCATCAAGAACCAGCCAGTCAATTTTATGTATTTTCAGAATCTTCCGCTTGATCAGGTCCAGCACCCTGCCCGGGGTTCCGACCACAATTTGTCCGCCTTTTTTCAGGCTCTTAATCTGGGTCTCAATATTAGCACCTCCATATACCGGGATGACTCTGAATCCCTTATGGTAAGCAGAGTATTTCTTAAGATCACTTGAGATCTGAATGCAGAGTTCGCGGGTGGGACAGAGTATCAGGCTCTGGATATCACTGCTTTTGCCATCAGCCATCTGTATGAGAGGCAACCCGAATGCAGCCGTCTTACCTGTCCCGGTCTGGGCACGGGCAATAAGGTCTTTTTTATCGGCCAGAATCCTGGGAATAACTTTTTCCTGTATGGGTGTCGGGTTTTCGAATCCCAGATCTTTAACAGCCTTTAATATGGAGCTGTCAAGCCCCATTTCTTCGAATAGTATCATAATTAATTATTTCTTTTACCCTGATCTTAAAGACTGGTGGTTTCCTAGGTGCTAAAAGGGCGGCAAAGGTAAGCTTATTATATTGAAAATCAATTATATTTCAGTTTTAACAGGATTTTGTATCTTGCTTAAAAGTTGGAACCATAAGCCTTTTTGAGATGGGGCCACTACCTAATTTCCTTCTTGGAGCAGTAATAATATGTGGATTTCCGGGGATGCAGCCTGAGGTAAAGGCTCAGCAATCCCTTCCGGGGAATTATACAATGCAATCCGGCGATGTGACCCTCACCCTGAAACTTACCCAACAGGGGAATAGTCTTGCGGGAACACTCAGCGGACAGGTGGAAAACAATATCGGGTACGGGACATGTGCAGGTTCTGAAGGATCTGTATTTTTTGAAGCATATGCAGATGGGGATGAACTAACCCTTTCACTGGTGGAGCCGGACCAATATGGTGCCCCCGATTATAACCAGGTCCAGTACCTGCAATTCTCAAAGAAAAAAACAGGGGAGGCAGGAACCGCAACAGGAGCTGTGACAGGTGCACTCGGACTTGGAGCTACCGGGTCTCAGGCTCAGGGAACCGGCAGTAACCAGCAAAGATTGACCGGTACCACCGGAACTGCTGCAGTCGGAGAGAATGAGGTAGGAGATCCTGCCTGGGGTATTAAATTCGGACTCCCGCAGGGATGGGTCAAACAACAGAATATGGAGGGGGCTATCGTTGGACATAATACCATCGCAGGAATGGTGATGGTAATACCGCATATGGCGACAAACCTCCAGGAAATGCAGACCGAGATGCAGAAGGGCTTGCAGGAGGAGGGGAGTTACCTGGCACTCAGCGGTGGAATGCAGCAGGTTTCACAGAATGTGCTGGCAGGAGATTATGCCGGCGTTGCTGACGGAACACAGGTTAAGGCCAAAGGTTTCGGTATCCTCTCACCCAACGGGGGAGGGGCCTACCTGATCGCAGTAAGTACTCCCGATAAACTAGGACCGGAACTCATCGGAGCCGCAGAATCAATGGTAAACACCGTGCAGTATTTCAAGGTGGAGGTCGGTGACCTGGTACAGCATTTTGCCGGCAACTGGACTAATCATACTTCAAATACATCCACCTGGATTTGCTTTTGCCCAGACGGAACCTACTCGGAGCAGTCTGAAGCAGCCTATTCCGGGGAATTTGGGGCAGGTGATAATCAAGGAAACTGGAGTACGGCTAGCCAGGACAGTGACCGGGGAAGGTGGACAGTTCGCGGTAACAAGGATTCAGGAACGATCATCGTAAAACTGGCCAATGGCAAGGAGATCTACTACGAATACAAGGTGCATATCGAGAACGGGCAAAAATATTATACTGAATACTACCTTAACGGTTATCTCTACGGCAAATCCAAATAGCGGGATCGGATCGGAACCGGCCCTGAGCCAGCCAGGTTTCCGGATTGTTTTTGTATCACATCCTGAAAACCATATTTCAAAAAACAGTGCAGAACTCCATCCCGTTCCTTATCTTAGGGGATATTTACCAACTATGAAAATCGGAATAATCCGCGAGACAAAAAATCCCCCTGACCGAAGGGTTCCATTCTCACCCGGGCAGGTGGCAGAATTGCAGTCCAGGTTCCCGGATCATGAGTTTGTGGTGGAGAGCAGTGATCTGAGGTGTTTTACGGATAAGGAATACTCAGATGCCGGCGTCCGGATACTGAAACCTCAAGCCGGGGCAGGGGAAGGCCGGGAACAGGATGAGAGTGGATCTGCTATCCGCGGGATAGGGGACTGTGAAGTTCTGTTCGGGGTGAAAGAGGTGGAACTTGATGAGCTCATTCCCGGGAAAACCTATGTGTTTTTCTCCCATACTGCCAAGGAGCAACCCTACAACCGAAAGCTGCTCCAGGAGATCGTAAAGCTGAATATCAGCCTGGTGGATTATGAATATCTGACCGATACGGACGGGATCCGTGTTGTTGCCTTCGGGCGATGGGCGGGGATAGTCGGAGCCTATAACGGACTGAGGGCCTATGGGGAGAGATACCGTCAGTTCAGGCTCAAACCGGCTCACCAGTGCCATGATATGGAGGAGATGAAGCAGGAACTGAAGAAGGTAGTGGAGGTCCTGCCGGAGATCCCGCCAATTAAGATTTTGATAACAGGCGGGGGGCGTGTGGCATTTGGTGCTATGGAAACACTGGGTGAACTGGGACTCGAAACTATTCCCCCGGAGCAATTCCTTAAGGATGAATTCGACAAACCCGCTGTTTGCCGTATTGATCCATGGGATTATGTACGCCGTACCGATGGAGAGGCGTTTGAACTCGGGCATTTCTTCAAGCACCCGGGCAGGTACACTTCCACCTTTAAACCCTTTACAAAAGTAAGCGATGTGTTTATCCCATGCCATTTCTGGGATCCGGACTCGCCTGCGTTTATGTCCCCTTCCGATATGCGTGAGCCGGATTTTCATATACGGGTGATCGCCGATGTAAGTTGTGATATCAAGGACCCCATCCCTTCCACACTCCGTGCCTCGACCATTGCTGAACCGTTCTATGGGTACGACCCTCTGAGCGAAACCGAAACCCCGCCTTTTGATCTCCGAAGCATTACAGTAATGGCCGTTGACAATCTGCCGGGGGAGCTTCCAAGGGATGCTTCTGTGGATTTCGGGTCAATACTGATGGAAAAGGTAGTGCCCGTATTGTTGAGCGTGGATGCAGATGGGGTGATCGATCGGGCAACCATCACACGGGGGGGGGCACTTACCAAACATTTCGAGTATCTGATGGATTACCTCGGGGGAAGCTGAAAACGGAGTTATAACAAATTAGGGATACCATATGATACATGCGGGACCTTGAAAACAATATCCTTGCTACTCCTTCAAAGTTAAATTCGATTCATTCATATTAATTGTTACCCGGTCATTATTGAAACCGATCCGCTTCTCGTCGAAATCACATATTCCCATATGGTTATTGACTATAATCGGAGCATATTTTAGCAGATTCTGGTTTTTTACCAGATCAACCTTTCTCTTAACAAACAGAAACAGTCCGGGTTGAACAAATTCATGTAAACCACCTGATTCACATACTACGGAGTGGCCGGCAATTTGAGACCGAATGGCAGTTAAAGCCTGGTGAAGATACTCCCGTTTGGCCATGATAAAATATACACGTTTAGCACCTGCCTGGAGCATTAATGAACTATCCTTGCGGGTTATAGATTTTTCATTGATTATAATAAAATTCTTATTTTCACTAATAATGTTGCTTTGATCATGTTGTTCATGATAATGTGGTGATATTTTGATACCAATTACCTGACTGAATGTGGATAAATGTTTGATGATATTGCAGGCAAGAAATGTTTTACCATAATTGCGGCCATTCCCGGCGATTAGAATTATATTTGGTAAATTCATTTCAGGAAAGTTCGAATTGCTTACCAGGTCAGCCTTGGTATTTAAGTTTAGAAAAACATCATTCGTAGGAAATTTAATGAATTCTGCACTGGCTTCATTCAGGAGATCCTGGATTTTATAATTACTATTTCCAATCTGGCTCCATATTAAAGGCAGGATTTCCTTGGAATAATACGCAGTAAGCGGTTCTGGTTTATTATCGAGGTTAAGCGGTACGATTGCTGACTGACCATTCAGATTTTTCAGTATTTCATAATAAACATTCAGTGTGAGAAATGGTGTGTCGGCGGGTATGACAAGGTTATGTTTTGTTTTTGAATATGTCAGTGATGCCTCCAGTCCCCCTAAGGGACCGATTGGGGGATAATTATCAGGGATAACCCTGAGTCCAAATGTTTCATATTGAGGACTGTTTGCGCTAATAATAACTTCATCACAGATATCCTGCATTAAACTAATGCTATATTCAATCAGTTTTTTACACTTGAACTGGATAAAAGCCTTGTCTGTACCCATCCGGCTACTATTGCCACCCGCTAATATAATGCCCGTTATTTTACCAGTCATAATTTATCCCATCTGAATACTGTTAGATTAACCTATCATCTATTAATCCGATCAAAGAGAATCTTTACAATCAGACTACTTGATTTAATTGCCTGCTGGATTTCAGCTTGATTCTTTCGGGAATTCCTGCAGGAAATCAACTTCGATGAAAGATCTCAGACTTTCTGCGAGAGACCGATAGTATTCATTGTTCGTCTCCCTTAAAATTGTGTCACAAAAAACAGGTGCCCATTTGACAAAATGTTCCTGAATGAATTCCAGCTGGTGTTCATGAAAAAATCTTGCCTTTTCAATATTATTTTCCTGCAACTGGCTTACTTCATGATAGATAAGGTAATATATGAATTCCATCTCAATTGCAATATGATCAGGCAGGTCATGAATATCCCTGTTGAAATCAAGTCCTGCTTTCCTATAAAACTGTACAACCCAGATAGTCTCCTCGCTGTATACCAAATTTTCACTCCCCAGGTAAACAGAACTATATGGAGGGGCTAATGTCTTAAACGGACCAATAAACAATCTTGAATACTCGACGAGCAATTCTGTATCGGTAAACTTCCCGGCAGCAGGAAAAAGTTTACTGGTGGGACCATGATTATCCGGATAACTAATAAGAATTGATTTCTCCAAATTATTAAATACCTTCTGATCTCTTATTACAGCTTTTTCCGGCTGACAAAAAAGGGCGGAAAAAATATTAAATACAACTGATCTTGCCTTTTCTGATTCTATAAAATTCTCAAATTCTGTCATAGATTTTTTTGCGAATATACAAAAAGGAGGTTGTGAATCAACCTCCTTTTTGAAATGTTATATACTATTGTTTTTCCCTCGGGCGGTAAAAAGTTCTATCGGGAAACAACCAGATTTATGGTTGAAACAGTTTTATCGTATGAAAGCCTGATGATATATGTTCCTGTACCAAGATCCGACAACTGCATTTCAATACTGTTTTTACCAGACTGATACGGATGATTTTTAATTAAGGATTTAATCCGTTTGCCCCCAATATTGAATACATCAATAGTTACATCTGAAGCTTTCTTCAGACTGAATTCAATATTTGTATGGGAGGATGCAGGATTCGGATATACGGTAAGCAGTTCAACCGGAGCTTCGATTTTCCGTTTAACAATTCCAGTAGCAAGGCCTTCACCAATATAATATACATTTGGATCTGTACCCTTCTCACCATTGCCCAGATAATCACCGGAATTGTCCTTTAGCCTTGAAAATCCAGTTACGATTGCCTTGCTGATATCGCTATCCCCATCATTCAGGTCTCCAAATATCCTGGCTCCGGTGGGACAGGAAACCACGCAATAGGGATCTTCACCAGTTAAAACCCTGTGGTCACAAAATATGCACTTTTCGACTTTATTCGGCGCTCTTACGGCACTGTAATCAGTATGTGTATATTCGTGCTTTTCAGGAGGGATAAATCCCGTTGCTGTAGCTATTTCCTTTGGTGTTGAAGTGCCATTCGGGATAATGGCTGTCTCGTCCGCATAGAAACTGTGGGTTGGTTCAGAATTTGGATTATATGATATAACAGAATACTGAACATTACCACTATCCACATCCCTCAAACTATACGGGCACTTGTCCTGACACAATCTACAGCCGATGCACCGTTCCTGATTGTGCATTGTCATACCATCCGCTGTTTTGAACATCGCTTTTGGTGTAACGGGGCATATTTCCACACAGGGCGCATCCGTGCAATGATTACAGAGGACAGGTATTACCTCGAATGAAACATCTCCATTTTTAAATGATCCTTCCGTAAAAGTCAGATAATCAGCCCAGTTGTATTGCTTGCTGTTCTTTTCAAATGAAGTATTATTTTCAGTTTTACATGCCAGGGCGCATGCTCCGCAGCCTACACAATCATCAAGGTTTATAGCCATTCCATATTTTGCCATGATATTTATTTTTCAGGATTAATTATTCAATTATATTACTTTTTCGATCTTAACTCCGGCAAATCCGCCATTCCTGGCAGTCGAACCAGATAACCTGTCATAATCATCGGGTAGAACCTCGTTGTTGTTTCCCCCCTCTTCCTTCAGGTTTGCATAATCACTGGCAAATCTGCCATAGGCCCAATGGCCTCCACCGTAAGTTTTACCAACGGTACCGGGCTGTATTCCTTCCCATAGCCTTGCCGTAGTAACCAGGCTGCCGGTCATGGAGGAAACCTTAATGGCATCGCCATCTGCAATACCCAGAACAGAGGCATCGGATGGATTTATCCTTATACAGTCGACCCAGTTTTTATCTCCCGGGTCCAGTTTTTTGAACATATGGTACCAGGGATGATTCTGGCTTCTTCCCTCCCTGTTAAATCTGGACTTGATATCAATAAAATCAAATGGGTATTCAGCTACTGTCCCCCAGCGCAGGGGTGATTCATAATGGGGTACAAATGCCAGTTCACCCTGGGCCTCATAGTTGCACTCCGATAACACATTATCAATCGTTGTGCTGTGCTTGTCAGCATGACCCTGAAGCGCTTTCTTGAGTGTTTCACTGTAGAATTCAAATTTTCCTGTTTCTGTTCCAAAGTTCCCTCCCCAGCGGGTTTTAAAGGTCTGTGGTCCCTTTGTCACAACGCCCTTTTGTTTAAATTCATTCCATCCTCCGGCAAGAGTATCATATGATGGCTTTGTAAATATTTTTGTGGCATACTCGGCAAACTCTGATTCGTTTGTCGGGGCATTTCCGGACTCGGGATCTTTAAATTCTGTTGTAAAATAATCGTACAGTTTGGTAAATCCCTTGTCTGATAATTTTTTAGCCAGCAGAAACGGGATCTCATTTTCATCACCCTTGACATCATAAAGCTTGGTTGACATCGGCTGCTGTATGCTTGCCTCTCCGTGCAGGTTTCCGCCCGTCTTTAAATAGCTCCATTTTTCTGTGGTACTAAAGGACGCAGGCAGGACTATGTCTGCAAACTGGGTCATCTCCGATGCATGGGTTGTTATGTGAGCAAAAAATGGTAATTGAGTCAGAGCGTCATACCATCTTTTGGGTTCCGTTCCGGAGAACGCAAAATTGCACCAGTATCCAATTACCACCTTAATATCATAAGGGTCCTGTGCCAGCATTGCGTTGGGGACATTATTCAGTACCACACCTTTGCCGGAGGACTTATTCATTGCAGGAAACCGGAGAGTGCCTCTCTGATCAATTTTTGAATACGCGGTACCTGTAATGGCAGTGGCATCCTGGTAGGCTGAATAATCAGGAATCCCGGCTGCACTGGGTGAGATTTTCCTGACAGGACCACCCTTATGGTCAACCGAACCCAGCAGTCCGTTCAGGGCATAAATTGCCATGGCCGTATAGGTTCCCCTTGGACACATAACCGGACCCGGACCATACCATACAGATACATAGGGTGCCTGTGCTGCCATATCCGAAGCGATTTGCTCTATTTTAGCCTTGGGAATTCCTGTAATACCTTCGGCCCAGGAGGTGGTTTTATCTTTAAGTTCTATATTCCACCATTTGATCAGTCCGCTGGATTCAACCTCCGTGAAATCAGCTTCGTTAACAGTAGTATTCGCAGCGAAGGAATTTACCCCGGTTCCGTTGAAATCACCAACAAACGCTTTATACCACAATCCGTTTACCAGTATGTGGTGCGCAATTGCACTTGCAAGTGCACCATCCTCTCCAGGCTTAACGGGCAGCCATTCATCGGATTTGGAAGCGGAGAATGTGAGTACAGGATCGATTGTAACAAGTGTGGCATTTTGCCTGATTGTCGACCAATTGTCCATACTTGAGGGAACAAGCCTGTTTGAACGGAAAGGATCAACTCCCCACAACACCAGATATTTTGTGTTCAGGAGGTCATAATCCCTGTAACCCCAGTAAGCTTCTGTCCAGTATGCACCTGCCTTTTCTGCTTCGGCACAGATCGAGCTATGGGAGATCCCGTTGGGAGATCCGAATATTTTTGGCAATGCACCATATATTATATCCCGGCTATAGGAATACCTTCCCCGAAGAAGCATGAATTTATGTGATTCTCCAGCATCCCTTATCTCAAGCATTTTGGTGGCGATTGTATCCAACGCTTCATCCCATGTGATCGGAACAAATTGCGGATTCACACCCTTGCCCTTTGTGGAAGCAGTACGTTTCATGGGGACTTTCACTCTGTCGGGATCATACAGCTGCTTCGGGATCATGTGTCCACGGGGACATACCGTTCCGGGGTTGAATTTCGAATTCTGATTGCCCCGCACCTTAACTGCCCTACCGTCCTGAATAAAAACCTCACACGGGCACCAGGTTGTGCAGCCCTGGCATGTAGATGGAAACCATTCCCCACCGGCCATTACGGAATCCGGAATCTTTGCTTTGGAAAATGCTCCCAGTACCGGATTAAATGCATATGCACCAGCCCCGATAACTGCCATCGATCTGATAAAATCTCTTCTTTTTACTTTCATAATGCTTTTGTAATTTGAGGTATAAGATTATCTGTGGATTATTTTTCTATGACTGCTCAAAAGCCATGGGTTAAAGTTAATTTAGTTAAGAGGAAATCATTCGTCATGAACTATGTAGATTGACACGGTCTGAATAGTAATATGGCATCTTATAACAGGGATTATCTCGATGAGAAAATCTGTATTTGTCGTTAATCAATTATATTTGAAGAATAATATCGGGATCAATACTTATAAACTTAATAAATATGATTGATACATCAGGAAGTAATGGTTGTATAGACTGTAATCACAGGGCAGCTATTTTTAAGCATCTTAATAAGGATGAATTGAACCGGATTGACGATACAAGATATATATTGTCCTTTAAACCTGGTGAACAAATTGTGAAGCAGGGAGCACCTTTCAGTTATGTGCTATCTTTTACATCAGGACTGGCTAAAATCATCGTTGAAGGTAGCGCAAAACCAGATATGATCGTTAAGCTTGTTAAGCCGGTTGAGTTTATCGCAGGTCCTGGTTTATTTGTTGATAACCGCCATTATTTTTCAGTAGTTGCCCTGGAGAAATCATGTGTATGTGCGATTGATACCTATGTATTTAAAGATGTCCTCCGGCGCAATCATAATTTTAACGAAGCTTATCTCTCTGCCGTAAATCAGAATTATCTTTTTGTTATGCAAAAACTTATCAGCACATTTGAAAAAAACACAAAAGGACGTGTAGCAGAGGCCCTGCTCTATCTTGCCAACGATATTTATCATGCCGAAGCCTTCAATCTGACCTTTTCAATCAATGACCTGGCTAGCCTGTCGGGGATGTCAAAGGAGAGTGCATTCCGTTGCATTAAGGATTTTGGCGATGATGATATAATAAGAATGAGCAAAAAGCGGATTGAAATACTCAATTTGAAATTACTCACAGAAATAAGTAAAAAGGGGTGATTTTATTGCTCTTCCGTTGAATGTACTTCATTTAAGCTTACTAAAATACTTCACCGGTTGCGAATCTCCAGGTATATGTTTTCGCTATGATTTTGTTATTTTGAACAATTCTATATTATCTGCCCTGAGGTTTTTGCATCTGTTTTTTTGCATATTTTGCGATATCATATTTTCTCCGAGTTGGTTTGTCTAAGACTCATGTCATGACAAAGCAACCGATGGGATAACCGGGAAACTTGTTATCCTCCCGAATTGGCCGGGTTTTACCGGACGAGGAATTGGAAAGGAGAGTACCCCAGTATACAGACTCTTAGCTGCTGTACTCTGTTTTCCGTTCATAGTAAATTCGGAAAATGGAGTTTTCATAGAACTGGGAACCGCATGGAAATAATATTTTTGATTGTTCTTCTGGTTGTTGCTTATCTCTATTCTTCAGTAGGACATGGAGGTGCCAGTGGTTATCTCGCCATGATGGCTCTGTTTGGAATTGAGATGGTATACATGAAACCTTCTGCCCTTATTCTGAACCTTTTCGTTTCTTTAATAGCCTTCATAGCATATTATCGCGGTGGACACTTCAGGTTTAAAATCCTTCTGCCTTTTGTGATTACATCCATTCCTATGGCCTTTCTTGGCGCAAAGCTCGAGATCTCACCGGAATTGTATAAAAAAATCCTCGGTGCATGTCTTATAATTGCTACCCTGAGAATTGTGATCCAGCCAGGCTCAACAGAAGGAGCAAGAAAACATTTACCCGTCGGGATTGCTCTAGTGACCGGGGCTGTTGTCGGCTATTTTTCAGGGATGATCGGAATTGGTGGAGGGATTATCCTAAGTCCCCTGCTGCTGCTTACCAGGTGGACCAGTATGAAAGAAACCGCAGCAGTTTCTGCTGCCTTTATCTTCCTGAATTCATCAGCTGGCCTTGCGGGACACATCAGTGCGGGAATGGAGGTTCCTCCACAGATCTTTGTTTGGGTATTGGTTGCTGTTCTAGGGGGATTGGCCGGATCCTATTCCGGCAGTTTCAGGTATTCTGTTAATGTTATGAAATATGTTGTCACTGCCGTATTGATTTTAGCCTGTATAAAACTTTATATATTCTGATTAATTACCTGTAAACATGATTTCACTTGACGAGGCAATAATAATCATAGAAGAGAACCGGCTGCAAGCCGGGAAGGAAAAGGTTCGGTTGAATTCTGCCCTGTTCAGGATTTTAGCCGAAGATATTGTTGCAACCAGAGATCTGCCTCCGTTTAATAAAGCTGCCATGGATGGTTATGCCTGCCGCAGGGAAGACCTTGGCAAGCTCCTTTCCATTAATGAATCTGTGCCGGCGGGTGCGATTCCCCGGTTCGCTGTGGAATCCGGGACCTGCACCGAGATCATGACAGGTGCGAAAGTCCCCGATGGAGCAGATTGCGTTATAAAACAGGAGGAGACAGCAAAACAGGAAGATGGCAAAGTTATCTACAAGGGAAAAGAAACTGGTAATAATATCTGCTATACCGGTGAGGATATTCAGGAAGGAAATACAATGTTAAAAAAGGGAAGCCTTCTTTTTCCTCAAAACCTTGGAATAATTGCCAGTTCAGGAAGAAAGATAATTGATGTGTTTTCGAAAATCAATGTTGGACTTATCTCAACGGGGAGTGAACTCGTGGATCCCGGCGAAATTCCATTGGAAACTTCCATTATGAATTCAAATGCATGGCAGCTTATGGGTCAGGTTGAAGCAACCGGACATAATCCCGTCTATTTCGGCATTGTTAAAGATGATTTCCGGCAAATTCAACTTAAGGTAAAGGAGGCATTGGAGACCTGTGATGTGCTGGTACTTACTGGCGGGGCATCAGTGGGAGCTTATGATCTGGTTAATGAAGTGGTTGAGTCCCTGGGATTTTCTACAAAATTTCAAAAACTTGCCATCCAGCCAGGAAAGCCTGTCTCATTTGCGTCCCGAGATGAAAAGTTCTGCTTTGGGCTATCCGGGAATCCGGTTTCATGTTTTCTCCAATTTGAATTACTTGTTAAACACTTTTTGTATAGAATCTCAGGTGGTTTCCGAAAACCATTAAAGATTAAGGCAACATTAGGGGCAGATTTCAAGAGAAAGAAAAAAGACAGAGCCTATTTTCTCCCGGTAAAAACGAATGAAAATGGATTTGTTGTTCCTCTAAACTACCATGGATCTGCTCATTTACTGGCACTAAAGGACCTGGATGGTTTTGCAGAAATTCCCTTGGGGGTGGACCATCTTAATACAGGAGAGGAGGTATATGTTCGATTCTTATAACAGAAAGATATCCTATCTGCGGATATCAGTGACTGACAGGTGTAATCTGAGATGCCACTATTGTATGCCTGCTACAGGCATTCAAATGATTGACCACAACGAGATACTTTCATTTGAAGAAATTACAGAGGTAGTAAAGAAACTTGTCCCAATGGGAATTAGTAAAATCCGTTTTACCGGAGGAGAACCCCTTGTAAGGAAAGGAATTGAAAACCTTGTTGGCATGGTGTCAGCTATACCCGGGATCAGGGATATTGCACTGACAACCAATGCTATCCGTCTGGAAGAATATGCAGGAATTCTTGCAGAAAAGGGATTAAAAAGAGTCAATATTAGCCTGGATACCGTGGATCCTGACAGATACAGTGAAATAACCAGGGGAGGTGACATAGGCCATGTTTTCAGGGGAATAGAAAAAGCGCGTACTGCTGGACTTGAACCTGTAAAAATAAATTGTGTCAGGACGGCTGACACTTCGGAGAAGGAGTTGAAGGATATGGAATTATTTTGTTTAAAAGAGAATCTTGAAATACGGTACATAAGGCAGATGGACCTTGCATCAGGATCATTCTACGGTGTTGAAGGAGGAGATGGTGGATATTGCGGGAAATGTAACCGGATCCGGTTAACTGCGAATGGGAATTTTAAACCCTGCCTTTTCAGCGAATATGAATATAACATCAGGGAACTGGGAATTGTTCAGGCATATCAAATGGCACTGGCTAATAAACCTGCTCGTGGACAAGTAAACTCCAGAAATGAATTTTATAATATCGGGGGTTAGGGTATTATTCAAATATAAATATTATAGATACCGTGAAAAAAATAATAATTCCTGCAACGAGCTTTACCCACGTTGACAAGGATGGAAAAGCCAGAATGGTTGATGTTGGGGATAAGAACATTCTTGCAAGAAAAGCAGTTGCATCCGGGTTCATCCGAATGTCTCCGGTGGCAGTGCAGGCAGTAAAAGAGAATAATGTTCGGAAAGGTGATGTGCTATCAGTTGCTCAGATCGCGGGGATCCAGGCTGCCAAACAAACTCCTTCTTTAATTCCATTGTGCCACAATCTGTTACTGGACAAAGTTTCTGTAACTTTTGAGATTACAGAAGCCGGGATTAGAACTGAGTGTTCCGTACATTGCCAGGGCAAAACCGGAGTTGAAATGGAAGCGCTTACCGGCACCTCAGTAGCTCTGCTGACAATATATGATATGTGCAAGGCAATAGATAAAAAGATGGTCATTGAAGAAATACGGCTTTTAAAGAAGGAAAAAAGGGAAATCGATAATGAATAAGCAAGTAAGCGTACTGTCACTTAATATCTCTGAAAATAAAGGAACGATTAAGGTTCCCGGATCAGTAGCTGAAATTAATGAGACCGGAATAAAAGGAGATGCCCATGCCGGTCCTTGGCACAGGCAGGTAAGCATGCTTGGGGTGGAAAGCATCCGGAAGCAGGAAAAGTTGTTGGACCGCCGGCTCGGATTCGGTGAATTTGCCGAGAACATTACCACAGAAGGATTCCCTGTGTATGAGACCAGACCTCTGGATCGTTTCGTGTCGGGTAATATCATTCTGGAAGTAACCCAGATAGGTAAGAAATGCCACGGAAAGGGCTGTGCCATATTCAAGGAATCCGGAAACTGTGTGATGCCCAAAGAAGGAATTTTCTGCCGTGTCATATCAGGGGGAGTACTCCGAAAAGGTGAGGTACTTGAATACATTCCAAAAGTTTATAAATCAAAGATAATTACACTCAGCGACAGGGCACATGCAGGGATTTACCAGGACAAAAGCGGGGAACTGATAGTAAAGGAATTGGGAAATTGGTACTCCGAAAATAATTTATTGCACGAAACCGAGAAAGTAGTAATACCGGATGACAAGGATGCCTTTGATACTGAATTGATAAATTCCTTTAAGGATGAGTGTGATCTTGTAATATCAACCGGTAGTACCGGGTTGGGATCGAGAGATATTGCTCCGGCAGTTATCAATCAGCACCTTGATATGGAACTGCCCGGTATCATGGAGATGATTCGTGTAAAATATGGAATGGATAATCCACGGGCTTTACTTAGCAGGTCGGTCGCAGGTGTCGTGGGAAGAAGCCTGCTATATGGTCTGCCGGGCAGTACCAAGGCAGTAAAAGAATATCTGAACGAGATTTTCAAGTCCTTAAAGCATACAATTTTTATGCTGCATGATATTGATGATCATTGATATCATCCGGACACTAAAATTTGCGTTTAACCGGTCACCTTCCATAAAAAATCCGGGAGAACGGCTGTCCCCCCGGATTTTTTATGGAAGGTGACCGGTTAAACGCAAATTTTAGTGTCCGGATGATATCAATGATCATCAATA